>JAJDHD010000074.1 GCA_030266015.1 Christensenellaceae bacterium OttesenSCG-928-K19 | reverse complement strand
GTGCCTGTAACATAGCCGTCCTGTACTGTCAGCACCACTTCCTCCACCTGGCTGCCCTTACAATGACGCACCACAACCGTTTGTCCGTTGTAGGCGCTGGGCACCGGGATGGATACCTCGATATTGCCACTGTAATCACCCTGAATAGAGATATCGTACAAAGCAATCATATTTGTGCTGCGCCGTATGGAATCACAAGCGGGGCAGGTTCCCTCGTCGTGCAGGGCACCCTGTGTCACCACCAGCACAGCATTGGAGGCAGCGTTTGCTTTCACAATCACACCGGTGCCATCATGCTGCAGAGTTTGGTAGGTATGTGGTTTATTCGGGTCAGTATCCGTTTTTTCAAACACGGCCTGAATAGTGTGCCCCGCCGTCACATTGTTGAATGTGTGGCTTGAAACGGCCCCCACGCTGCGGCCATCTACCACCACTTCCCGTATTTTGTACCCGCCGTTTGCTTCGATCTTGAATGTCTGGCTGCCGCCATGGGCCACCATAACGGTGCCGCTGGGGGCGATGCTGCCACCTGTACCCGCCGTGGCAACAATGGCGTGCTTCACCGGCGCGGCGCTCACGGTAAGCGAGTTTGTTTGCGCGGTGTGGCCGTTCACCGTCAGCACAAGGGGCTTTCGAGACTTCGCTGCCCAGTTTCCGTCCTCGCCTATGGGTCGCATGGTCAGCATAATATGGGCATGAGGGTTGACCAATCCGGTTGTGCCAGTCGACAGAAGGCGCTTTTTAAGAATGGTACCGATCGTGGAGAATTTGCAGCCTGTTTTGTAGGCTGAGCAGCCCCAGCCCCATTTCTGCTTGTTGATTGGGCACCACAAATCGGGCAGTTGAGCCCAGATACCGCACCACCAATTGGGGTCCCGATTGTAGACGATGTCTTTGCGAACGATATGATGCAACACCACTTAACAATAGTAGCTTCGATATCTTTGCGGAATATCTCCGGCACTTCTTTTCCAGCTGCGACATCAGATAGCCGCTGCTCCCATTTGGTTGTCATTTCTGCTGATTTAAGCTCATCAAGCGGAAGGACTTTAATAGCCCACCGATTTGACCGATATCCAGATCATTGAAGCGGTACTTCCCGCAGGCCAGTGTCAGGATAACTGTGTCTTTCGGTGTTTTCTGGACAAACTCAGTATAGTAGTTGCGACTGGGTTTTGCGCCATCGCATTCTATCACGTATAATAAAAATGTTGCACACGAATGTTGTGAGGAGTATTATAAAAATGGATTAATTGATTTGCATTTCTATATAGCATAAGATAATTGGGGGGAATAAAATGAAAAAACGAATTGTGATGGCTCTGGGTGCTCTTTGTGTTGTAATTCTCATACTGGCTGTTGTGTTTTTTGTAGTGTTGAATCAGATGCGTTCAGCCAGTCAGGAATTGAATGCGGCAAATACTATGACCACTGAAATGAATAGTATAGAAATGCAGCACTATCGCTGGCTGCAAGGGCTTACACTTTCGCTATATACTGGGGCGGAGTTTACCGGAGCGCTTGACCCGGCTGCATGTTCTCTTGGGAGTTGGCTGGAAACCGATGAAGTGAAAGCACTACAGGAATCCTCCGCTGAGTTTAATACTTTAACACAAGAGATAATAGCGCCGCACAACCATATACATGAAGAGGCGAGCAAAATATTGCAGGCATTGGAGGCGGGCGATGATGCTGAAGGAGAGCGTATTTACAACGAAGAAGTACTGCCTAATATCGACCTCACGATTAGTGCGCTGGACGAAATTATTGTATACGCTGAAGATGTTATGATGCGTGAAGAAGGTGAAAGCGACGCATTATTTAACACTTCCATCGTTGTCGTGCTTGCGCTGGGAATTGGCAGCATTCTTTTGGGAATCGGCCTTATGATAATGATGATGCGTCAGGTTATGCCGCCATTGCGTAAACTGACGGTTGCCGCTCAAGAGATAGCCGCTGGTGATGTAGATGTTCAACTGGACATTCACTCCAAAGATGAATTTGGTGATTTGGCGAATGCTTTTCGCGAGATGGTGGTTTCGTTTCAGGCTCAGGCACAGGCGCTTGATACCATAGCGGACGGAAACTATGCCATCACAATGCAGGTGGCTTCGGACAAAGACGTAGTGGGTAAGGCTATTGTACGTATGCTGGACAATAATAATAAGATGGTAAGCGAAATTCGTACCGCTGCCAACCAGGTAGCGATGGGTAGTACGCAAATCGCTTCAGGTGCACAGGTGCTGGCATCCGGTAGTACTGAGCAGGCGGCAACCGTGCAGCAACTCAGCGCGTCGGTGAGTCAGGTACAAGGGCAAGCTCAAGCCAACACTGGGCTTGCAACCCAGACAATGGAGGAAACCAACGAAGCAGGGCGATTGATGGAAGAGAGTCTGGAATACATGAGCCAGATGACAGAGGCCATGAAAAGCATCGAAGCGAGTAGTCAGGAGATTGCAAAGGTCATCAAGGTTATTGACGATATTGCCTTTCAAACTAACATTTTAGCGCTTAACGCTGCTGTAGAGGCTGCCCGGGCAGGGCAGCACGGACAGGGGTTTGCCGTTGTAGCCGATGAAGTGCGTAATCTGGCGGCCAAAAGCGCTGATGCCGCTAAAGAAACATCCGCTTTGATTCAAACCAGCGTTGATAATGTGGCAAAGGGAGTCGATATTGCAGCCAAAACAGGTAATAGCTTACATAAGGTGGGTGAAATTGCTGGAAAGAACGCTGAAAGCATGGGTGAGATGAGCGAAGCGTCTTCACAGCAGTCGGCCGCTATAGATGAGGTTACAAAAGGCATCACTCAAATTTCTGATGTGGTACAAGCCAACAGTGCCACAGCTGAGCAGAGCGCTGCCTCGGCGCAGGAATTAAGCGCCCAAAGCGAACTTTTGTCTAAGGTTGTATCTCGCTTTACACTGCGAGACCAACAGGATTAGATGAATGAGAGCGAATCAGGTTGATTTATTATCGGTGCTTAATAGCTGTATCTGCAGTAATATGTAGTTTTGTTACAGCCTATCAATGGCTTACGCTTTGTTACACGAAAGCACAAAAAATCAAGGTCACGAATGTATACTCGTGGCCTTGTTATGTGTAAGAAGCTTTTTCCTATGCCGTTATTTTCCTTTTCTTACTATTCCAAATTTTCCACACAACACCTGTTGCAACAATAAAGACGGAAATGAGCTGTGATGTTGACAGAATTCCCACTGCACCTCGCGGGTCATTGCGGAGCATCTCCACAGCGAATCTTCCTACACCATAGAATAGCAGGAAATTCTCTGTAATCTGTCCGTCATATTTTTGTCTGCGTGCCATCAACATTAAAATTACAGCAATTGTAAAATCTCCGGCAGCAGAAATGAGTTGCGTCGGTATCAGCGCTACACCTTCAGGTGCAAGAGATTCTGCAGGAAAGATCACGCCGAGCCAACTATCAGTTTCCCGACCATAGCAGCATCCGGCTAGAAAACAGCCGATACGTCCGAAACCTTGCGCGATAGACACTGATGGCAATAACAAATCAAGGTATGGCACAAAGGCCGTTTTCTTCTTGCGACAGTAGAGCCACGCAGCCAGTATTCCACCGATAATACCACCATATATAACAAATCCATTGCCAAAATCCAGCAATATACTTGGGTCTTGAATAATACGTTCTATATCGAGAATATAGAATAACAACTTTGCGCCAACCATGCCCCCGAGGATACCAAACAAAGCAATACCCCACACAATGTTCTGGCTGAGCCCTTTGCGTTTTGCACGGAAAGTACCGGTGAGGATGGCTGCTAGCATACCTATGGCTATCATTAGTCCATAGCTGTGAACAGTGATGGGACCAATGGAAAAGAGTTCAGGGTGCATATCGTCATTACCGCCTATTCTTTAGAAATACTGTGCCACACCGGAAGAGCTTTCCAATATTATCCGGCACGCACAGAATGATATAATCTTTCATATGCCTATGATATATTTTTTCGTAGTACATGATGACAAACTTCCAATGGAGGAAGATGCCTTCAATCGGCTTTGCGATAGGTGCTCCCTGGGTCAGATGGTTTCCCGCCAACAATAACAGCAAAACCGCTACGCTAAAGTCATTCTCCACTGCCCGCATAATCGCCTTTGTGTTGGGGTTCTCACGCCCAGGCACAACCTTGTTGCCATGCAAGATGAGAGCACTTTCAAGTATTTCGCGTCATGTTATACCTCCGATCAAATCAATATAGCTATCAATTAATATAATAATACTATTTTTATTATTCAATAACAAGGCGTATACTAGTAGAGTAAGGAGGAGTTATATGGAAAAAAACCTGCAAAACTGTTTTAAGCTTTTCAAAGCCACTTTCTTCTTGAGCGCGTTTACCTTTGGTGGCGGGTTTGTCATCATTCCGCTGATGACAAAGAAGTTTGTAGATGAGCTGGGCTGGCTGGAAGAAGACGAAATGTTAAACATGGCCGCTATTGCGCAGTCCTCGCCGGGGGCGATGGCAGTCAATGCCTCCATCCTTGTGGGCTGGCGAGTGATGGGGCTTGTGGGCGCGTTGATAGCTATCATTGGCACCATCCTTCCTCCGCTCGTCATCCTTTCGGTTATTTCCTTGTTCTACGCTGCATTTCGGGACAACGCTGTTTTAGGCGCTGTGCTGAAGGGCATGATGGCTGGGGTGTGCGCAGTCATTTTCGATGTGGTCATAACCATGGCTGGCAAAATCATCAAAGCCAAAAAGCTGTTGCCGGTTGTGATTATGGCAGGGGCTTTTGTTGTCTACTATTTTTTCCAGGTCAACATTATCTATATAATACTATTCTGTGGCACGCTGGGTGCGTTGGTTAGTATGCACGACAAGAAAACAGGAAAGGAGCATCTGTAGAGCATGGTATATCTTAATCTGTTCTGGAGCTTCTTTCAAATCGGATTGTTCAGTTTTGGTGGCGGGTTTGCTGCAATGCCACTGATACAAAATCAGGTGGTTGATATTCACGGCTGGCTAACCCCTGCCGAGTTTGCCGACCTTATCACCATTTCCGAAATGACACCAGGCCCTATCGCTATAAACTCGGCAACCTTTGTAGGCACGCAAATTGCAGGCTTCGGAGGAGCGCTGGTGTCCACTCTTGGCTGTATTCTGCCCTCTTGTATAATTGTGTCTCTACTGGCGTGGGTATACAAAAAATACAGAGAAATAGTGGTAATCAAGGGTGTGCTAGCGGGACTACGGCCAACGGTGGTAGCCTTAATTTTAGCGGCGGGTCTTTCCCTTCTTGTGATGTCCTTTTGGGGGCAAGACAATTTCATATGGGATATCGCTTCCATAGATTTTATCGCAGTTATACTGTTCGTGTCAGGGCTGTTCGTACTACGAAAGTTCAAGCTAACCCCCATTTTCGTCATGCTAGGCAGCGGCATAATCGGCGGGGCCTGTTATCTACTGATTTGAAAAAATGAGTATGATTGTTGCAGTAAAATGGGTTTCGCGAGAAACTGTTTGCGGACGAAGCCGGTAAGCAGCGAACCAATCTTCCACCTATATTTGGTGATTAAGAAAGAATCCTTAATAGTGATTCCTTATCAATAGAAAGAAATATTTTCACGAGGGAACTGTCTAATTGCGTTCCAGCGGCTTCCATCATTATCTCGGCTGCTTGTTCATGCGTCATTTTTTTGCGATATACCCTATCGGTACAAAGCGCGGAATAAGTATCTGCAATAGCAATCAATTTTGACTCAATGGGAATTTTCTTCGCTTCCAAACCATAATATCCATGTCCATCCATGCGCTCATGGTGATAAAGAACCCAGTCACCGATTTCTTTATAGCAGCTATCCTCCAACATCTTCTTACCATTAAAAGGATGAGTTTTAATTTCCTCCCATTCATGGTTATCCAACTTGCCCGTTTTGTTCAATATTTCATCCTTAATGCTTATTTTGCCTATGTCATGCAACATAGCGGCATCTAGCAATTTGGCCTTATTGATGAGGTTTTTTGCTCGACTATCAAGTGATTCATAAAGCAAATCCACCAGCCTATAGACATGTTCCGAATGTCCTTTGGTGTATGCGTCTTTCATATCTATCGCATTTACAAAAGCTTTCATGGTTTCCAACGTCTTTTCTCTCAATCGTTTTGCCATCGCCATCTGAGTCCGCACAGAAAAAAACACAAACAACGCACCCAGCAGGAAAATGATTGCGATAAAAAAATACATAGGCTCCACACCACGAATCAATGTGTCTGCAATTCCTACCACAAAACCCGCTAAAAACAAATACAAAAGAGTCAACGCAGCTTTTTCTGTAGCATTTCCGCTGTGTCGTTTTTCATAGGTTTCTTCTATGAAATATTTAACAAAGCTATGGTATTTTCTTATCGTTAATACCATGATTACAGCACCAATCAGCATCGGGATTGTCGCAAATAGCCGTATGTATTCAGAGTTCATTTGATTTCCTCCAAGAGCGCAAATATTACTATCACTCTCATGAGTTTATCATACTATATAAACGAATGAAAGTTGAAAGAATTGCTAAGGCTCCCTGAGCTGTTCAGCGCTTAACTAAAACATCTCCCGGCCTTCTGTCTCGAGGTACCCGAGATTTTGTAGGTTTGTCAAACATATCGGACAGTGTAGTTCTGAAGGAACTTCCTTGGAGAAAGCCAACCTAAAGGTCTCATCGGAATATTGTTGGACCGACTATGGTGCACAGCTAGCTGTGCACCATAGTCGGCTAAAGAATAAAACTTATGAGTCGCGTAGAACCTTTTTTGATCTTCGCGGTGACTCCTTTCCACCTTTCCGTTGTGCCTTGGTGTATACGGCCGGATCAGTTTGTGCCTAATACCAAGCGAAGAAGCGGTACTCTCAAACAATGTTGGCAGATCACGCTTTGACTGCGAGAATCGATTGGTAAATTCAAATCCGTTGTCTGTCTGTACGCATTCCACTCGAATGCCACGCTTTTTAAACCATTTAACCATCCTGACAAGAAAGTCCCTTGAGGAATAAGTGTTTTGTTCCTCATAGGCTCCGAGATACCGCAGGCGGCTGTATTCGTCGATTGCAGTGTATTGATAGAGCTTGGGGCAGCCGGCAGCGCGACAGTGCGCGGGAACAACCTTAACGTCAATCTGGACACGCTGGCCGGGATATGTCATTTGTTCATAGGGTTTGGGGATATACTTTGTTTTCTTCTTTTTCTCCGGAAACAAGCCCAACCGCCGCATGACGCGGAACAGACTCTCCGGGTGGCGCGTATAACCGCGCTTTTTCAGGCGACACCACAGCTCTATCATCCCAAGCTGTGGGTTTCTTTTACGCATATTCCGTATGAGCCGTATCTCCTCCTCGCTGTGTTGACGCGGATGGCTGTGTGGTCGTCTTGAAAGCGGCCTGAGAGAATCTGTTGAGCCATCGTATCGCCTGGGCCAAAAGTAGATATATGAGCGGTGGCGGTTATATTTACGAGATGCCCGTGAGACTCCATGACGAATCGCATAATTCATCAGGGATTGCTTGTACTTCATATCCTGTGTTATTGTGTGCATGAGGGATGATGCTCCTTTCGGCTTGTTAAGCTGAGAACTCAACAATATCCGATTCGAGCTCATCCTTCATTATTTTTTCTACACTGTCCTATATGTATTGTAGTTCTACACTTCTGTCTCGAGGTACCCGAGATTTTGTATTTACCGTGTGTAGGCGAAATGATATAATGAAGAAGAATATGGTATGTAGAACCAATGGATGCGGGGGAATTGGGTGGGCTGGACAAACAACGATAACAAATACCTCCAGGTAAAAAACAAGATTTTGCTGGCAGCCTTATGCATCGGGCTTGTTGCCACGCTGGTGGGGGGTGTCTATAACGCGACACACGGATATACGGGTTGGCCTGTTGTAATACACGTAGTTGGCTTTGTTCTGCTTGCTTTGCTGCTAGTGCTGTATAAAAAGATTAGCAAAACTGTGATTTGTGCCCTTGCGTTTGCCTATTACTGCTTTGCCTATACACCCTTTGCCTGGCTCTCGTTGGGTGGCTTATATAGCAGTGTGCCCTATGTGGTGTATGTGTTTTTCATGCTGACCTTTGTTTTATTGGACGGCAAGCTTGGACGCTTTTTTACAATCGCATACACAATGGTAATACTTGTGCTGGTGGGCTTTAATCTGGCCGCACCACCCGTACAAAACCAGCTTACGCCTATTTTCCCGCTGTCTTTCAGCTATCTGGTCATGCTTGGCGTGTTAGTCTTAGTAACAGGGATGTACAAGCGGCAATTCACCGCCCTCATATATCAGAATCGGCAGGATTCTATCACAGATGCGCTAACCGGATTACACAATCACCGGCACCTGACGGAACTGCTGAAAGAGGTGGAGCAGTGGCAAAAGGAGTCGCCCGAACGCGACTATGCCATAGCCGTAATCGATCTGGATGATTTCAAACAGGTTAACGACCAGCATGGGCACAGCGCGGGAGACGATGTATTGCGGGAGCTGGGAGGTGTTTTGGCCGAAACGTTTCGCGCACATACTGTTGGCCGCTACGGCGGCGACGAATTTGTGGTAATCTTCAAAGATACACCGTCCGAAGTATGCGTGCAGATTTGCGAAGCGCTACGCAAACAGGTATCCAGTCGGCTTTTTACAGAGCAGGGCATCCATATATCGCTTAGCATTGGATTGTGTAGTCGGTCCCAGATCGAGGGACAGGATATATTCATTGAGGCGGATATGTTGCTTTACAAGGCAAAAGAACAGAACAAAAACCAGGTGTTGTTCCATAAAACATAAAAGCAAAAGATACGGAAATAATGCATGGAGTGGGCCTTTTACATGGTTTGTGTATACGAAGAATGTATGTGTCC
>JAJDHD010000073.1 GCA_030266015.1 Christensenellaceae bacterium OttesenSCG-928-K19 | reverse complement strand
TTGTAAGCTTTTGCTGGTTGGGTCTTCCGACCAGTATGGCATTGTAAAAGAAGAGGATTGCCCTATCAAAGAAACTCTGCCGGTACATCCGCTGAATCCTTATGCCGTGTCCAAGCAGGCGCAGGAAGATATGATAAGGTGTTTGGCTATTGCAAAGCGGGTAAACGTTGTTTTTACCCGTTCTTTTAACCATACAGGCCCTGGCCAGCGCAAAGGGTTCGCTGTGCCCGATTTTGCAGGCAGGATATTAGATGTCAAGAAAAATGGTGGAGAGCTGCATGTTGGGAATTTGGCGGCGCAGCGCGATTTTTCTGATGTGCGGGACAGTGTGCGCGCTTATCGTCTGTTGGCGGAAAAAGGCAGGAACGGCGAAGTTTACAATGTAGGCTCGGGCAAGGCGCACAGTATAGAATGGATTTTGGAAAAAATGCTGGAATTGGCAGGGATACAGCCAAACGTGGTGGTTGACCAAGAGAATATTAGGCCGCTGGATATGCCGCTTTTGGTGGCGGATACGGCAAAGATAAATAAGGATACAGGCTATGTGGCACAGGTCGATATCGAAAAGACGTTGAGCGATGTGCTGCAGTTTTGTGAATTGGGAAATGGGCTGTGATGAAAGAAAAGCTGGTGATGGTAGGCGCGGGACCTCACGCAGTCAGCGTCATGGATATTGCGATTGATGAGTGTGGTTATGATGTGGTTGGCTGTATCGATAGGGATATGTCAAAAATCGTGCTGGGGATTCCGGTAATTGGAAATGACGAAATGTTGCCGGAGATATTCCGATCTGGAGTGCGGTGTTTTTTTGTCGCGATGGGGAATAACCAATTGCGGGAAAAACTGTTCAAGTATTGCATGGAAATCGGCATGGAACCAGCAAATATCATCAGCACGTCCGCGCAGATATCGCGGTGGGCAAAACTGGGCAAGGGGATTTGTGTTTTGCGAAATTCTGTGGTTCACACGCAAGCTGAGGTCGGTGATAATTGCATTATTAATACCGGGGCGACTGTGGATCATGACTGCAACATAGGGGAAACGTGTCACATTTCTGTGGGTGCCCATATATGCGGCTCGGTACGGATTGGTGCGGGAACGCTGGTTGGCCCCGGGTCGGTCATTCGCGATGGTGTTTCGGTCGGAGAAAACACGGTCATCGGGATGGGCGCATCTGTTGTGTGTGATATCCCGGCTGGGGTTATGGCATATGGCGTTCCCGCAAAAGTGGTTGATAAAAAAAGGAGTTTTAAATGAAAAAACACATATCGGTTGCAATGCCGAATTTTTTGGGAAATGAAAAAAAGTATGTACAGGACTGTATGGATACGGTATGGATCTCTTCGGTGGGGAAATACATCGCGGAATTTGAAGCTGCGTTTTCAAGCAAATTCGGGGCTGAGTATGCTGTATCGTGTTCGAATGGAACGGTGGCAATCCATCTGGCGTTGTTGGCGTTGGGAATTGGCCCGGGGGACGAGGTGCTGGTGCCGTCGTTTACCTATATTGCATCTGCGAATGCAGTCAGGTATTGTGGGGCGACGCCGGTGTTTTGTGATTGCCTTGCGGATACATGGGGCATTGATGTGGAGGATGCGCGCAAAAAAGTGGGGCCAAGAACAAAAGCGATTATGCCGGTGCATCTATATGGCAATCCCTGCGATATGAAAGCAGTGATGGCTTTTGCGAGCGAATATGACCTCAAAGTGGTGGAAGATGCGGCAGAATGCCACGGTGCTGAGTTCGACGGTAAAAAAGCGGGAACAATAGGTGATATTGGCACCTTTAGTTTTTTTGGGAATAAAATTATTACGACGGGCGAGGGCGGCATGGTCGTGACAAACAATAAATCGCTGGACGACAAGGTACGGCTGCTAAAGGGCCAAGGCATGGATCCCGAACGGCGGTATTGGTTTACCGAGGTCGGATACAATTACAGAATGACAAATATACAAGCAGCGATCGGCCTTGCACAACTGGAAGATATGGAGAGGCATATTGAAGCAAGGCAAAATATCGCAAAACGATATGACGCGCTTTTTTCGGGAAGAAAAAGCGTGCAGAAGCAGCAGCAGACACGGGGGGCGGAAAGTGTGTGTTGGATGTATTCTTTGTTACTAACAGACAACGCGAAGATAACAAGGGATGCGCTGATGGAAAAACTGGACGAAGACGGGATCGAGACGCGGCCGCTGTTTTATCCCATGCATAGTATGCCGCCCTATTATAACGAAAAAGCGGGTTGTCCGGTTTCGGAGGATATTGCTGCGCGCGGCCTTAATATCCCCACGCACGAATTGCTGAGCAGCGAAGATGTTGCGTATATTGCCGGAACTATTTTGAACTATACAGAATAAGGATTGGTAGAAATATATGGATTCGGAGAAGAAACCGACCGCCAACTATGTACGAAATATGATTTCGTATGGAATCGATAATGAGGATGCGGGCCAGCGGGAAACACAACGGACATTCATCGATCTATCGGGCTTAATGCATTTGCAGGGCGACGAGTTTGTAAAAGAAGCGTTTGCCGCTGCCTTGTTGCGCCAGCCAAGTGAACCGGAACTTGAAATTTTCCGCGGACACAGGAGCAGGGGGGCGACGAATGAAATCCTCGCCTACATTATATTGAAGTCTGACGAGATCTCGGCAGATATCGAAAAGTGCAATTTTGAGCAATACGAGGCGGTGTTTTTGAATTTTTCTAAGGAGAACCGGCTAAAGAACAATAAACTGGTACGATGGCTGCATGCTGCTGTTACCATGCCCACCCGGTTGAAGTATTATATGGAACGTTCTCTGGCAGATGATAAGCGTACACAGCATTTGGTTGGCACTTCGTTGGCTAAACTGGATCAATATGAAGCGGAGTTCAGCATATTAAAAGCGGAGACTGTTGTGCGAAATGAGATGTTGGTGGCTGAGCTGGCTGCCGTGCGTGATGAGCTGACAGTAACACGAACCTATACGGAGCTATTAAAAACAGAAGTTCAGATGCTACAAAACCGTATTGAACAGTCGGAAGCAAACGTATCCGAGAAAGTAGATGGAACCTTTCTCAGTTTAAATGAGTCTGTAAATAATGTAGCGGCAACTGTTGTTGGGAAGGCAAACCTGAGCAAAACTGCTATTTCCGGGTTTGCGGGAGGCGTTACCGTGGTGCAGCTCAATAATTATTTATTGGCGCTGCCGTCAGAGGAATGGCGGCTTGCCATGCACCTTAGCCTAAACAGCTATTTTGAACCAGGATCGGAAAAGTATTTTCTGTCGTATATCAAGCCGGGGATGAATGTGGTAGACGCAGGCGCAAATTTGGGTGTCTATACGTTGCAGGCGTTACAGCAAGGTTGTCATGTTTACGCATTTGAGCCCACACCATCGACATATGCATTGTTAAAAGAAAATGTGCTTATGAATGGACATCAGTATTCGAATAACCATACATTGTTTAACAATGCGGTTGCGGACAGGGAAATGGACGTGGAATTTTCCATAAATATGGGAGAAGCCGGTGTGTCTAATTCGATGTATGCCGAGGAAGGAAGCGAAGGCAAAATTATTGTGCACGCTGTAGCACTTGATGATGTTTTAAAAGACGTTTCACACATCGATTTTGTCAAAATCGATGTGGAAGGAGCGGAGCCTTTGGTGTTGGCCGGTATGAAAAATATAGTAAAGAAGAACCCTGATATTCGAATCCTGATGGAGTTTAGCCAGGAAAACCTGACCAGGGCAGGAAAGGCACCTGGGGACTTGTTAGACCAGATTGCGGACATGGGGCTTTCGATGCAAGGCGTGGATGATGATGGAAATCTTAAGCCCGCACAAAGAGAGGCTTTGTTGCAAAACAAGGGAATTGTTAACCTTTTGCTTTTCCATGAGGGAGGCCGTTTATGAAAATCATGGTTTGTGCGGTGCGTCCGGATTTTTCCCCGCCTCGGGAGTGGGAGTTGGCGGAATATATTACTGCGTATTATCAGAAGATTGGACTGGAAGCAGATTTGTTTGCGCTACCGGCAAATAACGACATACTGGATATGCCGGAACAGGTGGCTGCGTTTCGCATGATGGAGATAGGCAGTACAGCGGATATATTCATTGCCGTGGGTTGTCCGGCTTTTTTTATACAACACCCAAACAAGCATGTGTTTTTGTTCCAACTGCTGCCTGAGCTATTCGAGTACTGGAACACACCGTATGGTGTGCCGGCGACTTATCAATATACCAAAATAAAAGACATGGTGAATGTAGCTGTGGGCAGGCAGCTTCACAGCGTAAAAAGTTTGTTTTGCGGCTCGAATTTGTTAAAAGAGGATATCCGTAAACGGTTTGGGGCAAAGGCGGAGGTATTCCGGCGCGAGCAGGAAAAACCGGAAGAGAGCATAAAAAGAGAAAAGAACAGGGCGATTGCCATGCAAACATGGTTTATGCCAGAGGATCGTATAGAGTTGGCAGTGGATGCGTTTGCACATATAACTGGGCGCTTGGAAATGACCTTATTTGTACCGGACGCGCACCCGCTTGATTGCCGAGCAACACAGACACGAATAGAAAAAGCAGGATTGTGTGAAAGGGTCAGAATGGAATCGCGGACAATCGCAGAGGGAGACTGGCAAACAATTTCCACGTTGCTTTCCATCCCGTATGAAACACGGTCCGTCGACCGGAGCGTAAAGGATGCGCTACAACGTGGAATGCCAGTCGTCACGACACAGGACAGCGGCGCAGTTTTGGAATACGTTAGGGCGCAAAACAGCGTTGCTGTAAAGCCGGAAGCCTGCGAAATTGCAGACGGGATACTGCATGCCGCCCAACTGAAAGAGTTGAAGAAGCCGTGGAGAGGCGGAACGTTGGAAAAAGAAAGGGCTATCAACTCTGTTCTGGAAGGGTTGGTGAAGTGAAGTGAAAATTGCGCTTGTGAACACAATGACGCCATATGTACAGGGCGGCGCGGAAATATTGGTTGATGACCTCAGGATCCAGCTTAAAGAAAATGGGCATATGGCCCACCTTTATCGTATCCCATTCCCGGATAATTATGAAGCAGCTCTGATGAATACGATCGCGGCCACGCGTATGCTCCGCCTTGACGGATATGACAGGGTGATCGCCTTTAAGTTTCCTGCTTATTGCGTGGAACATCCAAACAAGGTCATGTGGATGTTCCATCAATTTCGGCAGGTATATGAATTGGATGGCACGGAATACGGATTGCCGCAAAGCGGCGTTGCAAAGAGAATCAAAGAGGTGGTGCATGCTGTTGATAATGCCGATATTCCGAAATCCCGGCATGTGTATACAAACGCGCAGGAAGTGTCAAACCGGCTGATGAAATACAACAGTATCCCGTCCGAGGTGTTGCCGCCACCGTTAAAAAATGCAGAGCACTATTATTGCGACAGCACAGGCGATTATATCTTTTATCCAAGCAGAATCAATTCGCTAAAAAGGCAGCACCTGATGGTGCAGGCCATGAAGCATACCAAAAGCGGGGTAAAGCTGGTCATAGCGGGGCAATGTCCAGAAGCAGGCTATATGCGGGAAATGCGGGCGTTTGTTGCAGAAAATGGAATAGAAGATAAAGTGACGATCATGGACGAATGGATTTCGGACGAGCGGAAAGTGGAGTTGTTATCAAAGTCATTAGCAGCCGCGTACATTCCATACAAGGAGGATTCGTGCGGATTTGTGACGATGGAGG
The DNA here is from genome assembly GCA_030266015.1 of Christensenellaceae bacterium OttesenSCG-928-K19. Lineage (GTDB taxonomy): Bacteria > Bacillota > Clostridia > Christensenellales > Christensenellaceae > UBA5399. The sequence goes on along the minus strand of JAJDHD010000073.1, from coordinate 3,281 downwards.
CACAGTATGCAAGCAAGCCGGTGATCACCTGCATTGATTCGGGTGGAACGGTCGAGTTTGTGCGGCAAGGGGTTGACGGCTGTTTTGTGGCGCCGGATCCCAAAGATCTCGCTGCCGCAATCGACCGGTTATACGAGGATAAACAGATGGCGCAGCGCATGGGCGAATTGGGCCGGCAAAGCATCGAAGAAAAGAACATCACATGGGAAAATACGATCAGGAGGCTGCTGGCATGAAAATAGCATGGTTTACGCCTTTTGATGAAAAAAGCTCGATCGGCAGTGTAAGCAAACCTATTTGTGAAGAGCTTCAATTACGCGGCAATGATGTGACGGTCTATGCACCGGATACGGGAAAGATGATACCATCGACAGTATCGGTTGTTACGTTTTCCGCATCTTTGTTTGATGTGGCTGAGTTGGATCAATATGACCATATCGTATATAATCTTGGCAATTTCGCTGGTTACCATGGCGACATATACCGTGTGCTCCAGAAAAAAGCGGGGGTCGTGGTGTTGCACGACCGCACGATGAACAGCTTGGTGCGCCAACAATATAAAGAAATGCAGTATGGCGGCAGCGAGGAAGCCGGATTTGTCGGATTTGAGCAGGACATGGTGGCGTGTTATGGAGAAAACGCAAAAGAAGATGCTCATAAAATATATCACCAGACAGAAGAGGATGAGGGCATTGTCGAATTGATTTGCCATTATTCCATGTTGCCACTGGTGTTGCGCAATGCCGCCGGTGTTTTTACCCATGCGGGTCAATTTGCCCAAAAATTGGCGGAGGAGTATTATGGGCCTGTCGGCTGGGCATACCTGCCTTATAAAGCGCCGCGGATTTGCCGCGCGATGTCTCCTACAGAAGACGAGCGGCTTTTGATCGTATCCAATGGGATCGTTCATAAAGTAAAACGCAACCATGTCATGGCAGAGGTGTTGCGGGAATATCCAGCACTTGCAGACAGGATTAGGTTCGTTATTGTGGGTTCATACGGTGGTTCTTATGGCGAGAAACTGGAGCGTCTTGCAAAGAATGAGCTGCGGGGCTGCATGGAACTTTTAGGATACCAGCCGTATGAGACGATGGAGACCTATCTGTGCAATGCAGATATTTGTGTCAATCTCCGCAATCCCAATTCGGAAGTGTGTTCCCTTTCGTTGTTTGAACAAATGGGATATGGAGCGCCTACGGTGGTGCTGGATACGGGGATTTATGGAGAAATGCCAGCTGATAGCGTGGTGAAAATAAGCAGGGAAAACGAGAAAGAAGAATTGCGACAAAAGTTGGAATTCCTTTTGGACCATCCAGACGAAAGAATGCGGGTGGGGAAAAACGCAAAACAGTTTATAGAACGGGAATGCAGCGTGCAAAAGTATGTCGATAACCTGACGTCGTTTTTAGCGACATACCAGGCGGACGGAGAATATAAGCTGTTGGTAGGCAAGACGCTGAATACCGTGGCTGAGGTGTTGCGGGAAACGGGAGTGTCAAACAGGGCTGTGTCCTATGCGGTGGACGATCTGGACAGACAATACGAAGCGCTGTTTTGTGCCGAACCCGAAAAAGCGAAAACAACCAATAAAACCCTGGGTGTTTGGTTTGGGTTTGGATATCCAATACCCAATCTCAGGCGGGAAGGTATTTCCAGATTTATGGGATGCCTGGTCAGGGGAATGTTGTCTGTATATGATGAGATAGAAGTGGAAGTATGGACTTACGAATTCAACAAAAAAGAAGCGGAGGCCATCTTTGAAGCGGTGCAGACGGATCCGTCCATGTCAAAACGGCTGTCCATTATTACGGAAAAAAATTGGCAGAAACACTTTAACGTAACAGATGCACGCAGCTTGATTTCCTGGGGGAACTATGAGCAGGATGATACACTTTGCTACGTGGCGCGTGAGTTTTCGCGCGCACAGGTATTTATGCCTGCAATTATCTATCTGGACAATGTAGTAGGCATTGGCAAACCGATCGTCGTGCCCGCCCATGATATGGCCGTTTCTTATCACTTCGATGATTTTGTTTCCATTAATGAATCGAACAAGGCGCTGCGGCGCGATATCGAAAGCCGTGCAAAGCGTATTGTGCGCGCCGGGGCGAAAATGGTAAGCGCAAGCGAATTTGTCAGGAAGGAACATATCCTTGCCAGCATTGCAATGCGCGAGGAAGATACCTATGTAGTGCCTTTTCCTGTATTTGAATCAAAAATGCCGGAAGACGGGCTGATACCCGAAAATGAGCTGCGGCAGCGGTTTGACCTACAGGGGCGATACCTGTTTTATCCTAGCCAGATCAGGCCGCACAAAAATATGGCGCGCATGTTTTATGCGTTCCGCGAGGTGTTGAAAAAGCATCAGGACATCAGGCTGGTCCTGACGGGCAATGTGGCAGATGTGCCTTCTGCCGAAAAAGCGATGCGGGAATATGGCGTACAGGACAACATTCAATTTGCTTCGAATGTATCTGATCGGGAGTTGTTCAGCCTGTACCGCTACTCTGACGGCTTGCCGTGCGGATCACTCATGGAAGCGAACTTCCCCACGCAGGCGACAGAAGCGCTTTACTGCAAAAAACCGCTTACATTGTCGCTGATTCCCGTTGTGGAGGAAAGAATACGCAGTTTGGGGATGACGGCAGAGACATGCGGATTGAACCTATTTGATCCGTACAATGAAGATGATTTTGCAAGTAAGCTTTTGTGTGCCGTGGAAAACGGAGAGCAGATAGTGCGCAACCAGCAAGAATTTGCCGATAAGCTTCTTACATATACTTGGGATGACGCGGCCCGCGCTTATTATGAAATTTTGTTCGAAATGTGAAAATGAGGGATAGTTTATGCGTTTTATAAAGGAGTTGTGGGAGTATCGTGAGATGCTTGTCAGCTTAGTAAAAAAAGATTTAAAAACACGGTATAAAGGTTCTGTACTGGGATTTTTATGGACATTTTTAAATCCGTTTCTGCAATTGCTAGTATATACTTTGCTTTTTTCCGTTATTATGCGTCAAGGAATTGAAAATTATGCGATGTTTCTGTTTGTCGCGTTGGTTCCTTGGCTCTTTTTATCTACCTCGTTGGTGTCGGGTTCAAGCTGTATCATGGCGGCTCAGGGGTTAGTTCAAAAAATATATTTTCCGCGGATCATCATACCAATTTCCAATGTGTGCAGTAATTTTGCAAACATGCTGTTTTCATTTGTGATTGTGTTTATCGGCCTTTTTGTGACAGGTGTGGGCGTTTCACCGGTGGCGTTTGTATTGCCGGCTATCATG
>JAJDHD010000072.1 GCA_030266015.1 Christensenellaceae bacterium OttesenSCG-928-K19 | reverse complement strand
CAACTGCCACAGCACCCACTAGCACGCTTATCTTAATTAGCTTGTTCGTATATAGCTTTCTTGCACGCCTGTTTTCACTTACCTTTAGCAGGTAGTCCAGCCCTATCGCAAATAATATAGTGAAAGCAAAATTTACCTCATACCAGTTTCTCGCCGGAGCGCGAAACATATTGTACCCGGGCATCTGATACATTAGGTTGTAAACTGGTGTGTCCGCGCCAAGCGTTAGGACAAACCCCGCAACCGCCACAATGGCCCAAAACCATACCAGAGAATTTTTTTTTCGCAATGCCAGGAACGCGCCTCCAGCAACAATCACAACTAAGATGGCCATATATCCTGACAATTCACTGAAATTCCAGGGACCCATAAAGTAAAATACATTTGTCCCACCATACAGAAAAGGAAAAAGCAGCATGGGCAGCATAAAAGCCGGGAAGTTATACGAGGAAAAAAATTCGTAGGAAACGGATTCCCGTGTCGCATACGGCAGAGATTCTATGACAGGCAACACATACACCATTGCCAGCAAAACGCCGCCCAAAAAAATAGCAAGAATAAGCTTTACCACATCCAGAATGACCTTCCTTGCTCCCTTCCGGGCAGTTTTTCCCGCGGCAATGCTTCGGTATATGATATAAGGTAACACGATCATTCCCGTATAAAACGTAACAGCCAAATAATCTGCCAAAATAGAAAGCGCAAGCGCGCCGGCGCCCAAAAGCAAAAAACCAAAATGATTTTTTTTCAGGTATTTCTCAACAGCATATAAAATTAGCAGTGCATAAACAGCTGCGCTAACCATGCTGTGGTGCCCTAGATGCGCGGCCATGAACCCACTGAACATAAACACAATTCCGCCCAAAAAAGCCGCCCGCATCTCTAGCTCAATTGATCTTAGATATAAAAACGTGAAAATCCCACCAAGGGAATAGTGCAGCATCAGGAACACATTAAACCCAAACATATTGGGAAACAACATCATAACCACATTTAACGGATAAACCGTCTGCGCACCCACATCCTTTACCGTATAGGTCCCCCCCGTAACATAAGGATTCCAAAGCGACCCTCCCGCGGAATACGCTTTTGTCGGATAACCATATATAACACCATCACCAGCCGCCAAGCTCTGCGTTGTAACATCGACACCCAATGCATACACAAGCCAGGGAATGATAAAAAACAATAAAATTACAATTACATTATCCTTGAATCGCCGGGCTTTCAGCCTGTCTCGAATCATTAAAGATGCGTGCATTCTTTTTTCTCCTGTTGTTTCGCAACACCATAAACAACTTCCACAATATAAAGCGGTCTGTTTTTTACCTCATCGAAAATGGCGCCTATGTATACACCGATAATTCCCAAAACGAGCAATAAAATACCCCCTATAAGCAATAAAAATATGATGGTTGATGTCCAGCCAGCTGGCAATGTTGGATCAATAAAATAAGACACCACGCTATAGATACCGTAAACCAGACCAATTGTAGCGCATATCACCCCAAGCACAATGGAAATACGAAGTGGAATTTTAGAAAAGGATACAATACCGTCTGTTGCTAGGCTCATCAACGTCTTCATTCGGTAGTTACTTGCGCCTGCCATGCGCTCGCCCGCCTGAAATTCCATCTCGGTCTGTTTGAACCCGACCCAGCGAAACAGCCCTCTCAAATACTGGTTATGCTCCCGCACTTTTTGGTTGAATACATCAATTACTTTACGCGACACCAACCTGAAGTCCGCGGAATCTTGTCCTAAGTCCTCTGTCGAAAGCTTATTCAACAACTTATAGAACAGCTTTGATGAAGTTCTTTTGAAAAAACCCACCCTCTGTGAATAAACGCGGCGTGTATGGATTACATCAAATCCTTCCTCATATTTTTTTAACAATGTTTCAATAAAAGAAGGAGGATGCTCCATATCACAATCCATCATAATACAAGCGTCCCCGCTGCAAGCATCCAATCCTGCTACCAAAGACATTTGGTGTCCAAACCTTCGGGACAATCCAATCACTATTACATTCCGTTCCTTTTCCGCAATCTCGCTCAGGATACCCAAGGAATTGTCTTTACACTTGTCCACAACATATATGATTTCGAACTCATACTCCGGCAAGCGGTTTAGCTCATCCAGCAACGCCGAATGAAAGAATCTGATACCCGCCTCTTCATTATAAACCGGCGATACGATGCTAATTTTTTTCATTTGCCCTCCATAGCTTCACTATCTTCTTCAGGCCATCCATCATTGTTACTCTTGGCGCAAAGCCAAACTCACGCTTTGCCTTGCCAATATCTGCACAAATATCCGTTACTTCATTTTGCCGCTTCCTTTGTTTACTCACAATTTCTTTTTCTATGCAGCACGCCGCCATTGCCATCTTGGCGACTTCATAAACGCTCACCGTTTGTCCGCTGCCCACGTTATATATTTCGAATTCATGCTTTGGCGCAGATGTTTTGATCAACATGTCTATTACGTCATCGATATAGATATAATCTCGTTTGGGCGTTAGGCTCATAAGATCGAGTGTTTCTTTACTCCTGTCCATCAGTTGCCCCAGTATTTCCGGAAGCAAGAATTGTGCACTTTGCCCATATCCATAAATATTAAACGGCCGAACTACCGTCGCCTTGACGGAAAACGCCGCACTATAAAACTGTATTAACTGTTCCGCAAGGTATTTACTGTGGTTATAAGGGGTGTTAGGCGCAACCGGGTGTTTTTCATCAATCGGCAAATACTGGGGATGTCCATAAACATATGTACTGATATAGGTAATTGAGCTCTCATGTCTTCGGCAAAACTCTAACACAGTCTCCGTTCCCATCACATTTACACGATAAAATTCTTCGGGTTCTCTCCAGCTTTGGGGAACAAATGTCAGCGCCGCCAAATGGAAAACATGATCTACCTGGTCAACGTCAAGCTTCCCGCAAGCAATATCTCCATCAGAAAAAGAATGGGTGAGTACTATGTTATCATCCTGACGCAATGCAGCCACCAAATGCGACCCTACAAAGCCATCAGCCCCCGTAACAAGAATTTTTTTTCTCATTCTGTGTCCCCGGCCTTATATACTTTCTTAAAAGAATCATTCACTTTCTCGTAATCATCGATTCTTCCAATATCCAGCCAATAATCATCGATTTCATATTTATAAATAGGCAACTGCATTTCCAGCATTTTCAAAATCAGCTTATCCATTCCAAAGTACTCGCCTTGCGGGATCAAATCAAATATCCCTTTCTTTAGGATATAAATACCTGCCAAAGCATATGTGACAATGTCTTTTTTTTCTTCTATATGTGTAACTCTGTCACCCTCGAAAAAAATATTACCGAATTCATAAGCCGTAACAATTTTTTTTACACTGACTGTTAAATCTGCCTCGTTATTCAATGCAAAGTCATAAAACTTTCCATAATCGATCAGGCTAATCACATCGCCATTCATTAACAAAAATGGCGCGTCTTTGAGTTCATTTTCGATGAGCTTAATCGGCCCGGCGGTTCCCAGCGGCTCCTTTTCTTTGCTGATGATCAATTTCACGCCATACCTGCTTCCGTCACCAAAAAAATTTTCGATATATTCTGATTTATAATTTGTCGCAAGATAAATCTCATCAAATCCATATTTTTTTAGCTGTTCTATTTGTATTTCCAAAACCGCTTTTTCCCCGATTGGCAAAAGTGGTTTTGGTATCACTTGGGTAAACGGCCTAAGACGCATGCCAAGCCCGCCTGATAGTATAACCGCTTTCCTAGACATTATAGATATCCACCTTATATTTTTTCAGATTTTCTGCATCCGAGAACCACTCAATTGTTTTTTGTAATCCATCCCGAATACTATAGGCCGGCTGAAACCCTGTCATTTCTTTTAGTTTGGTATTGTCGCACCACAAACGTTGCACCTCGCTTTTTTCCGGCCTCTTTCTTATATCCTCCATCTGGATATCAATATCACTTTTCATCAATTCTTTTATCATCATTACGGTATCATGCACGCTGATTTCGTAGTTAGAGCCTATATTTACCGTCTGCCCAATCGCTTTTTTACATGCAGCAAGCATCAACAAGCCGCGGCAGGTATCTTCTACGTAGTTGAAATCCCGGGTTGGGGAAAGGTCGCCCAGCTTGATACTTTTGCATCCGGCCGCAATCTGTGTAATAATTGTCGGTATCACGGCCCTTGCAGATTGCCTCGGCCCGTATGTATTGAACGGCCGCGCAATGGTAACCGGTAAAGAAAACGCATTATAGAAGCTCATCGCAATCGCATCCGACCCTATTTTTGTCGCGCTATAAGGCGACTGTGGCTGCAACGGATGCACTTCATCAATTGGCACATACTGTGCGGTTCCATAAACCTCGCTGGTGGATATCTGCACAACACGCTCCGCGCCACTGTTCCGGGCAGCCTGACATATGTTGAGCGCACCATTTATATTCGTATCGACATAGCTTTCCGGCGCCGCGTAAGAATAAGGGATTGCAATAAGCGCGGCCAGGTTAAATATAATATCCATATCTTTCACCAGATCAACACAAAACGAACTATCCCGCACATCACCGTTCACAACCTCAATGTCATGCAATCGGTCGAGATCTTCCAGCCATCCCCAATTATTAAAGGAATTATAGTAATTCAACGCGCGAACCGCCGCGCCTTCCCGCAGCAACATCTCGCAAAGATGCGAGCCAATAAAACCATCTGCGCCGGTTACCAATACATGCTTCCCTTTTATCCCGTCCATATCTGCCCCCATGTCAATTTCTTGTACTCATTATATCAACCAACGCTACAGCATTCAACAACCATTCTTATTCCCTGCATTTCTCCTGCATGTTGCAGCCCTCTATTTTCCAGCCATAGATTCTCAAAAAAGTGTTGAATTAAAAAGTATCACCCCACTGATAATTATTATATTTCCTATCAATTTTTTCTTCGTAATTTTCTCCTGTAGAAACAAGGCACTCAGCGCCATAACAAACGCATATGCTAAAGATTCTATCACCGCGCCGTACTTCAGATCGACAAACTGATAAGCATAAAGCGGCCCCAACATCGCGACAAACAACAGGATATATCCACTAATAACATATCGGTTGAGATACTGTGCCCTGAAGCCTTTCGCATTCACATTAATCTGTGCGCTCCGCTTCAACAAAATTTGTGATATGGCTGAAATAAAAACCGCACCCGCCATAAGGAACAAATACTTAATCTGCATCCGACGACACCACCATAATCCCCAATATAATAACCGCGCTGCCTATAATGTTTTCCAATGTAATCACTTCCTGAAAAAAAAGAACCGCCCATATCAAATTCCAAATCACCACCACACCCTTATTGGAATAAGCTTTTACAAGCGGAAATTTCTTCAATGCCTGCTGCCATAAAACAGCATATATCCCCAAGATACACAACAACAACGCCACATAAAATAAGAATCCTTCCGTAAACCAGCCTTGCAAAGCAGCCGTTTTGGAAGTGACCCCTACGAAAGAATATACAATAAAAGATACATGAAGAAAAATATAATTACCTATGGTCGTTTTTTCTATTTTCATTTACTTAGTCAATCGTTCCTCTGGCCCCTCGGTTTCATAAGTTATGAAGTCAAACGCTTTTGGACTCTATTTTACAATGCGCAGTATATCAAACACCTCTTACTTTGTCAAACAACAGGCCGGTGGGGCATCTTCCACCTCGGCAAAACCAAATCAGGCAAACGGGAATGAAAAAACACTTGCCTAAGACCTGCCCCGGCAGGGACACCCCCGATTTTCCCCTATTGAACACCTTGCGCATCGGCCACTTCATATTGATCTGTTTCGTTGTACTGGCACATGCCGTGTGTTATATTTGAAAGCACCCCTAGGCATATAACAGTACTATATGGTATAATTAATTATACCATATAGTAGTATATGAATAGCATAGAATGGCTGTTTTGTGTCACTACCTAATCCCTTGCCATCATCCCATGTTATTACATTGCTATTTTAACCAAAGTATAAAACGAGGTAGTATTTTATGATGAAGCAACCGACCAGAATCGTTTCAGTAATCCTAGCGCTTCTCTTTATTAGTTGCACTCCCGTATTAACATCTGCTGTTGAAACAACAGAAACCACCACCCCTACGGAATCAGCCTCCGATGCCGATGTGACGCATGGAGACAACAGCGCTACGCAACCGGAGCCTTCAGTGCCAATCGAATCGAACCCTGCTCCAATGGAATCTGCCGTACCCACACCCGAAGTGGAGCCTTCATCTGAGCCGGACGACAATCCTGTAACGGCACAATCCGGACTACTCACTCCTGTTGAAACTATTTTACAGATCGCGCAAACGGACGGCAAAACGGCAGCCGAATTACTGAATGAATACGAGGACCGCACCCTCTTTGAAGATGGTGTGAAGCAAATCCTTACCCTTTATTATGAAAAGAACCTGCAAAGTCAGCTTGCCTTGTTCACCGAAACCGTAAAGGACTGGGCCAATGATTTGCTGGGCTCGTTTGTTACGGCTGCCGGCGAGAGGCAATTGGATGAAACCGAACTTGGATATGTCCCCGGCGAGGTAATCGTGATTTTCAAGGAAAATATTTCCGAAACAACTGCCGCGCAAACAATTGAAGAATCTGCTGCCATATATATTGAAGAAATCGCCTCTCCCATCGATGAAAATATCGGGCTTGTCGAAATTCCTGTAGATCAGACTGTAGCAGATGCCATTGAGGAATTGGAGAAAAACCCCGCAATCGAATATGTACAGCCGAATTATTTATATGTGCAGGAAAAAGCGCTGGAAGAAGATGTTTATGTTGCTGGCGAAAGCACCGTAGCACAAGCCTTGCCCAACGATTATTATACCAACCTTTCCAGTTCCGGTACAAAACAATGGAATTTCGAGGCGAGTGCCGTATCAGGTGCATGGGATGTTTTAGCGGATATCAGCAACAACAAAATCCGGGTTGCCGTGCTTGATACCGGAGTCGATATATATCATGAAGATTTGCAGAAAAACCTGAATAAAAATCTTTGCGTTGATGCAACAGTAGAAAGCTTACCCCGAATTACGACGGATGGAAAAAACCAGAATGATTCTACAAACGGTTCATATGGCGATTTCCATGGAACACATGTTGCCGGAATTATTGGCGCTACTGCAAACAACAACATTGGTATCGCTGGTCTTGCGAGCGGTTCAAACAACCACCTGATCGAACTATTCGTTGTTGATGTTTTCCGTGGAAAGTACGCCTATTCTTCAGATATTAGTCGCGGGATCAATCACGCCTTAAACAACAATGCCAAGGTCATAAACCTGAGCCTTGGAGGAGTTGTCGATAACAACACCGTATATGCGCCCAACACCGAAGATTATCTTCTACAACAAGCAATCCAGACGGCAAGCGCACAGGATGCAGCCGTTGTTGCAGCCGCCGGGAATGTGGATGGCGTTTTTGCTACCAGCGCGCCATTTCGGTGTACTCCTGCTGATTCACCTTACTGTATTGCTGTTATTGCCACAACACAAAACGGAACGCGCTGGGGCGGCTCGAATTTCTCAACAGGCTCCAATTATTACTATGGAAACGCTTCGGATTCAGATGCAAAACGTTATTTCTCGGCTCCTGGAGATAACATCATCAGCACAAAACCCGCCACCTATACCTATTACCAGGGGCGCTACCTTTATGCGAATGGTACCTCCATGGCAACTCCCGCCATTTCTTCGGTTATCGCCATGATGTATTACCTTCATCCTGACCTTACTGTTTCGCAGATCAAAACCATATTGCAGCAAACATCTGCAAATGCCAGTAATTATACATTATATACCGGCTGGGGAAGCGTGAATGCTGCGGCTGCTATTTCTACTACATACGGTTTGCTTGGGAACAAGCTTGCCTCTCCCTCAATTACGAAACTGACTCAACCCGACAATCTTTGCATCCGGATACAGTGGAGTCCTGTATCAAACTCAACCGGATACCAGATTTACCGTTCTACATCCCGCAACAGCGGATATAGCGCCATCGCTTCCGTATCAGGAACCGGAACGACCAGCTACAACGACACCAAAGTGAATATTGGGCAGACCTATTATTATAAAATCAAAGCACGTCACAAAAATTCGTTATTAAGCAGCAGCTTGTCGGTCGCCGCTACAGTCACCACCCGGTTTTTCCCCTATGCAAATACCATAGAGGGATTTGTCCAGCGTATGTATGAGCTTTCTTTATCTAGAAAACCAGATGCGTCCGGGTACAACAATTGGGTATCCGCAATCCGAAACGGCTTATATACTGGCCCAGCCACAGCATATGGTTTTGCCTCCAGCCCTGAATTCATATCATTGCATAGGACGAACAGCGAATTTATTGAATCAATGTACATGTTGCTTCTAAACCGCATTCCGGATACTATGGGCAAAGCATCTTGGGTACGGCTCTTGGATGTCGGCATGAGCCGTGAATATGTAATCGGGAGCATGTCAAATTCTGCAGAATTCCAAAATCTTTGCAGGAATACCGGTATCCGCTGGGAATACTCTTCTCCTTCCCAACCAAGAGACCAAAACTACGATATTACAGCTTTTGTAAATAGACTTTATAACGAATGCCTTGGCCGTACTCCCGATACTAACGGGTTGAATGATTGGTGCCAGCTTTTATTGAATGGATACAGCGGTGCGGATACGGCATATGGATTCTTCACCAGCGCGGAATTCCTGTATATGAACACCACCAATGCGGAGTATGTGGAAATTCTTTACCGCACCATGCTTGGGCGCGATTCCGACACGATAGGAAAACAAAGTTGGATCCGGCTTTTAAACCAAGGGTATAGCAGGCGTTATGTGTTCACAGGCTTCGTGTATTCAGCGGAATTTACACAATTGTGTAACGAACATGGCATTGTTCGGGGGAATCCTTCCGTGGAAGAAGTATAAATAAATTGTGTTTTCCTGTCCTTACCCCATAGAATAGAACCACAAATAGGGTTAGAATAAAAAGAACCCGAAAGTGAGGAAGAATTATGAGAAGAGTGAATTAC
>JAJDHD010000071.1 GCA_030266015.1 Christensenellaceae bacterium OttesenSCG-928-K19 | reverse complement strand
TCCTTCAGCATCTCCATTTCACCTTCATCAATATGAATGCAATGTGCTGCGATTGTTTTCTCTCCCAGTATTCCTTTATCCCGCAGCCTCGCCACAACGCGTTTGCCATATTTTTGCAGGGAATCCTCCACATCATCCAGCCCTTCTGCCACATGGATATGGTATCCGGCGTAATCGGGCTTGTGCTCTGCGCAATATTCAAGCGTCTTGTCTGATAGTGTAAAGGACGCATGCAGGCCCATCATCCCTTTTTGCATATGCCCGCCATCCTTTTGAGCTGACCGGATAAACTCTTCATTTTCCTGCACAGCAGCTTTCATTTTTTCTTCCCCGTCACGGTCAGACACCTCATAACACAGGCAGGTACGCACGCCCAGCTCCTTTGCGGCATCCGCAATGGTAAACAAGCTTCCCGTTATGGCGCCATAGCTGGCGTGATGGTCAAACACTGTGGTCACGCCATTTTTGATACAATCTATATAGGTGACAAGCGCGCTGTATCGTACCTGCTCCGTCGTAAGCAAACGATCAATTCGCCACCACATACCATCCAGAATGTCCATAAAATTCGCAGGGCTGTGCCCTTTTATGGAAAGGCCGCGCGCCATGGCGCTGTAAATATGGTTGTGCGCATTGATAAGGCCGGGCATAATAACACCGCCGTGCGCGTCAACCCATTCAGCTCCGGCATATTTCTCCCGTAATGCCCCGGATTGACCCACCTCTTTAATCTGCCTGCCTTCCACAGCCACACAGCCACCCACAATAAAAGGATGGTCGGGGTTCCTCGTAATCACGTTTCCGTTTCCAATCAACAGTGTCTTCATTTTGATTCCTCACTTAGCTGGATATAATACTATATTATTAGGTTGTTATAATGGATATTCCAAAGTGTTTTGCTTCTGTTCTTGGTGACATTGTAACACCCTGCAACATGAAAATCAATAGAAAATCTAAATTTTTTTTAGTTTATCAAATTATTTTTTAGAAAAAGCCTTGACTTGTCTTTTTTATATGTTATATTAGACATGTAAAGCGATAATATTTCCCAATTTCGAGGTGAAAAATGAAAGAACTCCTACCTTTGGAATTTCTGGAACGTCTTGCAAAGGGACTTGCCGCACAATTCGGCAGCAATTGCGAGGTTGTGGTTCACGATATGTCCATGGAAAATACAATATTGATCATTGAAAATGGGCATGTGTCCAATCGAAAAGTTGGGGATGGTCCTTCCCATGTGGTATTGGATGCACTCAAAGCCGGCGACAGCAACCTGGATGACCATATCGCGTACCTGACAAAGACACACGACGGCAGGATATTAAAGTCTTCCACCATCTTCATCAAGGACGAAAATGGTATGGCCCAGGGCATTCTCTCCATCAATTATGACATCACAGGACTGATGATGGCCGAAAACGCGCTCGCCTCACTCGTCAGCCACTCTGAAGATGAAAAAGAGCCCTCGCGCATCCCCACCAACATCAATGACCTGTTGGATGAATTGATCGAGGAATCTGTAAAGTTCACAGGCAAGCCTGTCGCGCTGATGACAAAAGACGACAAAATCAAAGCAATCAAGTTTTTAAACGATGCCGGTGCTTTTATGATTACAAGATCTGGCGACAAAGTATCCCAGCATTTTGGGATCTCGAAATATACACTCTATAGTTATCTGGACGTAAAAGGAAAAAATCAAAAGAAAAACGACTGAATAAAAGCGGAAAAAGGCCAGGCTTATTTTGTGTACCCTTTTTCCGGCCAGGGAGGATGAAATGGAAAATATCAAATGGGTTGCAAACAACCTGCCGAAAACAGAAAACAAAGAAATGGAGATCATGTCGCTGGAAAATGTGGACAAAGCACGGCTTTTTCACGAGAGCTTTCCACAATACGAGACGACCCCGCTTGTGCGGCTGGACAATCTGGCTGCCCACCTTGGCCTCGGCTCACTCTTTATCAAGGATGAAAGCTATCGTTTCGGCCTGAATGCGTTCAAGGTGCTGGGCGGCTCCTACGCTATGGCTTGTTATATTGCAGACAAAGTGGGCCGTGATGTAGCCGAGCTCACCTATGATGTCCTCACATCGGAAAAGCTGCGCCAGGAATTTGGGCAGGCTGTTTTCTTTACCGCGACAGATGGCAACCACGGACGCGGCGTGGCATGGGCGGCAAACAAGCTGGGGCAAAAATCCGTCGTTTATATGCCCAAAGGATCTACTCAAACCAGGTTGGATAATATATTGAAGGAAAATGCCAAAGTGGAAATTACCGAAATGAATTACGACGAATGCGTGCGTCGGGCTGCCAAAGAAGCCGGAGAAACAAAAAACGGCGTTGTTGTGCAGGATACCGCGTGGGAAGGATATGAAGATATTCCCGCCCATATCATGCAGGGCTATGGCACCATGGCAAGCGAAGCTGCCGAGCAATTAAAGGTTGCGGGCATCTCCCGCCCCACACACATTTTTGTGCAGGCGGGCGTGGGCTCCTTTGCCGGTGCGGTGCAGGGGTATTTTGCAAACCTTTTCCCCGATGACTGCCCCACAACCGTAGTTGTGGAGGCGAATGCGGCCGATTGTATTTACCAGAGTGCGGCAGCGGGCGACGGGTCCCCCCGCGCGGTTTACGGGGATATGCAAACCATCATGGCTGGGCTCAACTGCGGCGAGCCCAACACCATCTCCTGGGAAATACTGAAAAATAACACCGCATTTTTTGTAAGCTGCCCAGACTGGGTTTCCGCAAGAGGAATGCGCATATTGGGTGCGCCCATGCGGGGCGACACACAGGTTGTCTCCGGCGAATCGGGTGCGGTATCCGCCGGGCTTATCGAAGCACTGATGTCCAACCCAGAGCACGCCGAGCTTAAAAACGCGCTGGGGCTTGACAGTAATTCAAAAATACTGATGTTTTCCACCGAAGGAGACACCGACCCGGAGCAATACAAAAAGATTGTCTGGGACGGCACATATTAACAAAAACTGCCCATGTGGCAGCACATATAGAGAATATTATTGTTGGAGGATATAAAAATGGATTTCTCTGAAATTAAAAAAGCAGCAAAGGGATATGAACAGCAAATGACAAAATTCCTGCGCGACCTTATCGCCCTGCCCGGCGAAAGCGCAGAGGAAGAGGCTGTAGTAAAACGTATTGCGAAAGAAATGGAAGCTGTCGGTTTTGATAAAGTCGAAATTGACGGCATGGGCAACGTGCTTGGATATATGGGCACCGGCAAAACACTGGTTGGCTACGATGCGCATATCGACACTGTAGGCCTGGGCGAGATGAGCAACTGGAAGTTTGACCCATACGAAGGCTATGAAACTGATGAGGAAATCGGCGGCAGGGGCGCTTCCGACCAACTTGGCGGCATCGTTTCCGCAGTCTACGGCGCAAAGATCATGAAAGACCTTAACCTGCTTTCCGATCAATACACTGTGTTAGTCGCCGGCACCGTGCAGGAGGAAGACTGCGACGGCCTGTGCTGGCAGTACATCATCAACGAAGACAAGGTGGCTCCCGAGTTTGTAGTCTCCACCGAGCCTACCGACGGCGGCATCTACCGCGGCCAGCGTGGCCGCATGGAAATCCGTGTGGATGTGCAGGGTGTCTCCTGCCATGGCAGCGCACCCGAGCGCGGCGACAACGCCATTTATAAAATGGCGGACATCTTGCAGGATATCCGTGCCCTGAATGAGAACGATGCCTCAGAAAGCAATGAAATTAAAGGCCTCGTGAAGATGCTGGATAAAAAATACAATCCCAAATGGGAAGAGGCTAACTTCCTCGGGCGAGGCACCGTTACCACCAGCGAAATCTTCTTCACCTCTCCCAGCCGGTGCGCCGTGGCCGACAGTTGCTCTGTGTCTCTGGACCGCCGCATGACCGCGGGCGAAACCTGGGAAAGCTGCCTGGACGAAATCCGTGCGCTTCCAAATGTGAAAAAGTATGGCAAGGATGTTACCGTTTCGATGTACGAGTACGATCGGCCCTCTTATACCGGCTGTGTTTACCCCATCGAAAGCTATTTCCCCACTTGGGTCATTCCTGAAGACCACAAGGTAACAAAGTCTTTGGAGGCTGCCTACAAAGGCCTGTACGGCGACAAACGCATTGGCCCTGCCGAAACTCTGGAAATGCGGCAAGCCCGCCCACTGACCGATAAATGGACCTTCTCCACAAACGGGGTATCCATTATGGGGCGCAACGGCATTCCTGTGATTGGCTTTGGTCCCGGTGCGGAAGCCCAGGCCCACGCGCCCAACGAAAAGACTTGGAAGGCCGACCTCGTGGTTTGCGCAGCCGTATACGCGGCGCTGCCCACAATCTATACAGAGAACAAATAAGGGAAGGAAGATAAGAAAATGAGTACTGTAGAAAAATACACCAAAATACTGGACAACCTGAAATTCGATAAGATGTTCCAAAACGATTTCCTGCTGACATGGGAAAAGACACGCGACGAACTGGAGGCTGTATACACCGTGGCAGATGCACTCCGCCAACTGCGTGAAAACAATATCTCCACCCGTATCTTTGACAGCGGGCTGGGCATCTCGCTATTCCGCGACAACTCCACGCGCACACGCTTTTCCTTTGCCTCCGCCTGCAACTTGCTTGGCCTGGAGGTGCAAGATCTGGACGAAGGGAAATCACAGGTCGCCCACGGCGAGACAGTGCGCGAGACAGCCAACATGATCTCCTTTATGGCGGATATCATTGGTATACGCGACGACATGTACATCGGCAAGGGGAACGCCTATATGCGTGAGGTCTCGCAGGCTGTGCAGGACGGATACAAAGACGGCGTGCTGGAGCAACGCCCCACGCTGGTAAACCTGCAATGCGACATCGACCATCCCACGCAGTCCATGGCCGATATGCTGCACCTGATCCATGAATTCGGTGGCATCGAGAACCTCAAGGGCAAAAAAATTGCCATGACATGGGCCTATTCCCCCTCCTACGGCAAGCCTCTCTCCGTGCCACAGGGCATCATCGGCCTGATGAGCCGCTTTGGCATGGACGTTGTGCTGGCGCATCCGGAAGGTTACGAGGTGATGAGCGACGTAGAGAAAGTGGCGCAGAAAAACGCAGCGGAATCCGGCGGCTCATTTAAGCGCACAAACAGTATGGAAGAAGCCTTCAAAGACGCTGATATTGTATATCCCAAAAGCTGGGCACCCTTCAAGGCAATGGAGCAACGCACCGAGCTTTATGGGAACGGCGACATGGACGGAATCAATAAACTGGAAAAGGAGCTGCTGGCGCAAAACGCACAGCATAAGGATTGGGCATGCACAGAACAATATATGCAACTGACAAAAGACAAGAAAGCGCTTTACATGCACTGCCTGCCCGCCGATATCACCGGTGTTTCCTGCAAAGAGGGCGAGGTGGACGCAAGTGTATTCGACCGTTACCGCACGCCGCTTTACAAGGAAGCCAGCTACAAGCCTTATGTTATCGCGGCTATGATGTTCCTTTCCAAAGTCAAAGACCCACAAAAAACTTTGCAGGATTTAGAGAACAAAGCAAACAGGAGAATCTCCGGTTAATGCATTCCGCTGTCCGGCAAACTAAGCTCTATCTGCCGGACAGCTTACCCATTATTTAACCCCGAGGTAAAAGAAACATGAATAAAAGAGTAGTAATCGCCCTGGGCGGCAACGCGCTGGGCAACAACCTGCCCGAGCAGATGGCGGCTGTGAAAAACGCAGCGCGCGCCGTGGCAGACCTTATTGAAAATGGCTGCCAGGTCGTGTTGTCACATGGCAACGGCCCGCAAGTTGGTATGCTTAAGCTGGCCATGGACGAGCTGGCCATTAACCATCCAAAATATACGGTTACCCCCCTCTCTGTTTGCGTCGCAATGAGCCAGGGCTATATCGGTTACGACCTACAAAACGCATTGCGCGAAGAACTGCTTGACAGGGGGATACAAAAAGCCGTTTCCACTATCATCACACAGGTTGCCGTAGACCCCAAAGACCCTGCCTTCGACAACCCCACAAAACCCATTGGGCGTTACCTGACCGAACAAGAAGTGAATGCCGAGCGGCAAGCCGGGCACACCGTAATGGAGGATGCCGGGCGGGGCTGGCGCAGGGTGGTTGCCTCCCCCAGGCCCGTTGATATCGTAGAGATTGACGCGGTGAATGCGCTGCTTAACGCAGGGCAGGTGGTCATTGCGGGCGGTGGCGGTGGCATCCCTGTTGTACCCGAAGGAAACCACCTAAAAGGCACAGGCGCTGTGATTGACAAAGACTGGCTCTCTGCCCTGCTTGCACAAAAAATCAACGCGGATTTTTTGGTGATACTCACCGCCGTGGAAAAAGTCGCTATCAATTTCGGCAAGGAAAATCAGGAATGGCTGGATGAAATCGACTGTAAAAAAGCTGAGGAGCTTATGAAAGAAGGACACTTCGCGCCCGGCTCCATGCTGCCCAAGGTACAGGCGGCAGTGGAATTCGCAAAGTCTGGCGACAAATGCTGCTCGCTGATCACCTTGCTTGACAAAGCCAGCGAAGGTATCGAGGGAAAAACAGGCACCCGTATAAAATAAAGGTTTACCGACACCCGGAAAAGGGGAACCATTATGAATCAAGATAACCATGTATTATTTCAACTAGACGGCAGGCCAAAGGTAGGGCAGGCAATTCCTCTGGCGTTGCAGCACCTTGTGGCCATGATTGTCGGATGCATGATGCCCTCCGTCATCATTGCGGGAATCGCCGGCCTGCCTGACGATCAATCTGTATTGCTGATACAGTCCGGCTTGTTTGTCTCCGGCATCGCGACACTGTTGCAGCTATACCCGCTCTTCAAAACGATTGGTGCAGGTCTCCCCATCATTTTTGGGGTCAGCTTCGCCTATGTTCCTGTTATGTCCAGCATTGTGGGCAGTGCTGATATTGCGACACTGATGGGCGCGCAGCTTATTGGCAGCCTGGCCGCCATTGCATTCGGTGTTTTCCTGAAGAAACTGCGCAGATTTTTCCCTGCGGTGGTTACAGGCACTGTCGTCGTCACAATAGGACTGTCCCTCTATCCAACGGCAATTAATTATATGGCAGGCGGCACTGGCAGCATTGCGGGATATGGCGCCTGGCAAAATTGGCTTGTTGCTATCATTACACTTGTCATCGTCATGTTCTTTCAATTCTACACCAAGGGGTTTTGGCGGCTTTCCGCAATATTGTTTGGCATCATTGCCGGGTACCTTGTCGCGTTTTTCATGGGAATTGTTGATTTCTCCGGTTTACAGGATGTAAAGGCATTCGAGTTACCACAAATACTACCCTTCGGCATTAAATTTGAAGGATCGGCCATTGCCACCATGGCTGTGATGTTCATTGTCAATTCCGTACAGGTTATGGGCGAAGTTGCTGCCACAACAAGCGGCGCAATGGACAGGATGCCCACCGACAAGGAATTTTCCGGCGGGGTAGTCGGCAATGGCTTTTCCAGCCTGATTGGCAGCGCGCTGGGTGGCCTGCCCACATCCACATTCGGCCAAAACGTGGGAATTGTAACCTCCACCCGCATCATCAATAAGTTTGTATTGGCGTTAACCGCTATATTTATGCTGGTTGCAGGCTTTGTCCCCGGGTTTGCGCGTGTACTCATGACCGTCCCCAACTGTGTGCTGGGCGGCGCAACACTGGGCGTATTTGCCACCATCACCATGACAGGCATCCGCCTGCTTGTGGGTAAAGGGCTTACCCCCCGCAAAATGAGTATTGTCGGCATTTCCATCGCGTTGGGTGTGGGAATTTGCAGCGTACCTGAAGCTCTTTCCCTTGCGCCTGAATGGGTGCAGTCCGTCTTTGGCTCCTCTGCCGTTGTAATTAGCACCATCGTAGCCATTGTATTAAATCTGGTGCTTCCAAAAGAAAAGGAAGTGGCCTCGCCTGCAAACCAAACACTCAAATAAATTTTTAGGCTTACACTGTGCTGTATGGAAAAAGTGAAAATCACAAGAATAAACCCTATTCCCCATTCTGTTTGCTTACGATGCCTTTGTCCGACCGGCACAACTGCCGGTTACTCTTTTTCCCGGTTTACAATTATAATTCTGCAATAGCAGATTATAATATCACGTCGAAAGAGATAGTATTTTCGC
The DNA here is from genome assembly GCA_030266015.1 of Christensenellaceae bacterium OttesenSCG-928-K19. Lineage (GTDB taxonomy): Bacteria > Bacillota > Clostridia > Christensenellales > Christensenellaceae > UBA5399. The sequence goes on along the minus strand of JAJDHD010000071.1, from coordinate 1,149 downwards.
GCAGTTAGGAAAACGATTTGATCCTCGCGCACATGCGCGCGGCCTGCATACCACTCATCTTCCGCATATGGATATCCAATATCGCCAAATCAAACGCCTTGCCCAAATACAGCATCTGTTCTGCAGAGGTGTATTTATCCGTTTGCAGCGCAGCGTGCTGCTCTTCTGCATATTTGCCTATATATTGCTCCAACTCTTCATGCACTTGCGCTTCATCATCGCTTATCGCTAACACACGCGCTTGTTGGCTTTTCAAAACCCACCCCTTTCTTAGAAAGAATAAAGGCGATTGACAAGATGGCTGCTGCCTCTTTTTGTTTTATCTGATCATAATAGATCCCACTGGGGCGCGGATATAAAAAGCGAAAGCTATTTCATAACTCCCGGCATTTGATTCACTATTCAAAAATAGTACTTATGGCATAAAAAGCCTTTACATTTGTTTTGCGCGCTATACTAAGTGTTATATAAATATAAGGGTAGGAAGATGTCAACCAGGCATTTGCTTTAAATGTTGAAGCGCAAGGGGGGAAGTGGTATGACAAAAATTTCAATATTTTTTTACTCCATTCTCGAGAAGAAAAAATCTCTTTCCAACGATAAACTAAAAAAATATGCTCTTATTCTGTCTTTAAGTTTATTCATTGGTATTATTCATGTTTTGTTTGCATTAATATATTTCATATCTGGAGTTTGGATACTTGCCTGCTGTCATCTTGTGGGAATGGCCGGGGTATTCCTGTGCAATCAATTGCTACGTGAAGATAAATATAATTTTGCGGGATTACTCATGACGCTTACTTTCGCAACCGTGCTCACTCTGGACGATTTTTTTGTCGGCGTAAACAATTATTCTGTTTTATATCTGCTTCTATTATTAATTATGACGATGATCATTCCCTATTCAAACAAACGTGTTCCCATTGTTTTAGGTATTGCTCTTCCACTTTTGATGGCAGGAACATTTATTTTCGAATTTTACCATACTCCATACTATGATTTGGGTGGATTAATGGCAAATCTAGCGGTGTTCAACATACTTCTTGCATCAACTCTATCCATTATTGTAATGAAAATCAACCGTTTCATAGATACATATATTGATGTTTTTGTAGAAATGCAACTTAGCGATTTGCAAAAACAAGCGTA
>JAJDHD010000070.1 GCA_030266015.1 Christensenellaceae bacterium OttesenSCG-928-K19 | reverse complement strand
CAATTGGTTTTGCAGGAGGGCATTTCACACACACATGAAATGCCCTTTTAGCATAATATTTCGACTACACAGGATTCTTCAAAATGAATGCGGTAGAGTGCAAGGCGTTGTGTGAACCGCAAACCCATCGACCTAACATGCGAAGAGTTGAATTGCTTGCGTGATAGTGGCACGCTCCAAATACGCGCTTTTTGCGATGCTTACGATAATGATATAATTGTAATTCTCATGTGAAAGCTATATAATAGCAGCAAGAAATGGTGATTGAGGGGTGGAAAATCATCAACAACACAGAAATACAAGACAAAGGGCTTCATGTCTACCGCCGTTATTTAGATGGTGACGAGGACGCGCTGGGAGAATTGATCGATATTTACCATAGTGGTCTCCTGCTTTTTATCAATGGGATCGTGCGTGACCTGCCCCACGCGGAAGAACTGATGATAGATGCTTTCGCGCAATTTGCGGTCAAGGGAAAACAGTTTGAGGGGCGTTCGTCCATGAAAACATATCTATACGCCATAGGCCGCAACCTTGCCATACGCCACCTAAAAAAGCATAAACATAACCAGCATTTTACACTGGACGATAATCACCCTGCACAGGACACACCCGAATTGGAATACCTGCGCGGTGAGGATAAGCGGCAGCTATACAATGCTATGCGGCAGCTAAAGGCAGAGCACCGCGAAACTCTGTATCTGCTGTACTTTGAAGAAATGAGCTACATCGAGGCGGGAAAGGTTCTTGGCAAAACGGAAAAGCAGATCAGTGACCTTGCCTACCGTGGCAAGGCTGCACTCAAAACGAAGATGGAAAATGGGGCGAATGGTCATGAGGACTAACAAGGAAATCACAAAAGAAGTACAGCGCCGGATAGCCGAACTGCGCGAACAAAAGACCAAACGCAAAGGCCGTATTTATGCTGCGGTTTCGGTTGCCGCCTGTATTGTTCTTGTGGTGGGGCTGGCGGTTGCCTTGCCTAATATTGTACCTGATACGTCGCCTGAATCATTGGATATGTATAACGCGACGCTGCTTGCGGGTAGCGGCGCGGGTGGCTATGTGCTCATCGGCGTGATTGGCTTTGTGCTTGGCGTTGTGGTGACGCTGCTTTTTTCAAAAATAAAGAAGGATAAGTAAATCAGCTTTTTGCGGATAATGAGAATGGGGTCCCCGCGCAAGTCGAACGAAGTGACTTGCGTGGGGAAGAGAAGGAATAGCAGAGCAAAGGAGCTTTCGCATGTATGCGGAAGCGACAGAAGCACAGCTTATTCCGACGAGGGATAAGGATGGATGATATTTTAAGCAGCGCGACGGAATATGGACAAACGGCCATACTGGTTTTGCTGGTGGCATGGGCGCTGCGCTGTGCCGCTAAATGCGAAAGGAAGTGGCTGTTCCAATTGCTTGCGGGCGCGTTCTGTTGTTTTCTGTTAGGCAACATATATTTGATGCTGCATGTTTGGGTCATGGATGATTGGGCGTTTGTATTCTCACCCGCCGATGTATCGTGGCTGGGGCTGTACAGCTTTTTCATCGCCGTCGATTTGGGATTGATGAGCGAATGGACACAGCAGGAGCAGCAGCGGGCAAAAAAATATCGCCGTATGGCATGGCTCGGGCCGGCTGTTGTGATTGCGTTCCATATCTCATATATCGTGCTCTATCCTGAAATCTGGCCCAACAACCTTGTGTTCTGCATCGTGCTTTCATTCCTCGGGTATTACGCTTTCCTAATGTTCTTCACCAGCCGCGCAAAGGTCGGAATACAAACAAACATGCATACCTACCATGGAGTAATGATGTTCTTCCTGTTTGTCGAACTGATATTGTTCTTTGTTTCCTCATTTGGCGGTTACCCATGGATATTGTATTACGCTATCCTTTGGGCGCTCACCGCCGGGCTATGCCTGTTAGTGCCCGCCGCGAAGAAAGGGGCCACGGCATGATCTATGCGGAAAATATATTCATGTGTATTGCTGCCCCGCTTGTTATCGCCATGTTTTTGCTGCGGGGCGACGCGCGACGGTTTGTGGTATTCTTTACCATTGGCCTTGCGGCCTGCCTGCTGGCGGCCTACATCAACAATTTTATTGTGAACGCTGCCGCCGGGCTGGAATATTTCAGCATGAGTGCCGCACAAACGACGGTGCGCCTTACGCCCATTTGCGAGGAAGTGATGAAAGCCCTGCCCATATATTTCTATGTGGCAGTGTTCGCCACAAAGCGGAGCGATATTGTGAGCGTGGCGTTGGCCGTGGGCCTCGGGTTCGCCACGCTGGAAAATTGCGGCTACATTGCCCAATACGGCGCGGAAGATGTATTGTTTACACTGATACGCGGCTTTTCGGCGGGTGTGATGCACGCAACCTGTGCCGCGCTGCTGGGCTATGGGCTAGCTTTTGTGCATGGCCGCAAGCACTTTGCGTTTGCCGGGTCGTTTGCGTTCCTGTGCATGGCAATCACCTACCACGCCATTTACAACCTGTTGGTTTCTGCTGACAGTGGCGTGCGGATCGCTGGGTATATCCTGCCTGTGGCAACGGCGGCGGTGCTGTTGCTCATTTTACGCCGCCCGAGCGGCAAACTTTTCCGGGCAACAGATTAACAAACAAAAAAATTTATTTGAAAAAAAGCGCGCAACCGACGCGTTTTTTGGCATTCTCAAAAAAATATTAAAAAAATTTCAATTTTGACCGCGAGTTTTTTCGATTTTAGGTCACTAATATAGTGAAGGGTGTTTTTTGACGGGCAATGATGCCCTAATGCCTGCGGCGCGCCCGGATGGCGCTGGTGCCGCAGGTGGACGCGCATGGATGCTCTAATACCGCGGATGCCACGGATGGCATAGGAGCGGTGCGAGGACGGGTTTGTAAACAAGAGGAGGGATTGAGATGTACGGCAGGAGAAGTACCCACGAAATCACGTGTGAGGTATTGCGCCGCATGGCCGTGCTGAGGACGCAAAGAAAGAGCAGGCTCCGCCGCTCACTTATATTGGCGGGCACTGCTTGCTTTGCGCTGCTGGCGTGCATGGCGGCGCTGCCCAATGTGCAGCGAGTGGGCGAACTACAGGGAACGCAAACTAGCTCGCTTACGGTGGCCGTGGATAGCAGCGCGGGTGGCTATGTGCTGGTTGGCGTAGCGATGTTCGCGTTAGGCGTGGTGGTAGCGCTGCTGGCTCTCAAATGGAAAAAGCACAAAAAAATATAGGGGTAAAAGACGAATGAAACAATCAAGGGATTTTAGGGTAACGGGTAGGTTTATCGCTATGGTGATCGCGGTAGTATTATTGCTTACGCTGGTGCCAATGTCAGTGCTGGCAGAGGACGGGCCGTCGCAGCCTGTGCCCCCATGCGATTGCGAAACGCTGTGCGACGCGCAAGGAAGCGTTAGTGCCGCGAGCGCCACGGACGGCGCAGGAGCGGCTGCGGAGGACAGCACAAACACGGACTGCGCAGCATGTGCGGCGGATATTGCGCTGTGCGTCGGTGCGCCGGGGCAATCGCCTATCGTACCGCAGGGCGGGCCTGTTGCGATCACAATAGACGCATTTGCAGAAGGTGCGGACAGCATCGCCGTTGCATACGGCACAGTGCAGGACGGTATCTCATTCCCCGTACTGACGGCAAACGGAGGCGAACTGACATTAGAGGGAGTGATTTGGGAATGCGAAACGTACGATGGCAATACGCCGGATGAGTATGTATTTACGCCCGTCATACCCGCGGATCAATACACAATAGACGCAGCTTCTTTGCCTGCCGTCACGGTAGCTGTGGGGGAAGAAGCCACTCCCCCGCCCGAGTTTGAGCAGTTGTTGGAATACGCAAAGCAGGATCCGCAGCGAGCGGCTGAGCTGCTGGGCGAAATTACAGAGGAGCAAGCGTATACACTCTGCCTAAAGGCGATACTCAATTATTATTACGAAAGCGAACAGTGGGAACTGCTGGACGTGTTTACGGAACATACGGACGAGCGGGCGGCTGAGCTGTTGCAAAGCTATGCTGACGCTGCCGTCGAGCGCGCTGCATGGAATCTCGGATACGTACCCGGCGAAGTGCTGGTTGTTTTTGAGGAGGTGGTGAGCGAGCCGCAGGCCGAGGCTGTGGTGGAAGAGCTGGACGGCGCGGTGACGGAAACGCTGGATACGCCTACGCCCGCCGTGGAAATCGTCGCGGAAATTGATCTTTCGCAGACGGTGGAGCAAGCGGTGGCGGAATATGAGGCTGACCCCGCTGTGGATTACGCACAGCCCAACTACCTGTATGAACCGACTGAGATGACGGAAACGCAAATGAGCACACAGGCCTATTCCTTCACTGATCCCAAGGCGGCGGAGCAATGGCAGCTTAACGCCATCGGCCTGCCGGAGGCGTGGGAAATTCTTAACAACGATCCATTTGGTGCTCGGTTTCAGGTAAAGGTGGCCGTGTTGGATACACCGTTTGATTTTGGGCACGAGGATTTTGACCGGACAACGGTAAATAAGACATATAGGGATTACACTTACTTCCTGGGGCCCGAAACTCCCAGCTATCAGCATGCGGCAGACCCGGACATGCACGGCACGCATGTGGCGGGCATCATCGCCGCCAGCGCGAGCAACGGCAAAGGCGGTGTGGGCGTGGCATCCGCGCGGAATAACGGATGTGTGGAGCTGATTCCCGTCAATGTGTTCGCGTGGTTTAAAGGTACCGACGACAAGGGGAATACCGTCTGGAACCTGAGGGCGTCCACCGATGTCATTACAAAAGCCATCACGCGGTTGGCAGACGACGGGGCGAAGGTGATCAACCTGAGCCTGGGCGGCCCATCCGGTTCATCGGACGCAACATTCGACAACGCAATCAATTACGCGGTAAGCAAGGGCTGCACGGTGGTCTGCGCGGCCGGGAATTCCGAGACAAGTGCAACATATTACCCCTCCGATTCCCCGAATGCGATCAGTGTCATCGCGCTCGACCAAAGCTTAAAGCGCGCGTCTTATTCAAACTACGGGCCGGCAAAAGACATTTCCGCACCCGGCTCTTTCGTGTTGAGCACAATCCCGGATACCTATGCTAAGGCAAGCGGGACCTCTATGGCCGCACCTGTTGTGACCGGCGTCGCAGCTCTGGTGCTGTGCAGGAATAATACACTCACGCCGCAGCAGGTGAAGGATATATTGTACACTTCCGCGACGGATTTGGGCACGCCCGGCAAAGACGACCAATATGGTAACGGGCTGGTAGACGCGGCGCAGGCTGTAAAGAACACCCCGACCATTGGAGCACTCCAATACCAGCAGATCGATATGCAGGACAAACAGCTTACCTTCGATGACGCGGGCGTCAAAATGGACATCACAACAATCCCGGCTGTGGGCGCGGCCGAACCGTTGAAATGGGAATCCAGCGATGCGGGTGTAGTAACGGTAGATTCCAAAGGCGCACTCACTACAACGGGTGTGGGTACTGCCACGGTTACGGTCACGGCAACGCGGAGCGGCGTAACGGCGAGCGCGACGGTAAGCGTTTCTCCGGGAGCGCCGTCCAATGTACAGGCGAATTTGGGTTCGGTCGTATATTCCGCCGCGATCAGTTTCAACGAGGTACCCGAGAGTGGAGGATATCTGATCTATCGGTCGGAAAACACGAATGGTCCATTTGAGCTAATTAAGGTATTGCCCGGAAACAAAACCGGTTATATAGACGAAACATTTCCGTATCCCGGCACATTCTATTACAAGGTCGCGTCCTGCCAGAACTACAGCCTCGACGGCGATTACGGGCTGCAAAGTCCGATGGTGAGCGCACATGCGCCGGTAAACATCACCGCCGCCCGCTTTGCCATAAGTGATCTTACCTTTATGTCATCCAGAATGGGCAACGTGACGCTCGCCTGGCAGTCGAACCTACAGCTCGGATTTACTGTTTCGCAATACAATAAAACAAACGGGCAATGGGACGTCCTTGCCGAAACGGAGAAAACCAGTCATACCATAAACGGGCTGGATTCCGCCGAAACCTACCAGATCAAGGTAGAATCGAATGTGCCTTCGGGATGGGACGGCGGAGAACTGGGCGCAACCTCGGCAACGATAGAGGTTGCCACCATGCTGCCGGCGGCGGGCGGATTTGACGTGGCCACGGGGGCTGCGCCGTTGGATGTGGACCTTTCTTGGAATGCAGTGGCGGGCGCGGATGGCTACTGCGTTTACAAGAAAAACCCGGAAACCGGGAAATTTGAGTTGTGTGGGGAGACGGAAACGCCCTCATATACGGACACCGTAAGCGACCCGGCTGTGGCAGGTGAGTATTTTGTCGAGTCGTACCGGGAGGTGAGCGATGTGAAGCTGGGCAGCGAATCGTCAGCTACGCTTTCCCAGACGGCGATGCCGGGGGTGGAGAATTTGACATCCCAGGCTGTTGCAGGCGGTGTATTACTTAGCTGGAACCCCTGCGAAAACACGGGGATTGGCGGCTATGATATCCTGCGCGCCTATGAAGGAATATCCGTTCCCACAGAGAGCGCGGACTATGAGGAATATCAAAAGGTTGGCAGGGTGGAAGGCCGTGGCACGACAACCTTTACGGATACCGGTGTGGACGTGAATATGGACTACAGCTACAAAGTGCTCCCGTATGCCATCGTAAGCGGCGTGGAATACACCGGGGCTGAGGCGCTTGTTTCGGCAAGGCCGGGCAGCGGTGGCGCTTCCACACGGAATGACACATCCGATACGACAACCGTCAGGGGCGGCGTAAGCACGGGCGACGAAAGCAACATTTCCCTGTGGATCGCGCTCCTGATGGCGGCGGGTGTATCCATTATGGGAATTTTGACTTACAGGCGGCGCAGGGATAATGCCGGCAGTTGACGGCGAAAACACAGGAAACCGGAGGAGGAAGATTATGAAAAAGTACAAACGATTGGGAGCGGCAGTGCTGGCGGCAATACTGGTGATGGTGCTTGCGCCCACGGTGGCATTGGCGGCGTATGATTTTAACGAGAGCTATTACCTGCAGCAAAAGCTGGCGCAGATGAAGGCGGAAGGCATGCTCAATGGCGATGTCGAATACACAGAAGCAACGGCGAAGGCACTGCTTATACAACAATATGGATCGGTACAAAACCACTATGAGCAACAAGGCCGCAAAGAAGGGCTGAACCCCAGCCCGTATTTCAACGAATACGAATATTTGCAGGCAAAGGCAAACCAGATGAACTCCCTCAAATTGGACGGAAGAACAAATTGGACAGCAGAGGATGCGGCAAAGAGTATAGCAGCCGTGGGCCTGCTTCCTGTGGAGCATTATGAGCAGATCGGCGCGTTCGAGAAGGATGCGGACGGCAGCTTTGTTAACCCGTCCAACGCGTTCGACGCAAATGCGTATTGGAGCGCAAAGCTGCTGCAGCTGCAAACGGCGGAGCCGGATGCGGGCTGGACGCTGAAAAAACTGCTGGATTCATTTCAAGCGATCAGTTTTTCTCCGGTGAGCCACTATATCAAAGCAGGAGAAAGAGAGGCAAAAGCAAGCGGCATCCCCTTTGTGCAGACGGTGCCCATGGGACAGCGCGTGCCAAACGACCCGGAGCGCGAAAAATGGAGTGATGTTGTGCCCGGAAACTATAACCCGGCCACGCCCCCGCCAACGGATGGCAACGCGCAAGCGCCTGCAAAGCCGTATGACGCGGGCGGCTTGCAGGGGAACCTGCCCAACGGAAACCTGATGAGAGCGTACGACGGGCAGGCGAAAAACGCGCCCGTGCCCGGCGACGACGGGTATATCGCGCCGCCCGATGGCTTGAGGGACACCGTGGATCGCCCGCTGATGCCGCCCGCGTCAAGCAATACGGGCACGCTGAACGACTATTGGATTAAAGTGAACCCAAATGATGGCTCGGGCATTGTTTACGACAACAACGGAAACAATGTGCTGACGCTGCCCGCGGACATAATCACTATTACGGATGACGGGTTGGTGATCATTCCGGATACATTGCTCAGCAAATTTTACAGCGACGACACTCCCGGAAATAATGAGCCGCCTGAAATTAATGAGCCCCCAGGGAATAATGAACCGGTGCACCCACAATCGTTAGCGGGTAGGTATGGGGGATTGCTGGGAGGAGAAATATCAGATACGCAAGTTACCGGCGCTTTCCATGTGGGCATAAAGGAGGACGCGTTAGGCGAACTGTCTATAAACGCCATATCGCTTTACGTCAGTGAAAAAGGCTGGCAGGGGGACGCCCGCTGCGCGCTTTCGGTGTATGGCGAAAGTAATGCCGCCATAGGCGCGAATGGGACGTTCACATTCCAAGCCAAAGTGGACAGCATACCTCGGCTGGACGCCACCGGCATTGCGGAGGACGCATTTGTAACGGTGAGCGGCAGTACGGACGGCTCCGCGTACAACATCAAGCTCTCTGCTTTGATTGATGGAAAATCAATAACCAGCAACATTTCCGGAAGCGGCAGTAAAGTAAGTGATACGACACCCATTCTGGCAGATCTGCCCGTGCCCCCAATCATCCTGCAGCCGGGCGCCGAAGCCATCCTGCCCGCCGCATGGACACAGGGGCACCAATACAGCGGCGCAATCAGCGTTCCGGAGGGTGGCACGGTAGCGCTGGCAGAGGGAGAAGCGCTGCCGACTGGGCTGGTGTTGAATGCAGACGGCACTGTGGCGGGGACGCCGACAGAAGTGGGCGAGTTTACATTTGAAATCACGACGAGAGTCGGCGGCGTGGACACTTCGACAAGCTATACAATCACCATCAATCCGGCGCTGACGCTTACTTACGCCCCGGACAGCGCGGAGGTGCAGGTCGGCCAGGAAATGATGCCGTGCGTCGCCACGGTGGCAGAGGGCACGGGAACGGGCGCGCGCACCTTTTTCATGACGGGCGCGCCAGATGGCGTTACGATTGACAGCGCCACCGGCGAAATAAGCGGCATACCGACAGAGGCGGGAACGATAACTCCGGAGAACCCGGCTGGAATAGGGTTCTTTACCGCTACCGTTACGGTGACGGATGAAGTGGGGGCAACAACCGATGCGCAAGTGGAGTTTTTCGTCATGCCCGCGGCAGATCCGGAAATCGTGCCCGGGGCGCTGGAGGCCGAAGCGGCGGCAGGAGAAGCCCTTGCGAAAGAAGAAATAGAAATAGCGCAAGACACGCCGGAGGCCGCCATTGCAGATGTGGAACAGGAAGAAGCGGTATTAGGTTCCGCTTCGCAGACGGCGGATGAACAAAACGATCAGGACGGCGGGGATTTCCCCGCACAAACAGGCGAAAACGCGCTTTTGCCCGGCGAGGTGAAGGTAAGGGAAGAGGAGGCGTCGGCAGCGTAAACGGAAAATGCTTTTTCTCCAAGTGCCGTTTGTCGTTTGATTCCACGACATAACCCCTATCCTACTCCCAAATGTTATGTTCACGACAAAATCGAAAAAATGGTTCTGAATGGGATCAAAACTATCATTCTTTGCGGGAAAAGCAAGTATCTTATCGGATTTTATAGCGA
>JAJDHD010000007.1 GCA_030266015.1 Christensenellaceae bacterium OttesenSCG-928-K19 | reverse complement strand
GGTGCTTTCACTTGCGCTTGCGGTGTGGGCATGTGTGTATGGAGTGCGGCGCAGGACTGTGCATAACACGGCGCCCGGCGTGCTCGGTGGTATGCTTGCGCTGCAGGCGGCAGCGGGGATACTAACCATCACGCAATTGTACCAGCTTGCATTACCAGCGGCAATGCCCGGGCTGGAGGTGGTTGCGCTACTTATGGGCGCGGTGGCCGCGTTGTACCTTTGCATACAGCTATACCTTGGGAGGGAAGAAATGCCTTCGAAAAAGCTGTGGAAGCAGCTGGCGTTATGCATTTTGTTGCCCTTTGGGTGCGCTGTGGCGATGGGGCTTTCTGTGGAGCAGGCCGCAAACACGCTGCTGATAAGCCTTGGGGTGGCGCTCCTTGTGGCAGCGTTGATTTATTTTGTGTTGTGGCTGCTCACCTTCTTGCGCGCAAAGCAGGAGGGGCATCAGCAAGCGGATACAGATGGGCAGGCGAGTGAAACGCTCAAGCCTTCTTGGTTTACCAGGGTTTCCAATAACAGCGTGGTGGTGGTGATATTCGCGATCATACTATTGCAGGCGGGGTTGATGGTGAATGCCGGCTTTGAAGGGATGTTTGGGGATTATTCCAGCCCGTGGTTCTTTGTGCTGTTTTTGCTCAACGGCATAGCCATGTTACCGTTTTGGCAGCAAAAGTATTTGTCATTACCGCTGCTCTATGTAAAATCACTGGGATTTTCCACGGTTGCCTATATGGCATTTGTGTTCATTCCTTTCCTGCCGTTCGGCTTTGTGGGGATTATTTTCATGGGGCTGGGGGTGCTGGTGTTTGTGCCGCTGTTTGTTTGCATACTGGAGGTTAAGCAGCTCACGGACAATGCAAAGGGGCTGCGCAAACGGTGGAGCGGCGCGGCAATCGCGCTTGTCATGACAGCCGGGTTTGCCACGGTGCCTGCTGTGTTTGTGGTAAATGCCTATGCGGATAAGGTGAATTATGAGAATGTGCAGCAATATATGGATCCCGCGGGCAGCCAGCAGGCAGGCGTGAACACAGAGCGGCTGGCGCACACACTGGATGCGATGCAAACGCCGTATGCCGACCTGCTGCAATTCGATCCGTTTTGGGGCGGCAATAACAACAATACACCGCTTTTCTCCAAGCTGTATAGTGATATTGTGCTGGAGGGAAAGGCGCTCAGCGCAAATAGCATCGCAAGAATGCGTTCTATTTTCTTTGATGTTCAAACGCAGCAATCGGAAGGCTGGGGCGGTACATCAATTGTGGATAACGATTCCTTTGTGGAGGGGGATGCAAGTGTTGCGCTGGAATCCGCAAACACGCGGACAGAATACGACGAAGAGGCGGGGGCTTATAAAACCTGGGTAGACCTTGAGATTAAAAACAGCTCAGCCTTCGACAATACGGAATACGCAGTGCGGTTCCACCTGCCGGACGGGTGCTTTATCAAAGATTATTACCTTTATGTTGGAGAGGAACAGAAATTTGGCATGCTGACGGACAAGCGGGCGGCGCTCATCACCTATCAGAGCGTGGTGCGGCGTGCGCAGGACCCGGGCGTGCTCTATTATGCGGACCAGGATACGATTGAATTGCGCGTGTTTCCCTTTGCCGCGGGCGAAACGCGCAAAACAGGATTTTATGTGATGCACTCGCAGCAAGAAACGCTGGAGATTGGCGGGCAGAGGATATTGCTTGAGGCGAAGCGGGCTGACGCACAGCCGCTTGATATGGGTAGTGTGGTGTTTATTCCCGCGGGCTATAAGGAACAGTTGGAAGAGGCGAAAAGGGAGATGGAATATTATTTTGTTGTGGATGCTTCTTATAACAGCCCGGTGGCGGAGCATATTCGCAAAGTACAGGATTATTCCGCAAAGAATGATATAGAAGAAGCAACGGTTATTTTTGCCTCGTACCAAACGCAGCAGATGAAGCTCTCGGATTTACCGGATGATGTTTTGCCACAGCCACACTTTGATATGGAAATCGGGGCGGAGCGGATTATGGCAAAAGGCGGATTTAACCTGGGGGCTGCCATGTGGCAGGCGCAGCGCGGGGAAATGGAAAAGAGCGACGCGTTTCCCGTGATTGTGGCGGTGTCGGATAACATAGGGTCGGCGGTGCTGCCGGAGAATATGCAAGAATATGCTTATTTTCCGGAAAGTGATTATTATTACAACCTGAATTACGATGCCACGCTGACGGCATACCGCTTCTCGGATGGAGAGCGGATGGGCAAACCGCTTGAAGAACCGCTCGTTTCCGAGGTGCGCCGCTATAAGGATGGCTATGTGAGCGCGACGGAGGGAAGTGAAATACTGTATCGGTTTGTAGTACAGCCGGAAGATATAGGATTTGACGGCAATGAGTACGAGAATGCTTTCTTGCTGATGCAAAAGTCACTTCTGATGCAGGAGGATATCGGTGTGGTGCGCGATGCGTTCCGGCAAAAGCAGCTTACGCCCGCTACATCTTTTAGCGTGTTTGAAACAAAGGAACAGGAAGCGGAGCTGTTGGCGTTGCAGGAAAAAATATTGAGTGGGGAAGGTGTTGACGTGGAAGGCGACTCCCCGGTGGTCAGTATGGATGAAGGGCTGGAGTTGATTGTGGCAGTCTTTATAGCGGCAGCGCTGGCATTTGTTTTGCAGCGCAGGAGAAAAGCTGTGAAAAAAACGCAGAAGGGCGGGTGAGGAAACCCAAGAATGAGAGAAGGAGCCGGGGCGGCGATCTGCCTCGGTTTACTGCTTTTGGGAGGAATGTCCCCGTACAGACAAAGCCGTTTCTTGACAGATATTGGCGTACTGGGCTATACTATATTTGAGAATTTTTTCCCGTGGGGTATGGTTTTGGGAAACAGGCGTTGCTTTTTCCCGGAAAAGAGGAATTATTATGAAATATGAATCAGTGCCGTCTGCTTTTGAGTGGGCAAACCTCGGCGACATCGAGGAGGGCAGAAAGAACCTTGGTGCAGAGATGCCGGTTGTGGTATACCGTCTGCTCCAATATACGATGAAGGATATCCTGACGCGCGAATATGACGATGAAACGGCGCGGAATATTATTCGTGCCGCTGGGCATCTTGCCGGAGTGCAGTTTGCGCAAAATGTGCTGGATCTTTCGGGTGATTTCGATTATTTTGTCGCGAATCTTACCAACCAGCTCAGGGAACTGAAAATAGGCATTATGAATATTGAACGCGCAAACCTGGAGGATCTTTCCTTTGTGCTCACAGTGTCAGAGGATCTTGATTGCTCTGGCCTGCCAGTGATGGGGGATACGGTTTGCGATTATGATGAAGGCTTTATTGCCGGAATACTGGAAGCATATACCGGAAAGAAGTTCCAAGCAAAAGAAATTGATTGCTGGGCGACAGGTGACAGGACATGCCGTTTTCAGGTAAATGCGCTTTAAAGGAAAAAGTTGGGGGACTCTATGGACAACGAGACCAGGGACTTTTTGTCGGACCTTGAAGATGCATTGGATGGCGTGCTATCGGGCAAGCCGCCCAAAAACGTTGTTTTTGCAAAAGATATAAAAAATCCGGAGCTGCGGCGGCTGGCAGATAAAGCCACACAGCTTTTTTCCAATATCTATGAAGTGAATATGATGACGATTGATCTTTCCCGTGGCAAGCTGGATGGATTTATGCCCTCACGCCAAAACATGCTGGCGGGGCCGTTTAAGCATATGCAATCGCAGTTTTCCACGCTGGACTGGCATCTTAAAGAGCTGCTGAAGGGTAAGATTGTGCCCAAGATGCAGGAAGAAGGCGAGCTGTTTAAAACAATAAACGAGCTGATAGACCGTGTGGCGGGTGCTTCGACGGGGGCGGAGGAAGGGCAGGGCGATTTTGCCATGACCGACAAGGCCGAGCAGAAGATGAATAGCTGGCGGTATCACCAAATTTTAATGGCGGTCAATATGCTGGAGATTATGGTGATAGAGGTGGATAGTACCGGCAAGGTGGTGTATGCCAACACGCCGGGCAAAGAGCTGCTGGATGGCAGGGATAGACTAACGCCTGACTTGGTGGATGACGACACAGGCTTTTTGATTTCTTATATGAGCAACCTCAAGCAGGACGACCAATATCCTGTTACGCGAGAGCTGAGTGATGAGTCGGAGGGGAAATGGTGCAGGATTACATCGGATAAGTTTGCGCTTCCTAACGGGCAACAGCTTTACCTGCATGTGATTGACGATGTGACAGACTGGAAGCAAAATGAGGAAAGGCTGGAGGAGCATGCAAATGTCGATCCGCTGACGGGTATGCTTAATCGGCGCGCAGGGCTTAATCTGCTGAAGACGCTTCAGGAAAAGCCGTCGGAGAAGACCTATTGCGTGGCGTTTATTGATATTGACAACCTGAAAAACGTAAATGATAATTACGGGCATGGCGAGGGAGATGAGTATATTCGCGCTGTTGCGGATGTGCTGAAAAGCTCCACACGCGCTACAGAGGCGGTGGTGCGGTATGGCGGCGACGAATTTTTTGTGGTGCTGCGTGATTGCGGGCTGGAGCTGGCAAACAAGGTGCTTGCGCGTATGCAGGACAACCTGGAAAAAGCGAACGCGGAGAAAAAGAAGCCGTATAAGATGTCGTTTAGCTATGGTGTAAACGTGTTTGGCGGCGGTAAAGAGCATCAGGTGGAGGAGATATTGGATAACGTGGATGAAAAAATGTATATCCATAAAACCGGGAAAAAACAACGGCGTGCCGAGTAGCTGCATGTGATGGGGGAAAGAGACGTGGCCTGTGCTTTGCGGCACAGGTTTTTTTGTTTCCTTTTTGTACAGGGAAAACCCATAGGCGAATGTTTTTTGCTTCAATCTTTTTGTGTTCCATGCTATACTGTAAAATGAAATGAAAGGAAAGGAATGAAAGCGGTTTATGCGGCAATACGATTTTGTGCTTTTTGATATGGATGGTACTCTTGTTGATTCGGCGCAGGGTCATAAAAAAATGTTCTTGCGGTTTTGGGAAAAGCATTACCCAGAGTTGGCGAGAGATGGGCAGAACCGACGGGTAATCGGTAACACGCTGCGGGAGGTGTTCCTGCGCGCGGGCGCAAATGAAGATGGCATAGCAGAAATGTTCCACAAGCTGGAGTTGTTTTACAAGGAGCAGGCGGATGACATCATAGAGCAAATGACACTGGTGGAGGGCGCGCGGGAAACGCTGGAATGCCTGCGGGAAAATGGCGTGACAACCGTGCTGGCAACGAATTCTATGCAGGCGTTGGTGGAAAAGGTTGTGGCGGCGCTGGGGCTGGAGGGTTCTTTTGACCTTGTGATGGGCGCGGATATCTCATTTGATGAAAAACCTGCGCGTTTTGCCAAGCTTTGCGACAGGCTGAAAATACCACATGGCCGCGCGCTTTACCTAGGAGATTCGGAGCACGACCCCGTGGCGGCAAGCGAGGCGGGTTTGGATTGTTGTATTTTATACTCGCCTATCAGTTGGGTAAAGTCGGAGGGAGAGCTGATGCGCAGCTATATGCCGGATTACATCATCAAGGATATCCGCAGGGTGGCTGCGATTGTGTTGTGAAAAAAAGAGAGAAGCTTACAGCAAATTGAGTTAAAATAGCATGTGCTGCACAAGAAATATTATGTGGTGTATGCGCGGATCGATAAGAGAGGAAAAACGATGGAGAGCGTGATCAGGGCCGCGCAGGCGGCAAAGGGTGCAAAGCATAAGATGGCCAGCCTTTCGACGCAGCAGAAGAACGACATACTGGTTGCGATGGGTAATGGGCTGCTGGAGCAGAGCGGGAATATTCTTGCGGAAAATGCCAGGGATGTGGAGCTTGCGCGGGAAAAAGGCCGGACAGAGACATTAATCGATAGGCTGACGTTGACCCAAGAACGTATTGAGGCGATGGCGCAGGGGCTTTTTGATATCGCGGGATTGACAGATCCGGTGGGAGAGGTGCTTCATGGAGAGAAGCGTCCCAATGGCCTGCTTGTGAAAAAAGTGCGTGTGCCTATGGGTGTTATCGGCATCATTTATGAAGCGCGGCCCAATGTGACGGCGGATGCTGCAGGCCTGTGCCTGAAGGCGGGCAATGCCGTGGTGTTGAAGGGCAGCAGTGAAGCGATGAACTCCAATATCGCAGTGACGGATGCCATGGTGCAGGCAGGGCAGGCTGCGGGGCTGCCGCAAGGGGCGGTAAGCTTGGTGCGTGACGCGTCGCGTGAGGCGGCAGCCTATCTGATGACGCTGAACGAATATGTGGATGTATTGATCCCACGCGGCGGCGCGGGGTTGATTAAAACGGTGGTGGAAAATGCTACGCTGCCTGTGATAGAAACGGGGACGGGCAATTGTCATATTTATGTGGACAAAAGCGCGGATTTTGACATGGCGGCGGAGATCACAGTCAATGCAAAGGTGTCGCGCCCATCGGTGTGCAACGCGGCGGAAAGCTTGCTGGTGCACGCGGATATTGCGGGGGAATTTTTGCCAAAGGCATTTGCGCTCTTGCAGGAAAAGGGAGTGGAGCTGCGCGGGGATGAGGTGGCGCAGCAATATGGAGCAAAGCCGGCGGCGGAAGAGGATTATTACACCGAGTATCTGGATTATATTATGTCGGTGAAGGTGGTGGATGGGCTGGACGACGCAATCGCCCACATTAACCAATACAGCACCGGGCATTCGGAAGCTATTATTACAAATGATTATACTAGCGCAAAGCGTTTCCAAAACGAAGTGGATTCGGCGGCGGTTTATGTGAACGCCAGCACGAGGTATACCGACGGGTTTGAGTTTGGGTTTGGTGCGGAGATAGGCATATCCACGCAAAAGCTGCACGCGCGCGGGCCGATGGGCCTGCCCGAGCTGACTACCGTGAAGTATATTATCGACGGTGACGGGCAGGTGCGCTGGTAGCGTGGGAAAGCAGCAGTGCCTTTTGTAATGGCGAAGGCATTGAGATGGTAATTCGGATAGGGAAATGCATCGCATTTCTTTGGGCTTTAGGGATATGGCCTTGAGAATCCGGAGGTAAAGGAGAAGAAAACACACATGGGAAAAATGTGGGGCGGAAGGTTTGAAAAAAGCACGGATGCGTTTGCGGAGGGATTCCATTCTTCGATTGGCTTTGACAGCCGCATGTATGAGGAGGATATCCGCGGCAGCATTGCGCACGCGAAAATGCTGGGGAAGCAGGGCATTATTCCTGCTGGCGACGCGAAAGAGATTGAGGCCGGGCTTTTGTCTATATTGGAGGATATTAAAAACGGAAGCGTGGAATTTTCTGTGCATGATGAAGATATCCATATGAACATAGAGCGGCTTTTAACCGAGCGTATTGGCGATGCTGGCAAACGCCTGCACACCGGGCGCAGCCGCAACGACCAGGTGGCGACGGACTTTCGGTTGTATATGAAGCGGGTGGTGGATGAAACATGTGCGAACCTTGCGACGCTGTGCAGCACACTTGCTGATATTGCGGAGGAGAATACGGAAACGGTAATGAGCGCTTATACGCACCTGCAAAAAGCACAGCCTACCACGCTGGCGCATTACGTGATGGCGTATTTTGAAATGTTTTATCGTGATATCTTACGCATGAAGGATTGCAAAGGGCGCATGGATGTGCTGCCGCTTGGCTCCGGTGCGCTGTGTGCTACCACATATCCGCTGGATAGGGAGTTTGTGGCAAAGGAGCTTGGGTTCTCGGAAATTTCGCGCAATAGCCTGGACGCAGTGTCCGACCGTGACTTTGCGCTGGAATTTCTTTCCGCAGCCTCTATTTGTATGATGCATTTATCCCGCTTGTGTGAGGAGATTATTTTGTTTTCCACAAACGAATTTGGTGTGCTGAAGCTCTCGGATGAATATTCCACCGGTTCTTCCATTATGCCGCAAAAGAAGAATCCAGACATGGCGGAGCTCATCCGCGGCAAGACGGGGCGGGTATATGGTGACCTTATGGGGCTGCTGACTGTGATGAAAGGCCTGCCGCTTGCGTACAACAAAGATATGCAGGAAGATAAAGAAGGTACATTCGACGCTGTGGATACGCTGAATGCCTGTGTAAAGGTGATGGAAGGAATGCTGCGCACAGCAAAATGGAACAAGGAAAAGCTGGCAGAAAGCGCAGGACTGGGCTTTACCAACGCGACGGACGCGGCAGATTATTTCGTGAAAAAAGGAATGCCCTTCCGTGACGCGCATGAGGTAATTGGCAAAATGGTGCTTTTTTGTGAGCAAAGTGGCAAGGCGATTGATGAGCTGACGCTGGATGAATTGCAAAAACTTGCGCCACAGGCGGACGAGGATTTCTTTGGGGAGGTCAGCCTGAAAACCTGTGTGGAGGCGCGTAACATACCTGGCGGGCCATCACCGGAGGCGGTGAAGGAACATATCCGTATGGCAAAGCGCTTGATGGGGGACTTGTGATTATAACTCCGATTTTGATGGAGATTAAATGGGAACCGCAAAAAACAGGGGTGTACCGAAAATGGTATGCCCCTGTGCTATTCTAAGGTATATTCTCTAAGCAGAAATAGTATGATAGAATTCCCGGAGTATAAAAGAATGGACATATTCAAAAAACTGGAGATATTGACGGATTCGGCAAAATACGATGTTGCCTGCACATCGAGCGGTGTAGACCGCACTGCAATGCATGGCGGACTGGGTAGCACAGTTTCGTGTGGCATTTGCCACAGCTTTGCGGCGGATGGAAGGTGTGTGAGCTTGCTGAAGGTGTTGATGACCAATGCCTGTGTATATGATTGCAAGTATTGCGTAAATCGCCGTAGCAATGATGTGCCGCGCACCACGTTTACACCGCGCGAGCTTGCTGAATTAACAATTCATTTCTATAAACGCAATTATATTGAGGGGTTGTTTGTTAGCTCGGGCGTGATAAAGAATGCAGCTTACACGACGGAGCAAATGATAGAGGCGCTGCGTATTTTACGGCATGAGTACCGTTTTTCCGGTTATATACACGCAAAGGGGATCCCGGGCGCGTCGGAAGAGCTTTTGAATGAGCTGGGGATGCTGGCAGACCGCATGAGTGTGAATATTGAAATGCCCTCGAATGACAGCCTGAAGCTGCTTGCACCGGACAAGACAAAGCAGTCGGTGTTGGAGCCCATGCGGTTTATCCGCGACCGAAAAATAGAAAACAAAAATGAGCTTACGGTCTATCGCCGCGCGCCAAGATTCCTGCCTGCTGGGCAAAGCACGCAGATGATCATTGGGGCAACGCCGGAGACGGACCTCCAGATATTGAACCTGACCGAAGGGTTGTATAGAAAGTATGGCCTGAAACGCGTGTTCTTTTCCGCGTATATGCCGGTGGTGGAACATTCGCTGCTGCCTGCGCTCACCACAAAGCCGCAGCTTTTGCGGGAGCATAGGCTATACCAGGCGGACTGGCTGTTGCGGTTTTACGAATTTCAAGCGAGTGAAATTCTGGATGAAAAGAACCCCTCGTTCAATCCGTTTGTCGATCCCAAGTGTAATTGGGCATTGAATCACATGGAGTTCTTCCCTTTAGAGGTCAACAAAGCTTCTTATGAGGAGCTTTTGCGTGTACCCGGGTTGGGCGTGACAAGCGCCAAGCGGATACTGCGCGCGCGGCGTGCGGCATCACTCGATTTTGACGCGCTGAAAAAGCTGGGCGTGGTGCTAAAGCGTGCCAAGTATTTTTTGACCTGTCGTGGCAAGGTGAAAGAAGGGGTGCGTTTCCGCCAGGATGAGGTGTTGCAATCTTTAATGTCCAAGAAAGAGTTCCAGATGTATAGAAGCAGCTTTTTTTTGCCGGATGGAACCAAGCAGCTCTCGCTGTTTGAGCCGCCCGTCGTACTTGCGGAGGATGTGCAGAAATGCCTGACGGGACAGATATAATTTATTACTATGATGGAAGCTTTGAGGGCTTGATGTGCTGCGTGTTTGAAAGCTTTATCAAGGGTGAGCTGCCCGTGGAAATTGTGGGGCCGGGGGAGCATCAGGTGTCTTTGTTTGCGCAAAGGGAGATTGTGACGGATATTGAACAGGCAAGGCGCGTCATTGCGGGAATTGGTAATAAAATTGGCGGCGAAGCGCTGCAATTCATCCAACGCTCCTTTTTGACTTGCTTGCCCGGCAAGGAAAGGTCTATCCTATTGTTTTTGCGAAAAGGGTTCCGGGTGGGGCAAAGAATTATGCGGATGCCCACGGATGATGCGGTGAACACTCTGTTCAACGCGGTGCGGCACCTATCAAACGAGGTGCACCTGTTGTCCGGGTTTGTGCGTTTTTCCATCCATCAGGATGTGATGGCGGCTGAAATTACGCCAAAGAACTATGTGCTGCCGCTTTTAGCGCCGCATTTTGTAGACAGGTATCCCAACGAGAGGTGGCTGATCCACGACAAAACGAATAGCGTGGTGGTGCTGTATGAGCAGGGCAAGACACAGCTGCTGGAGGTGGAGGAATTTACACTGCCTGCGCCGGACGAGGAGGAAGTGAAATTCCGCGAGCTGTGGAAGCTGTTTTACGACACGATTGCCATAGAGGGGCGGTATAATCCCAAATGCCGCATGACGCATATGCCCAAGCGTTATTGGGAAAACATGACGGAATTCCAGCCGGGCGGCAAGGCCGGTGCAGAAAATGAAAAGCCCCGGGAAACGGCGGCGATGCGCGTACTGCCCGAGGCGAAAAGGTTGGTAAAATAAACAATCGCGGTAAAAAGTGCTATTGTAAGGATGGATTGGCGCTGATGCCGCAGCAAGAGCTATGCTTGCGCGAGCACTTCGCTTGTGATCTCGTCCCAGCAGGGCAGCTCGCGTAAATGGATAAAATGCTCTGGCCCAAGGGGTTTTGCATTTGCGGCATCCTGTGCAACAACTTCTTCGGATAGCTCGTCGTGGATATGCATACTTTCTATAAAACGGAATCGGATCATGTGCAGCAGCTTTTCCGGATTATATAAATCAAATTTTTGTATGAAAGCCAGTGTGTTTTGCACTACACTGTCCGTATCCGCTGCCGGAGTGATACTTTCCAGACGCCAATCCCCATTGAACCATGTCTGAGAATCAAGTGCCGCTTGCACATATTGTTGGCATAGCTCATAAAACCCGCATGCGTCATTTTTCGCAATCAGGGTTAAAATTTCTTTTGAATCATCCCTTGCCGGGTGTTCCAATATTTCCCGGTAGAATATACGCTTTCCATCCATAGCAATTTACCTTTTTTACTTGAGGTCTAGCGCAGCGATCTTGCGCGCAATGCCGAGTTCTTCATTTGCCGGGATAACGAACACCTTAAGGGGTGAAACGTCTGTTGAGAGCGTGCTTATTTGCCCGCGTTCAGGCTGCCTGCCGGAAAGCTCGAGTCCCAGATAGCCAAAATGAGACAAAACTTTGTCACGAACGGTATTGCTGTTTTCGCCAATACCACCCGTAAAAGCGATTGCGTCCAGCCCGCCCATAATGGCTGCATAGCCGCCGATATAGCGTACGATCTCGCGGCAGTAGATATCGATGGCAAGCTGTGCGCGCTCGTTTGTTTTGGCGGCCTTCTCCACATCCCGTAGGTCGTTGCTTACACCAGAGATGCCCAGGATACCACCTTTTTTCTGCAATCCTTGCTCTACTTCTTCCATCGAAAGGCCTTCTGTTTTCATTAAGTAGAAAATAAAATAAGGATCGATATCGCCGGCACGGCTCATTTGCGGCAATCCCACCTGCAAAGAAAAACCGAAGCTGGTATCCACGCTTTTACCATTTTCGATGGCGGTTAAAGATCCGCTGCCGCCCAGATGGCAGGACACGGCTTTGTATGTTGATCCCAACCGGTCGGTGAGGCAATCGGCAACATAGGAATGGGATGCACCGTGATATCCGTAGCGCCGCAAGCCATATTTTTCATACCATTCATAAGGGGTGGAATAGATATAGGCTTCTTTGGGCATTGTTTGATGAAAAGCGGTTTCAAACACGCCGACCATGGGTGTGCGTGGAATGATCTTTTGGAAGGTGCGTATCGCCTGCAAATAAAATGTATTATGCGCGGGGGCGACGACCATGTAATCTTCCATTCCCTGCAATACTGCGTCATCGATTACATGGACACCGTAGTGGTCTTTGGAGAGGACTGTTTTATAGCCTACGGCATAAAGCTCGGAAAGATTTTGAATTACACCTTTATCCGGGCTGGTGAGCAGCTTTAAAAATGCGTTGATTCCTGATTCATAATCGGGAATAATTTTGTTTTCTTCAGTTATGGAGGCGCCGCTTAATTCGTTTTTGTAGCTAAAGAGGCCGCCGTTTTGATCACCGATTCGCTCAATGCGGCATTCCGCCATAACTGTTTCCGCTGGCATATCATATAATTTAAATTTTAAGGAAGTACTTCCTGCGTTGCAAACTAATATGTTCATAGAAAATCTCCTGCTTTTTAATAAAGTAATGGTTGAATGATATTATAGCATAGAGCAAGGGTGCTGTGAAATAACGGTTTTTTGAATTGACAGGAGAATAAAAAAATGCTACCATAAAAAATGCCGTCTGGGTGTGGCGCAGTTTGGTAGCGTGCTTGAATGGGGTTCAAGAGGCCGGAGGTTCGAATCCTCTCACCCAGACCAAGAAAACCCGCCCTATAAAAGGGATAGAGCGGGTTTTTGTTTTATGGCCAAAACCACAAAACACATACTTGACCTGAATTTGACCTGAATTAAGATGCAAAAAATAATATGCATTTGCATATAATAGTGTCAGATGATATTTAACTGAGTTGCAATTACTCTTCTTCTTTTTCAGTCTCTTGTTCGAACGCTTCGGAGAATCTCTTTGCTGCCTGCTCCTTTGCTTCGCGCTGGATATGCAGATACTTTTCTGTCATATCAATTTCCGCATGACCAGACAGTTCCTTTATTACTTCCATATCCACACCGAGTGACTGCATTTGCGTAACATAGGTATGACGGCAGCAATGCGGTGTTAATGGTCGAACACCCGGTATATCTCCCATTGCTTTTTTGTACTTCTCACGGAAGTTGCGAAGATTGTATGGTACCCCCGGAATTGAGCCATCCCAGACAAATTCTTTTGCCTGTCCGCGTAAATATATGGCATGCTTCCGAAATTCTTCGGGTACGGGGATATCGCGCACGCTGTCCGCGCTTTTGGGCGGGCCAATCACCGCTTTGCCTTTGACCAGCTTTTGAGCCTGCCTGATATAAAGCATAGAGCCATCCGACTCAATATGTTCTTGTTGCAGTGCAACAACTTCCTGCGAACGCATGCCCGTGGCAATCATCAATAAAATCGTATTGCCCATCCGATCATTCGGTAGATGACTTTGTAACAGCTGGATTTCTTCTTTGGTAAAGGCGTCCTTTTTCTTTTTGGCGGTGATACGTTTCATCTTTTCTGCAAAGCGGACAGGGTTTTTCAAAATTAGGTCGTTCGCCTCGGCTTTGTGAAATATCTGATAGAGCATTCCGCGACATTTCGAGAGATATGAATCGCTTTTACCATCATTTCGTAAACCAATCAAGAATTGCTCTACGTGCATTGGCTTAATATCTTTGAGGAACTTCGAGCCAAAGGTTTCCTTCAAAAGCGTTAGTGTGTAGCGGTAACTATCATAAGTGGTCGCAGATACCGAATTTTTGTGCCCCTTATACCACATATCAGCCCATTCGCCAAATATGAGCGTGTTCTCTACGTCGAGACCAATCGCCTTGTCCTTCTTATAGACTTCGAATTTTTCCTTGACTTCTTTCTGTGTCTTTCCGTAGAATGACTTGATCCTACGGCTTCCGTCTGGGTTGTACCCGACCATGATGGAAAGCTCCCATCTGCCATCCTTGCGATGACGGAGCTGCCCTTCGCCATTTGAGCGTTTAGCCATTTTCATCACCTCACTTTTTTATCTTTTCAACATATTCCTCAAAAGGGATTTCACCTGCAAGTGCCTTGTCCCTTAAATCGGCAGCCATATCGCCCCAGTTCAAAAATTCTTCTTTTGTCATTTTTTTCTTTGTCATGCGTGCGTAATGCGTTTTATATGCCCGCTGGTGCTCCAGCCACACCGGATCAGATTTCACTTTTTCCTCAAATGATTTTTTCGCGCCTACTTCCTTACACGTACGTTCGGTTTCGCCCGGCGCAATATTTTCGCAATATTCGTTAGAATAGCTAGTGCTGTGCAAGAAATATCGTTTGCAGTTCTTGCAGCGTTTGGGCAATCTTTCTGTTTCCACCCCCTCCATCAGTTCGAGGTACAGGAACGCGCCGACAGACGGATAATATGTCTGGCGGCTGAATGTCGAATTTTTCTCTTTCGTTTCTATTACGTCATAAGATATTCGGATATTTCGTGCGTCATTCATAGCGCGCGGTTCTAACGCCCCTTTGCTTTGCTGCTCAAAATATTTTTTCATACGATTAGCAAGCATCTTTGTATCGGACGCATGAACAATGTTGTCCAAAAATGGAGCATATACATATTCAATCCGCAATACATCCGCCAAAAATCCAAGGTAACAGTCGAATAATTTGTTGATTTGCTCATTTAGCTTTGTAGCCTCCAGCAATCCATCTTCAACATGTTCGATATATCCCAGGTCAGGGATAAATGCGATAAGCTCAGATTCGTGTGTCTCAACATTCAAATATCCTAACTCTCCCACATCGAACATATTATCTTCATTCTCATTTTTCTTTCTGTAAGTGCTGGTATCAAATTCATCACTATCAAAAAGGAACTGGTATTGATTCAAAAGGTTTGTCAGTTCTTCCGGCGTTTCTTCCAAGTGTTGGCTTTTCAAAACTTTGTATGGCTGCAATGTTTTTGCATAGAGTAAAATATTCGACATTAGCCCTTGCGCCTTAAGCACACTCTCGTTATATATCTTAATCATCTCGTGTTCTTCGCTGACAGGATACAAACAATATGGCCTGATTTTTTTTAGCTTGTCGTAAAATCTTTTGGGTTTCTCCATATCCAAATTCATATAATATGTCAGAATCTCACCAAACTCATACGTTTTGCTGCCTTCCTTAAAACAAGCCTGACCTTCGAATGTATATGCGATAAATGAAAACATTTTTTCCTCCGATAGAGAATAGAATTTATCAAGATAGAGTATATGCTAAACATTATACATTCTCTATTGACTTTTGTCAAGTGTGTGATATGATCGAATAATGAATAGTGACACGCATAATGATTCTCTATCATTGAACGCGAGGAGGTGGACGGATGGAGAACGCCAGGCATGCACGCGGGGCATGCACCGCACTTTGAAAACTTAATGTAGAAAGGAAACCGTTATGAAACCAACCAAAACAAATTATGAAGAACTGCCATTGATGCTCTCCGCAGACATTTTAGCGCAGACGCTGGGTATATCACGTGCCGGTGCATATGAGTTAATGCACTCCGAGGGATTTCCCACGCTACGTATTGGAAAGCGTATGATGGTGAGCAAAGATCACTTCATCCGCTGGATCAATACCGAAAGCGGTGATGCAGTATGAAAAAACACGCTCTCAAAACAGTAGATGCTGAAACATTGCTCTCTACTCCCTTGCGGCCTGTCCACTTTTTAGTGGACAGGCTGATCCCACCGGGGCTTCATCTGTTCTGCGGTAGTCCAAAGGTGGGAAAAAGCTGGCTTATGCTGTGGTTATGCCTGAAAGTATCACAAGGCGAGCCACTATGGGAATACCAGACGAGAAAATGTCAGGTACTTTACCTATGCCTGGAGGACAACATCAGCCGTGTGCAATCGCGCCTGTTTCATATTACAGATGCTGCGCCGCCTGCCCTACACTTTGCTGTTGCCGCCCAGAACATTACGAATGGCCTGATGGCACAGATTGAAGATTTTCTTTCCAGTCATCCGGATACGGGATTGGTGGTGATCGATACATTGCAGCGCATTCGCGGGTTATCATCCGATAACAGCGCATATGCAAGTGATTACCGCGATATTGGCGTGCTAAAGCAGGTTGCGGATAAACACCGGCTGGCGCTCGTATTGGTGCATCATCTGCGCAAAATGGACGACAGCGACCCGCTGCACAAGATTTCAGGCACAACCGGGCTGACCGGCGCGGTGGATGGTACGTATGTGCTGGAACGCGCCGGGCGCGCTGACAACACCGCCAAGCTGCATATTACTGGCAGGGATGTGGAGTATCAGGAACTGACGCTAAAATTTGATGACTGTATCTGGCAGTTTGTATCCTGCGAGAGGTCGGAGGAAATACGGCGCAGGGAAACGCCCGCTTTTCTTTTCCGGGTAGTTGAATTATTGCAGGAACACGGAAACTGGAGCGGAAGTGCGTCCGGGTTATTGCAAGCGTTAGATGATGTGAATACTCCGCCAAACACGGTGACAAAGCTACTCAATCAATACCACACCACATTCCTCGCTGAATCGGGTATCCATTATTCTTTCAACCGCACAAGCAAGGCAAGGCTTATCAAGCTGGAGCGGGTAGCGGACAAAAGCATGCCGCCGAAAATCGGTGACGGTTGTGACAGCTGTGACGGTTATTCCGCTATAGAGAAAAAACCGTCATTGCCGTCACCAACTGTCACTTGATATGGAGGGAGCGGGAGTGGCGGCATGCGCTCGCGCTGGGCTTTGGGGGTTTGGCAAGCTACCCAAGTGGCACGCCACTTTGAGCTTGCAAGGGGGAGCATCCCCCTTGACCCCCATTTGTGCAAGACCGGAGGTGAGGAAAAATGGTAAACCGCAAGCGAAAAATACATATAGGCTTTCGGGTAACTGAAAAAGAATATGTGATGATCTGCCGCAAGGTGGAGAAGTCAAGGCTGCCACTGCGCGAATTTATGTTGCGCTGTGTACAAGGAAAAGAAATCCTTGTGAAAGAGGGTGGGCATGAGGTTGTAATTGAGCTTAAACGGATTGGGAACAACTTAAACCAGCTTGCTCACGCTGCAAACGCCGGAATGGTCAGTCACTGTGGGAGGCAGCTGGATAAAATCTATGATGAGGTGCGGGAGGTGCGGCGAACATGGCAATCATCAAGGCTGTAAATTCAAAAGCGAGCATGGCCACCGCCCTCAAATATATTTCACAGGAAAAAAAGACCGAAGAATACCTGATTGGTGCGTACAACTGCAATCCAAAAACAGCGTTGGAGGAAATGTGTGAAACCAAAGCGGCCTGGGGAAAACTGGGAGGCAGACAGTACAAGCACTTTATTCAGAGTTTCCCGCGGGTTGAGGCAATCACACCACAGGAAGCGAATGTGATTGCCGGGGAGCTGATACAGCGCTGTCCGTTGTTTCAAGGTTATGAGGTTTGCTACGCCACACATATTGATCGCGGGCATGTACACACGCATATTCTGGTCAATTCAGTCAGCTTTGAGCATGGCAGGAAGCTTCATCAGTCCAAGCCGGAATTACAGGCAATGAAAGACCTGTCTGATGAAATATTGCGGGAACATGGCAAATCCATTTGCGAGAAAGGTGATAAAATCACTTCTTACCGCATGGGCGCATATCGGTCTATCGAAAAAGTAGTACAGAAAAAGTATAAAAGCTGGATGTACGAAATAATGGTTGCTGTGCACGGCGCTATGAAAAAGGCCACCAGCAGAGATGATTTCACTACTCGGCTTAGCGCACAGGGCATCACCGTCGATTGGCGGGAAAGTCGCAAATACATTGTTTTTGTGGATAAAGATGGACACAAGGTGCGTGACAAGACGCTTTCAAAGATATTTAAAGCCAAGATTTCAAAGGAGGATTTGTTAAATGAGTTTGACGTTAGAAGAGATGATGGGAAAAAGAGAAAAATTGAGGATAGACCTACAAGACAGGACGCGCGGCGATCTAGACGCGTTGGACAAATCGTTACTGACGGAAGCGTTGACGAATTACGACAGCATTATCTCCAGATTTCAGGAATTGGCGCTTCAGATAGCGAAAGAAAGCAAGAACGAGAATCTGATGTTAGCGCAGAAGATCGAAAACAAAGTATGCGAAATGAAGGACAGCAACAACATACTGGAGTATGTGATGGACGACAAGGTAAACGAGTTGATAGGAAGTCTGAAAGAAGCCGCTGACAAGTTTATCAAATACTCTGCAGCTGCTGTCAGCAATGTAAAAAAGGCGGCAAAAGATGCGTCGGAGCAGATTGCGCAAGATATGCGTAAGGCACAGGAGGACTGTACGTACGATAGATGTGCACGCCGCAAGAGGGATATTTGGTTTGTGATTTATTTGGTTACTACACCAGCGATTGCGATTTTATATGCGATAGCCAAAGTTGTTGGATGGATATAACCGAGTCCATCGAAACGCCCGCCTGAGTAATCTGGCGGGCACTTCATTTTTAAAGGCAGTTATTATTTCTATCTTTACGCTATAGTATCAATTTTTAGGAATCAATCTAAATAATGCTTCAGTTTTGAATTGAAATGAGCTAATAACAGCTCTCCCGACATATTAGGGCGCCACATGAAAAAATTGTCAGAATAACCATCAAACCAAAAAGTAATCTCTCTGACTCGCTTAGGATCGCGAGTAATATCACCCTGAAAAACAACCCAAAAAGGTAAAATATTTCCATCTCTAATATTTCCAATTTCCCTATACGCTTTTAACAAGCCTGGAGTAAACAGTTTGCACAACCGTTCATGCGCATTACCGCGCCCAGCGCTTGGATTCTTACCTTCTACCCATCCATCCTGACGTTTTATTTCTCCAAACAAAAGCTTGTGCGTTTCAATATTTTCAATCGCAAAATCTGGAGAAACCCCCCAACTTGTTTTTGCCAAGTCAATCTCAGGGTTAAAAATTTGATCAAGAACTTCGGGATGAAGATCAACCTGCGCATAGAGCTTTTTTAAGTGAGCAGGCTTTTTATGTAACTTGTACTTTGTTCCAACAAAAGCCTCGCTAAATATTTGGTAAAGATTTTGTTCCGCTTTCGTAGCCTTAGCCCCACTAATGTCTTGCCATATTTCTCGTCCCTGCAATTCTTTCCTTCCCATAAAAATTACCTCCTATATATTCTTGAATAAGGTTTCTAGACTAATTCCCAAGCCCTTGGCAATTTTTGCAATATTTTCAAGGGAAATATTGCGCTTACCATTTTCGACAGACGCATAATAAGTTCTGTCCATATCGATTAATAAAGCAAATTTTTCTTGGCTAAGTTCTTTTTGTTTTCTCAAATCTCTTATTCTATTGCCAAACTTTGTTTTAATCATGATGGTCACCTCAATATTTAAAATAACGATTTGACGGATTTAAGGCAACGGTATATGAGCAACACATCCTTGACTAAATGGAGAAGTAAGAATATAATAAAATATATTAGCGTGAAGAAATTGAGGTAAAGCTTGTGGATAATATTGATACATCAACTCAGATATCTGGATATTCTATATATAATGAAGAGGCAAAAAAGCGAATTAAAATCAATCCATTAACTGATATATACCCACCTCTTCCTGATAAAAAGTATGATATTATTTGTATGGATCCCCCTTGGGATTATGGTGGAAAAATGCAATATGATAAATCAAGCATTAAAACCGAAAACGTTGGTTTCAAAAAAAATATATTTATTAGTGCGGCGACATTCAAGTATCCAACTCTGAAATTAAAAGAGTTAATGCAACTTGATATTAATTCAATAGCTTCTGACAATAGCTTATTGTTTATGTGGACAACGGGCCCTCAGTTTTCTAATGCGATCAAACTAGGCGAGGCATGGGGCTTTGAATACAAGACCGTAGCGTTTGTGTGGGATAAAATGATGCACAACCCCGGTAGGTACACCTTATCACAAACAGAGTTTTGTCTTGTTCTTAAGAAAGGAAAAATTCCCACCCCTAGAGGTGCTAGGAATATTAGACAGCTAGTCGCAATTCCGAGAGGTCGCCACAGTCAAAAGCCTGAAGAAGTTATCGACGGTATAACTAAAATGTTTCCAAAACAAAATAAGATTGAATTATTTGCTAGAAAAAACTACTTTGGCTGGGATAATTGGGGGTTAGAAGTACCAGATAAAAAAGTAGCCGTTTTAAGCCAAAACGACTTGTGCGATTTAGATGAACAACTTAGCTTAAGTATTGAATAGTAATCTGTAAAAGACAACTTAAATTAAAGCGGCAGACGGAGAGGGAAATGTTAGAGGAGAGATGATAAAGAGATTCGGGATAATCGCGAACAAAACGAATGCCATAAGAAAAGAAAATTGGAATATATAGAAAACATACCCGACAGCGAGTTGGAAGCGCTGAAACCGACGCTGGCAGTTTTAGCCGATGTAAGTATTATTATCGAAACAGATTTGACGGACGAAGAACGAGCCATTATTGCACGTGGACGCGAGGAGTATAAAAAGGGTAAATTTGTGTCGTTGGATAAGATCTCGTAACCGGCAGTTTTTAGGATTTTACCGACCTCTTGAATAGACAGAATTTGACCTGAATTTTGACCTGAACCAGAACAAAATCAGGTCAAATTTATTGGAATCAGATGTCACGATGGCATGCAAAGAACGTGACAACAAAGCCGGTTATGTATCATTCCGTATTTTTGTATTTTGGTTTTTGAGTCCATGGGGTTCAAGAGGCCGGAGGTTCGAATCCTCTCACCCAGACCAGTCTGAGTGTTCTTACAGAACTTGAGTTTGTAGGAACACTCTTTCCTTATATGTCGGGTAGGGGCCCTCTCCAAGATATGGTTTTATTTCAGGTAATCCCCGATCCTTCCCCATGATTCGGCCTTATTTCTGTCCCAACATTTGTAGAATTGCATTTAGGGCAGTGTTTTCTCATCAGCGTTGCTGCCTTCCAGGAATAGCCACAGTTATAGCAATACATTTGTTTTTCCTTGTGGTGAGACGGTGGTGTTTGGTAACCGCCGTTGGCTTCGTTTAGTTGTTCGTCAGATAAATTGTTTTTAGTTTTATCGTTGTCCATGATAAAGTACTCCTTTGAGTTTGTATTGTTATTATATTATACGATAAAAACAAAATACTATCTCAAAAATATGGAAAATAGCAGGACGGTTTAGTGGAGTGAAGCGCCGCAACCTCCCACAGACTAAAAACAGCCTTTGTTGCCTGCGCCGCCTGAGCTTATGCGATTTTCAGTCTGCAAAATACAGGGAGACCACTCGCGCTTTATCTTTTGGCAACAAGGTTTTTTCTGCCAGAGAAGGTATTCCTCGCGGTTTTTGTTGCTATCGTCTTGCGGGTGGGCGTTTAATTATATAGATTTTGCCCACCTCCCCTTCGACCAATAAACAATTCCAATTAAAGCACATGGAAGCGGGGATAAACTTTCGCCCCAGTAAACTCCAATATGCCCCAATGCAATGCTTAAGCAAATGCCCATCAATATCCGCAACACCACGGATTGAAATATTGAGTTAGCCATAGTAAAAAGTGAATGCCCCGTGCCAGTGGCAAACGAATTGATAATATACATGATGACATATGCAAAACTGTTTATGGAACAGCAGATGCGCAAGTATAATACCCCTTCGCGGATCACTTCCGGGGTGGAGTCAAACAACGCAATAATCTGCTTAGCAAAAAGTTGTATCAATATAATTACACAAGCTTGTATTATCAACGCCAACAGGATTCCCGTTTTTGCCATTTGCTTTGCCCGCTGTGTATCGTTTGCACCAATGCACTGGCCTGTGGCTGCAGTAACGGCTTGTCCAATGCCCCAAACGGGAATGGCTGCAAATGTGTTTACCTGCAAACCGATCCCGGCTGCCGCAGCAATCATTACGCCATAACCATTCAAAAGTCCGGCGACAATGAGATAAGAAAAATTGAGTATGGTCATTTGCAAGGCGGTAGGCAAACCAATTTTCAGGATTGCCCACATACTTTTCCACACAAGGCGAACTCTTTTCCACTCAAGCTTGAAAGCAGATTGTTTCTTTTTAATATAGATAAAAGCAATGCCAACAGAAATTCCTTGTGACGCGATGGTTGCTATTGCTGCCCCTTTTGTCTCAAGCCCCAAAGCACCAACCAATAAGAGATCTAAAAAAACATTACTTATGGATGCAATCGCAACGAATATAAGCGCATTTTTGGAATCACCTAAGCCACGCATGACTGCGCAAACGGCGTTATACCCGATAACAAAGACAGTACCCAAGCATATTATTTGCATGTAATCGGTTGCATATCGATAGGCTTCGGTTGGCACTTGCATCGCGGTTAACACAGGGCGATAAACGAATAAACCACTGATCGTCAATATCAGTGCTGTTATGGCGGAAATTGTATATAGAGCGCCTATCGTTTCACTTTGCTTTTCTTTGTTTTTTGCTCCGGCATATTGCGCAACCAAAACACTCCCGCCTGTGGTAATTCCAGTACAGACAGATTGTATGATATATCCCATTCGGGATGCACTGCTAATTGCGGCGATTCCTGTACTGCCAACAAATTGTCCTACAATGATCATATCAACAACGCTATAGCCACTCTGCAACAGATTTGCAAAAAGCAAGAGCACTGCAAAAAGCAAGAGCACTGCAAAACGCGCCAACGAAGAAAGCGGAGAACCGCTTAACAAACTATTTTTCAATGTAAATCACTCCAAACTTTGCAAAATAAAAAACCATAGACAAGACATTGTCCATGGCATTCTTTTCGGATCACGGCAAGAAACTCCAGAAAGCTTTTCTAGAATGAATTATGCCGATGAGGTGTTTTTCTTTGCTCCAGACAATGTCTCATCGTAACCATTTGAATGGAGCGTGGGCAATACAAAGTTTCATGTGATTTCCTTCAGAACAATTATATATCAAGTAAAAGGCAATAGCAATCGAATTGATAAATGTAGCCGAAAAGTCATTACCAGTTCAATCAGAGGCGCAATATAAGCCGCTGTGGAGTGAAGATTGAGTTGATGCATAGATTGTAATTGCAGAATTCAGGCCAAACAAGGAAAAAATGATATAAAATGCAGAAAAAATTATGACAATAGGTGCATATATGTTATAATTATTCATAGTATTGTCAAGCTCTCTGGGGGGAGCATTATGTATATGAAGCCTATTGTTAGATTTGTTTGCCTATTTGCAGAGTGTTGCGATAGACAAATAGGACAAACGCGGATTTCATTTATATACGAAAATTAAACACAAAGAAGTCAGTTGTTGGAGGGTATTTTTAGTTATGAAAAAAATCACAATTATTGCGGTTGTCCTGGTTGCCCTGTTGATGTTTTCCAGTATAAGCGCGGCCGTGGATACGCAAGCGAATGTAAGCGACGGCGAAGCGACCGAAGTTACGCTGATGGAGATGTCTCCGGCAGAACCAGAGGAGCTACAGGCCGTGACGGGAACGGAAGCTGCGGCGCTTCCTTTCCCTGGGCAGCTCACTGCACAGGCAGAGTCGGGCAGTGTTGTGGTGGAGGGCGTTTCATGGGGGTGTGAAACCTATGATGCGGCGATGCCGGGCAGATACACGTTTACTGCGGTTCTTCCCGCAGGATATGCGCTGGCGGAAGGTGTGGCGTTGCCGCAGATGAGTGTTTTGCTGACAGAGCCCGATGTGGTAGAGCAGGAAGCAGGGGTGGCAGTGCAGCAATCGGGGGGATTTGTGCCGATGGCGGCAGGCGGCAATATGGCTACGAACGCGCCAGGCTCTTATTCACCCGCCGACAAATTTTCCAAATACAACTTTGATATGACAGGATTTAATCCCACCACCTCAGCGCTCAATATTAAATACACGGTACATCTTGACAGCGCGGCCACACGACAGACGCTTGATGATGCCATTGCCGCCGGTGTCGACGACCAGAGCGTCCATGGCACAAAAGCAGTCTATGATGCTTATTTGAACGGGCTTGGCACAGATGTGCGGCTGCCAAAGATTCGGTTCACATGCAAGTTTGACGCGACCCAAGTGGATATTTCCGGTGTTACGGCATCGGGCAATTTGATGGACACCGAGGCGCCGCCTGCCAAAATAGGAGAATACAGTTGGACACAGTCGGGAAATGTCATCACTTTTACCGGTGCGTTTGACAACTGCGTATATTCGCGGTCGACCGTACAGCTGGAGAATTCCTTTACGCTGGCAGCAGCGGGAGTGCATGTGGCGGGCACCACAGCGTCGATCGGCAGCATTGCCTCGGATGGCAGCGTGTCGTTCAACTTTGAAGGACCGCCCATTGAGGTGACAGACCCGGCAACAAACTATGACATCGTAAAAAGCGCGCCCGCGGTGGCAAACAGCCCAGAAATTGAATATGTAGTGGAAATTGACGCTGCCAATACGGGCAAGCTGGACGGCAAATTTTTCAAAGACGTACTGGATGCAGATCTCGTCATAGAATCTGCGGAGGTTTTCCTGAACGGCGCGGTTTCCGGAATGCCTGTTCCGCCCAGCGCCTATCAAGATGCGCAAAACAATCCCACAAACATCATCAACTATAAATTTGTAGAAAACGCGTTTGGGGACGGCACAGATACGACATCCGCGAAATTTGTGTTAAAAACCCGTCTCAAAGATGAGCTGGGCGAAAGCTATATGAAAAACGGCATAAAAAAAACCTACAAAAATACTGCACAGCTGAACCGCGACGAAGCAGGCGCCAAAAACGTTAAAAAATCCAGCGAAGTATCAACGGCAATAAATGCGAAGTTTTTTTCAAAAGACGGAGCGGCGCGGCCCACAAATAGCCGGTATTACGACTGGACGATTAGCCTTTCCAGCTCGGGCGGGCGTGTCGTTGAGGCCTATATTATCGACGAAATCAACATTGCCGACCATACGTATGATCTCACTTCGGATGTGAAAATATACAACAAAGATACGGCTGCATATGAAACGCCGATGCCGATTACCGGACTTAATTTTGGCGGAACGCCGCCCACATATGACGACATTAAAAATTCCAGTCTTAAGACGCCGGATGCTTTTATGGCGATATTACAAAGCCTTGGAGCAACGCAGGCGGGTTATTATGCCTATAAATCAAATGCTTCGCTTCCGGCTGAAGACAAAATGGTGCTTATCATCCCTGCGACGGGCCTTATCGGAAAAAATGTGGATATCACCTATTCGACGGTGGTTACCAAAGATTACGACCATCCACAAAAGCCGGCTTCACTCACAAATATTGCAAAGCTTGTGTACCGCGAGATGTATTACGGCAACGGCCCGCTGCCTGATAATTTCGATTTTAACATTGGCAAGAATGTGTCCACTGAATATCGCTGGGTGACCAAAAAAGGCGCGGGCTATGATCCAGCCACACAAATATTAAGCTGGGAGTTTACCATCAACCAGTTCCAGACTGCGCTTTCAGAAGTTGTTATTGTAGACACGCTCGATAACACCAAGCAGGAGTTTTTATTGTATACCTCACATGCACCAATCGCGCTGACTTCACTTGGATCAGTAGGAAGCCGTACGGTAATTAATTATGACGCATCAGACCCCGGAGGAGCAAATGATTATTACTGCTTTAGCACGGGGGGGAATGATATTACGCTCAAAATACATCTGGGGAGCATCGCCGCGGGTGAACACTACAAAGCGACGATAGATACAAAGCTTGTAGACGGTGCGGTGCTGGGCAAAAATGCCAGCAATGTTTCTGTGAAAAACACAGCAAAAGTGCAGGCGGCACCTCAGGGTACCCTTATAAATCAGGATGATGCCACAGGTGAAAACAAAGTCACCAGCCCGTTGATACAGAAGGACAATAAGATTGGCGGCAGCGCTACAACCTATAACTACGAGAAAAAGACCGTAGGCTGGACAGTAACAGTGAATCCGAATAATGTGCCTATAAAGGACGCGGTGATGACAGACGCGCTTCCTCCGGGCACAACGCTCCAAGACCTTATTAAAATAACGCGGAAAGACAATACGGGCGCGGTAGTTGAGACGATTGTGCCGCAGGGAGGGGATAGCTCCATTATAACGAGCGCACCGACAGGAGGCGTAACCAAGCAGGATGTTACGATGCAGGATAGCGCGCACCTTGCGTTTGAAATCACCCAAGAGAATACGGCAAACATTGATGGCAAACCATATCTGTCCAATGAGATGGAGATAGTATTTGAAGATTTTGGCGTGCCTAACACAACGTCCGATACATTTGTGCTTGAGTTCACCACCAAATTTTCAGATGAAAATTACAGGCACGATTTCTTTTCTGCGCAGGCGACGACCATCACAAATGAAGCAAAAATAGAGGGAACTGTGTATGGCACGCCTATTGCGGCAAACACCAAAGCTACCGCAAACAGCAACCGCACGCTGCCGCACATCGCCAAAAGCGGGACGTTTTTCAAGGTGAACACGGGCAACGTGGGAACATATGGCGCAGACCGGCTGAATGCTTCGGGTGTTTCGTGGAAGATTGTGGTAAACCGCCATAACACCGACATGGGCGGCTTTACTGTGGCGGATAGCCTAAGGGATATCTTTGAGATGGACAAGGATACGTTTAAGGTAAGCGCTGTAGACATGACCGCCTCGGGCGGCACAACTACCGGCACGGATATTACCAACACAATCAAGGCACAGACAGGCACAAGCGTCGCATTTGGCGGATTTGAATTTACCATCCCGGACGCGTATAAAGATAAAACACTAGTGGTGGAATTCAACGCTTATGTGTGTGATACCGCTGCGGCATCAGACATGAAAAACGGCGCGGAGGTTTCGGATGGCGCGGGCTGGGAGCAGGGCACAGGTGATGTGCAGGCTTCGGGTGCGCAAAGCTTTAACCTGGACGATTATTGCATGGCCTGCAGCTCGCCCTATTTATCAATCAGCAAGGCTACATGTAATATGGATGGGCAAAACCCGTTGTTTGCGCTTGCCGGTGCGGAATTTACGCTGGTGGAAGCAAACGCGGACGGATCGGTAAATTCGGATACTGAAAAAATCCGTGTAACAGCGCAAAACGGCAAGGCGACATTTATGTTCCTTAAGAAGGACAGCTTATACAGGATAGAAGAGACGGCTGCGCCTGCAGGCTATGTTGCACCGACGGGCACCTACACCTATGTCTACTTCAAAGACCAGACCCCTTATACGGGAGGATTGCCAAATGTAGAGGAAGTGGGATTCAATTCCACGGTGCGCGGGCATATGCTGGAGCTGCAAAACGATCCCAAGGGGAAAGTGGAATTTAAAAAGACGACAGAAGACGGCATTGGCCTTGCGGGGGTGGAGTTTACGCTTTCGCTCACAGGAACGCAACACCAAAAAACTGCCGTGAGCTCTGGGAATGGTATTGTTTCGTTTACCAAGGTAGACGCGGGGACATATACGTTAAAAGAAGAGGGTAGCGCAACCCTTGCGTATGAACTGCCGGCTGCGGAGTGGACTGTTGTTGTGACAAAGGACGCGGCGGGGAATTATAGTTATACCATCACGGGCGGAGACGCTGGGCTTCTCTCGGGTAGCGCGGCGGCAGGCTATACAATCAAAAACTTTTACAAAACAGGTGACGTGCAACTTTTAAAGGTGGATGCAAAAACAGATGACCCGCTTTCGGGCGCGGAATTTACAGTGTATGATAAAGCGTCAGGCAATGCTGTTGCCTATCTTATAGAGGATGCGGCAACTGAAGGGAAATACGTGTTAAGCGCGGTTGATTCGAACGGGGAAAATAAGCTTTATGGGAAAAATGCGCGCGGCGCGGCTTGCCTTATAAACGGAAAGCTTATCTACGGCGATTATTATTTTTCCGAAACAAAAACACCGGAAAACTATTTCCCGGATTATGGGAGCGACCATAAGAACACCGTTCTGTTGAAGCATAGTTTTTCGATTAATTCTACAGGCACCACCACATTGACAGATGGGCAGGGCACAACCACGTTTTCCAATCAATACGCGCCCTATAAGATTGAAGGGGTGGCACACGATGTGGCCGGCATGGGGCTTAAAGGCGCGCGAATTGGCATATTCCCCCATGGCACAACGGAATTTACAGAGGAAAACCTTTATTACGGTGCTTTTATGACAAGCGGGGAAGATGGCACATTCTCTTATCAGGGGCTACCTGCCGGGCAATACATCATCGCGCATATAGAAGCGCCGGCAGGATACCGCCTAAGCAGCGAAGGCTCCAAGAACGCTGAATTCACAGAGGCGCACGATCCGGCGGTTGCCTTTTCCGTAAAGTTTGCCCACGACAAGATCGCGCAGGAGGATGGCGGTGGGCAAGAGCTTTCCCCAAATGATGGCGATCCGAAAGCGGCAGCGCGGAATTCATCATCGCCAAAAACGGGAGACGACAGCAGGCTGCTTTTGTTTGTGCTTCTTGCCGTTGTGGCTGCCGGCAGCATCGGCGCGGCATTTGTTTGGCGCGCAAGGAGGCAGAAAGGGTAACCTGCCTGCCCCATTTTGACCGAACGAGAACGGTAGAGTAAAAATGATATAAGCCATATGGCATGTACTAAAACCAATGCCCACACTTTTTTGGGAGTATCAAAATACAAAACGGCGGATTGCAGGACTATACTACAATCCGCCGTTTTTATGCTTTGTGGATGATTATTGCGTGGCATATCTATCGCGCCTGCAACATCTCGCAGCCATGAATGCATGGGCTAATCTGGGTGCTGCGCATAACAATTCATCTGCACTGGCGTATGAATCGAAGCAACCGATTCCGGGCAAAGGATTTCACCGTGTTGCGATGCTTAGCGAAGGCGCGTGCCACAAGGAGTTAGGCTAATGTACCTTTTCTTTTGTAGACATTTCAGCAATCAGGCTGGGAAGGTCATGGTGGATGGATTTAAAATGATCCATTAACACAGGATTGAACACGCCGCATTCTCCACCAAGGATCATTGCTGCCGCTTCATCGTGGCTATATGCTTTTTTATAAACCCTGTCGCTTGTGAGCGCGTCATATACATCAGCGAGGGAGGCGGCTTGCGCCCAAATAGAAATCTCGTCCCCCTTCAACTTGTCGGGGTATCCGTTCCCATCCCAGCGTTCATGGTGATGCCGACATATTTCATAGCAATATTTATAGTATTCCTGGTCGGGAACATAGTTCAGGCTTTTCAGGATTTCACAACCGCGCAGCGTATGTGTTTTCATGATCTCAAATTCTTCTTTTGTGAGCGGCCCGGGTTTTAACAGGACAGAATCGGGAATGGCAATTTTTCCTATATCGTGTAAAACAGCTGCATCCGCAATGGTTTCAATTAAATCAGGCTTCAGTCTATATTCGTCCTGCATCATACGGAGGAAGATATAGGTTAGGTTTTGCATCCGTTTCACGTGCTCGCCCGATTCAAAATTGCGGAATTCCACAGTAGTGGAAAGTACGTCGATCAAAAAGCTGTTGGCTCGTTTCAGCTTATCTACATTTAGCACCCCGGCGTATATGCGGGTGGGGCGTCCTTCATTATCCCACTCAACAATGCGCGCCGTCGCCACAACCCATAAAAAATTACCTTTCTTTGGCCGGGCGCGTACCTGCTTTGAGTATACGGCGTCCTTATCGTTGGCGCTCACAAATCTTGCCAGTTCCCTGGACATCTGTGCAAAATCCTCTGATTCGATGTAACGATCCAGTACGTCAAAGGTTTCGGCCACTTCATTTTCTTTATATCCGAACATAAGCAGGAAATCATCGTCAAATTTTAGTTTTCCGGTGAGTAAATCCCATTCCAGGGTGCCGAGTCCGCTCATTCCGGACACAATATCCAGCATACGCAGCTTTGCAGACAATGCGGCCTCGGTGGCTTTAAAGCGGTCTATGCCATAGAACATGCCCACAATGCGCGTTGCTTTGCCGTTTTCATCCCGGCCGGCTACCGCGCCTCTATCCTGGATCCATTTTATATCGCCGTTTTTACATACAATACGGAATTCGGTTTCATAGTTATCTATTTCGCCATTTATACAGGCGGCAATAATATCATCGGCATGTTTACGGTCGGCGGGCAAAATCAGCTTGTCTCGCGCGCTTGTGTCCGCACCGGGCATCTCGCCGTCGTCATATCCCGCTATACGTTCAAACTGGCCGCTATGCACAATATGGCCGGTCTTGATATCCCAATCCCACATGCCAATTCCCGTTGCCTTGATAATCGTATCAAGATTGTTGGCAAAATGCCTGCGGGTCTCATCTTGCTGCTTGCTGGAAGGTGAAATAGAATGATTCTTTTTCTCGCTCAAAATTATCGCCCCCAAAGGATAATTTGCGTAACAGTCTAATTATTTATATATAAACTAGTTGACCTTGAACAGTATATCACACCATTTCTTTCAAATAAAGCATATAAAGCAACATTTTTCTGTGATTATGCCTCATTATTGCAAATAACTTCGCACAGAAGATGCCGGACAAAAGGTGCAATAAGAATAAATTGGTGGTGGGGAGTCGGGTAAATGGCAGTTTGAGAGAGAGGAGCGACATGGTTCTGTTAGTCGTAAAACCATTGGTTTTAAAAGTGGTTCGGTATATAATTAACAAAGAAAGTTGCCATGGGATAGGAAAGGGAATAAGCTATGAAACTGAGGAATATGGTATGGCTGGTTTGCTTGGCGCTGGTGGTTTGCCTGATTGTTGTTGGATGTGATGCAAGCCTGCAACCACAGCAGCAAACGGCACAGCCGATTCAGGCAGAGCAAGCCACGCAAACGGAAATACCGCCGCAAGGTACGCCTGCAGTGGAAGAACCAATAGGGCAATCCGAACCAGAAGAATTGCAAAGAAATGAGGAAGGTGAGGGTTATTTTGGTAGTCTTTCTGTGGAGGGTGGAGCGCTAACGGATGGCAATGGGTCTGTTGTCCAACTGAAGGGTGTCAGCTCACACGGTTTATCCTGGTTTCCGCAATTCGTAAACGAGGATGCGATGCGGCAAATGAAAGAGGAATGGGGCTGCAATGTGTTTCGGTTGGCAATGTATACGGAGGAGTATAACGGATATTGCAGCGGGGACGAAGCGAACAGGGAGACGCTGAAAGAGTTGATAGATACCGCTGTGCGGGCGGCAGAGGAGCTGAAGCTTTATATTATCATCGACTGGCATATCCTAAGCGACAACAACCCGCTTCTCCATAAGGATGAGGCGGTTGCCTTCTTTCGGGAGATGGCGGAAAAATACAGTGACAAAGACCACGTGATTTACGAAATATGCAATGAACCGAATGGAGATACCTCATGGGAGGACATCCGGGAATATGCGGAGGAGGTGATTCCGGTCATCCGCGAACATACGGAGGCTGTGGTGCTGGTGGGCACGCCCACATGGTCGCAAGACATAGACCGCGCGGTAGAAAACCCGCTCACAGGATACGATAATATCATGTATACGCTGCATTTTTACGCGGCAACGCATAAAGAGGAGTTGCGGAGTAAAATGGCAGAGGCGGCTCTTGCAGGGCTTCCCGTTTTTGTATCAGAATTTGGCATTTGTGACGCGTCCGGCAATGGCGCGGTGGACGAGGCAGAGGCGGACCTGTGGCTGGAGCGGATAAATGAGTATAATATCAGCTACGTAATGTGGAATTTTTCTAACA
The DNA here is from genome assembly GCA_030266015.1 of Christensenellaceae bacterium OttesenSCG-928-K19. Taxonomy (GTDB): domain Bacteria; phylum Bacillota; class Clostridia; order Christensenellales; family Christensenellaceae; genus UBA5399. The sequence goes on along the minus strand of JAJDHD010000007.1, from coordinate 48,070 downwards.
AGGACGAAAGCTCTGCAATGATTACCGCCACGAGCACAAAAACGTCAGGATTTATTGCGGATGACTTGAGCCAAGCGGGCAAATGGTTTGTGGGCCGGATGGGCGGTGAGCTGCCACAGGTTGTGGATGAGGAAGAAGGGCAAACAGACAAAACGGACGACGCGGTGCGGGCAGTGCTGGCAAATTCGTGGGAAAGCAATGGTGGCGTTGCATATCAATATGTGGCAACGGTACAGAATAATACAGACGGGGAGCTGAGCACATGGAAACTCCGGCTTGTATTCAATCAGGATATCGAGTTGCAGGACGGATGGAATGGGGAATATAATATAACTGGAGATACGCTTACAATTACACCCATGGAGTATAACGCGGTGGTTGCGCAAGGGGGCGCGGTATCGGACATTGGTTTTATATTGGAAAGCGCGCCCGGACTGGAGTTGCTAGAGGCTGTGATGGAATAAGCTAATAAGCCAGCTGCAAAAAATCAAGGCATTGTAACATGCGGGGGCCTCGTCCAACCAAATAGAAAAACAATTTAGTTAAAAATGAGTCACAGCTAAAATATAAAGCGTTGAAGCGGGGGGGGGGATGCCCGTTGTCTTATCCCCGTGTGTAGGTATCCAATAAATACTGAATTGCTTGTTCAAGCTCTTTGCCGGTGCGCTTTTCGCTGGCGATGGCAGAATATTCGCGCATTTTGCCGTGGTAGTCACTGCCCGCGGTCACAAGAAGGTTGTTTGCTTTGGCAATGGCCAGAAAGCGCTCCACATCACGGTCGGTGTGCGCAGGGTAATAGGCCTCAATGCCACGAAGGCCATCCGCCGCCATGCCCGCAACCAATCCGGCGATGTCATTTGTGCGGATGAATTTTGGGTGTGCCAGCACGCTTACCCCGCCTGCGTCCGCAATCAAATCAATGGCTTCTTTTGCGTTCAGCTTGCGCCTGCGCACATAGCATAGGCCGTTTTCATTGAGATAAGTGGTGAAGGCGTCCTGCAGGTTGCTGGAGTAGCCTTTTTCCATAAGGGCGAGCGCGATATGAGGCCGCCCCAGCGTGTTGCCTTGTGCGTGTCGCTCCACATCGTCAAAGGAGATAGCAATCCCCTGCTCATGAAGGCGTTTTAAAATAAGATGGGCACGCTCCACGCGCGACTGGCGCAATTCATCCATCATGCTTTGGAATGCGGTGCTGTGGATATCCACGCCATAGCCAAGGATATGCAGCTCGCCCGCGTGCTGCACAGAGAATTCCACACCGGTGATGTATTTGATCTTTTTTTCCGCCGCGGTGTCGATTGCCTCCTGTTGCCCGTCTATAGTGTCGTGATCGGTAATGGAAGAGGCCTGCAGGCGCAGCTTGGCGCATTTTGTAATGATTTGCTCCGGCGTGTCTGTGCCGTCCGAAGCGGTGGAATGCATGTGTAAATCCAACATAATATAGCGATAAAAACGATTGGCGGTGGATTGCTCAACACCGCCAATGTACCTTTCGTGTTATTTGTCTTCGTCCCCGTTACGGCCCCTGCCGTACAGCCCACGGCTGTCGGGCGGTTGGTAGCCCTCATCATAAAGGTTGTTTTCCGGGCCGTTGCCGTCTTCGGACGGAGCTTTGATTGGTTCGTCGGCATCCCCGTTATTGTCATCCAGGAAGGAAGTGTCTCCAATGTCGATGTTATTCACATCAAGGTCGCCATCCGAATCAAGCAGCTTTTTGAATTCCTCACCCGAAAGCTTTTCCTTCCGCATCAGCACTTCGCCAATATCAAGCAGTTTTTTCAGGTTTGTCTTCAAAATCTTTTCCGCGTTCTCATAACAAGCGACAAGTATTTTCTTTGATTCTTGGTCAACCCGCGCGGCAGTCTCGTCCGAGAACTCTTGCTGCTGGCCAAACTCGCGTCCCAGGAACACCTCGTGCGCCCCGCCCAGGAACATGGGGCCAATCTCATCGCTCATGCCATACTTCATCACCATGTCCTTGGCGATGCTTGTAGCACGCTGGAGGTCGCTGATGGCGCCAGTGGATACGTCCTTTATAGTGAGTGTCTCCGCAACCCGGCCGCCCAGCATCATGGTGATTTCATCCGTCAGCTTGCTCTTGAACACATGCTGGTCGTCCTTTTCGGGAAGTGTCATGGTGTAGCCAGCAGCCTGGCCACGTGGAATGATAGAGACCTCGTGCACAGGATCGCACTTAGGCAGCTTGTCCGCAAGAATGGCGTGCCCTACCTCGTGATATGCCGTGGTGCGCTTGTCTTCCTCTGTTACAAGGCGGCTCTTCTTTTCCGGCCCGGCAATAACGCGCGTGATGGCTTCTTCAATCTCGCTCATGCCGATTTTTTTCTTTTTGCGCCGCGCCGCCAAAATAGCAGCCTCGTTTAATACGTTTTCAAGGTCGGCGCCGATGAAGCCGGGTGTGCGCCGCGCGATTGTTTTCATGTCCACGCCGCTCTCAAACGGCTTGCCCTTAGAGTGCACGTTTAAGATTTCCTCACGGCCCTTTACGTCGGGGTAGTGCACGGTAATTTGGCGGTCAAACCTGCCCGCCCTGAGAAGTGCCGGATCCAGAATGTCCTTCCTGTTGGTGGCGGCCATCACAATGATGCCCTCATTTACCTCAAAGCCGTCCATTTCCACAAGAAGCTGGTTTAACGTCTGCTCACGTTCGTCGTGCCCACCGCCAAGGCCTGCGCCCCTCTGGCGGCCGACTGCGTCAATTTCATCTATAAATACAATACAAGGGGCATTTTTCTTTGCGTTTTCAAACAGGTCGCGCACGCGCGAAGCGCCCACGCCCACAAACATTTCTACAAAATCTGAGCCGCTGATGGAGAAGAAGGGAACCCTGGCCTCGCCCGCGACCGCCTTGGCAAGCAGTGTTTTACCACCGCCGGGAGGGCCGACAAGCAGCACGCCTTTGGGAATGCGCGCACCCAGCTCTTTAAAGCGCTCCGGATGCTTCAAAAACTGCACAATTTCCACAAGCTCTTCTTTTTCCTCATCCGCGCCCGCCACGTCGGCGAATGTTTTCTTAGTATCGCCGCCGTCTGTCATGCGCGCCTTGCTTTTGCCAAATGTCATGGCGCCGCCCGTGCCGCCGCCCGCGCCCTGTGACCTGCGCATAATGATTACCCACAATACCAAGAGAAGCACCATGGGGATCAGGTAGGGCAGCAGTTGCAGGAAGAAATTCGCCTCCGGCGTGGGTTGGTAGTTCAACGAATAACCATATTCCAGCGGATTGTCCGTGCCTATGACAGCCTGCATGTCGCGGTTGAACTGCTCGATGCTGGGCGGGATAACCGCTGTGAAGTCATGCTGGTCGGGGAATTGCTCGTCCGTAATCTCCGAATCGTTATAGCGCCCATAAATGGTGCGGTCGATAATGACAAGATCCTTGATTTCTTTGTTTTCGACCTTCTGCAAAAAGCTTTCGTAATCAAGTTCGTCAATGGCTGTTTGTTGAGGGGTACTCAAAAACTGCGTCGCGATGATGATGATCACGATGATGATGATATATATAAACGGTCCTCTCAAAAATTTGCCCAAATTGCTATCCTCCTTGTAGGCAGTCCTTAACTGTCGTTAATTGCTGTTTTATCAATCGCTGTAGATTTCGCGTTTTAATACGCCAATGCCACAGTAATTTCTATATTTTGAATCATAATCCAGTCCATACCCTACCACAAATTCGTCGGGTATGTCAAAACCGGTGTATTTGATGGGAACCTCCACCTTTCGCCTATCTTGCTTGTTTAGCAGGCAACAAACCTCCAGGCTGGCGGGGTGCCGCGCGGAGAGAAGCTCCGTCAGGTTGGAAAGCGTGATGCCTGTATCGATAATGTCTTCCACAATCAGCACGTCCTTGCCGCGGATGTCCTCCTCCAGGTCATATTTTATCTTTACGCTGCCCGAGCTTTCGCTGCCGCTGCCGTAACTGGAGATAGACATAAATTCTATGGCCATGGGGATGGTAACATGGCGCATTAGATCGGCAAAGAACATGACACAGCCGCGCAAAATACAAATGGCGACAAAGTCTTTGCCCTCATAATCAATGGAAATCTGGGCCGCCAGTTCCTTCACGCGCTTTTCGATTTGTTCACCTGATAACAATATGGAGTCGATGTCCTGCTCCACATAATGCCTAGCCATGCTGTTCCTCCTTTTTTGCTATATACTGTAACCGCAAAATACGCTTGGTATCCTCCGTTACCTTATATTTGTCTGAAATCGTGTGCCCTACTGCCCACACGATGTTTTTACCGCTTGTCAGCAGTGGTGTTTTGCTGCGTTCGCTGCGGCTGAGCTTTTTATCTATAAAATAATCCTTTAGCTTTTTCTCGCCACCGGCTCCCAGCGGGTGGATTACGTCGCCGGTGTGGCGCGTGCGCAGTGCCAGATCCTTGGGCAGCTTGTCCGCGTCAAAGCATTCGCTGTTCTTGTCGGCATTTGCGGGGTTGTGAGCCTCCGTGTAGGCGCAGGTGATATAGCTGCCATCCGGCAGTTCGTTTCTGTCGGCGGGGTCAAACCGGATGTTGAAGCTGTAATCGATCTCGCGCCCGGTAAAGCCAACCAGCAGTGTGCCGTATTCTATTTGTGCACAGATATTACGTGAGAGATTGACTCGCGTACCTGTGCGGTCATTATATGCCAGTCGTAGTACTGCCATCACATGGGCATATTCAATATCCTGTGTTACATGCAGGGCGCGTACTGCTTGCAAAACGACCCGGCTTGCTATGGCGGGGTGCAGTGCGTTTAGGCGGGCTGCGTCTATGGCTATGGTGTCGCCATCTACCGCGGCAATATCGTCAAAGGCTTTTGCCGACTCTATGCCAAGATAGTCCACATCTGCCTGTGCCAGCGATGATAAGCGCACAAGCGCAGCACTCACGTCCGCGTTGATGTGCTCTTCAATATCCGGTAACAGAACGTTGCGGATATAGTTGCGGCGGTGCGTGATATCGCTGTTCGTTTCATCCAACACATAGGGGATGGCGTTTTCATTCACAAAGCGCAAGATGCGCTTTCTTGTGAGTGGCAGGAAGGGGCGTATCATACCGCCAAACCTGCTATGAATACCGCGCAGGCCGGAAAGCCCGCTGCCGCGTAGTATGTGCATTAGTATACTTTCGGCATTGTCGTTTTGGTGATGGGCTGTCGCCATCACATCAATGTCGCCCTGCGCAATGAGGGAGTCAAAGTATGCCTCCCGAGCGCGCTTTGCCGCCGTTTCTTCGCTTTGTCCCCATTTTTCCGCCAAGGCGGGCACATCTGCCGCGCCCATAAAAAGCGGGATGTGGTGCGTGTCACAATATTCTGTTACAAAATCCGCGTCCTGAAGGGAACGCTCGCCACGTATGCCATGTTCAAAATGCACACAATATACAGAAAAACCGTGCTGAGCTGCAAGGGAACATAAACAAACAAGAAGTGCCATAGAATCGGGACCGCCGGAGGTGGCAGCGCCAACATTCTGCCCTTCTTGGATTAGCCCTTGTTCTGTTATGTATTCCCAAACCAGTTTTTCCATACAAGTACCAACTACTATATAATATACTGATTTCCATCACTTTACAACTGTATTTATGCCTGAAATTGTTGAAAAATTTGTGAACAGGGGCAGAGTTTTGACTTGTGGGGATAAACGAAGGGGAAAGTGGGTTAATATTTGACAGGTTTTGCCGATAATAACTACAACTGCACGAATTCTTGCCGGCCCCCAAACGCCGGCGGAAAGCAGGAATTTAATAACGCGTGGAGGGAGAATCTTATGGAAGCGATATCGCGTGTAACAATGGAGATGCCCACCGCAAGAAGCGAAGCCGCGTCAAAGGCGCTGGAGGACGAGCTCGAAAAGTCTGCCGAATTCAAAAAAGTGTTGGAGAAATTTGATTCAATGCAGGAAACGGCGGAACAAAAACGTGCCCGTCAGAAGCAGGAAGCCGAAGCGGCACAGGAAAAAAAGGCTAAGAACAAAAAGATTGCGGAGCTGCGAGGATTGATTGCCCAGCTAAAGGCAAAGCTGTCAAGCAGCGGCCATGACCCAAAGATAGCTGCACAGCTTTCTGCGGCGCAAACACAGTTGTTCTGGCTTATGTTTGGGATGTAGCATACAAAGGCCCGCCGCGCGTTTGCGGCGGGTTTTTGCATAGTGTGAAAAAATAAACAGATTTTGTCAAAAAAAGGTTTGACGGCGGGAATTTGCTGTGTTATAGTGAACTTGTATTTGATGTGCTGATAGACCTCGTATTTGTGTGAATCGTCGTCTCTGCCGGTTTACAGAAATATGAGGTTTTTCTTATATAACATAAGGAAAAGTGAAATTATTATTACAGGAGGTACCAGGAATGTATAATGGTACAGTAAAGTGGTTCAATGCGGAAAAGGGATATGGCTTCATCACGAATGATGAGACAGGGGAAGATGTATTCGTGCATTTCTCAGCAATTCAGTCGGATGGTTATAAATCTCTGAACGACGGTCAGAAAGTGTCTTTTGACACAGAGATTGACGAGCGGAGCAATAAAGTCAGGGCCAGCAACGTTACTGTTGCGTAGTATTTGAACAAGTAAGAAGCCGCCTTAACGGGCGGCTTTTTGTTTATACCAATGAAATTGGAATGCTGCTTTTAGAGGAGCTTTACTTTAATACGCATAGCGTAAATTGAAACAGTCGAGGCTTACACCGTGGGGCGGCTGATGAGGTACAGGATAAATACGCAGGCCGCGCTTACCGCCGCCAGCACGATAATGGGTATTTTGCTGCCTGCAGGGGGCAGGCCATCCTTGTATTGCTCCAACGCGGTTATGCCCAGGTCTGTGGGGTACCAGCGGTCATTATAGTCGTGGTTGATCTCTGTGCCCTTGCGGCCCCGTACTTTATAGCCGGTGATGCGGTGGGAAATATAACCGGGGGCCTCCAGCTTGGGGATGATTGCGTCAATGTCAAGAAAAAGGAACTTGCGGCGAAGCTCTCGTTCAGACATTCCATTCTCTGATTGGAGCAGTGCCGCAAGCACTTTATATGCGGATTCCATGGTAGAAGATTTTGCCATATTAGTTTCTCCGGGTTAAAACTGGTTTCCATTCTAGTATAACATAGAAAAACGAAATAAAAAGAATGAATTTTGCCGTGAATGTGGAATCATAGAGAGATAAGCGGGTTATTTCGTTGATTTAGTGACGATTATAGCTTTTTTAGCGAAGTGGGAATTGTATTGACACACAACCAAAAAGGTGCTATGATTGGCGTGAATAAAAAAAGAAACGGAGTAGGTACATGAGATAATTTCCCCACAATTTGATTGTTTATGCAAAGGCACAGGGTTTTTGAGTGCTTTGGCATACGCGGGGAGATTATTGATAAATCCATTCGTTTTGGCACAGCGGCTTTGGTTTTCCAGGCGCTGCGGGATCATAATTTTCCCGCAGTGCTTTTTTGATTTTGAGACAGGGAGGCGAGGCGGTTTATGTCTTTGATACAGGTGAAAAACCTTACATTTGCCTATGAGGGCAGCTATGACAACATATTTGAGGACGTTTCCTTCCAGATTGATACAGACTGGAGGCTTGGGTTCACAGGAAGGAATGGAAGGGGCAAAACGACATTTTTACAGCTTTTAATGGGAAAACACCCATACAAGGGTACAATCAGCGCGTCAGTTTCATTCGATTATTTTCCTTTTGAGGTGCAGGACGAGTGGGACAGCACGATAGATGTGGCGCAGGCGGTTTGTGGCGCGGAGCTTTGGCAGGTAAAAAAGGAATTGAACCTGCTGGAGGTGCAAGAGGATGTGCTGTACCGCCCATTCGGCACGCTGAGCCATGGTGAGCGAACAAAGGTGCTGCTGGCGGCATTGTTTTTGAAGCCAGGCAACTTTTTGCTGATTGACGAGCCGACCAACCACATCGATACACATGCGCGTGGGGTGGTGAGCCGCTATTTGAACAGTAAAAAAGGCTTTATACTGGTGTCGCACGATAGGGTGTTTCTGGATGGATGCATCGACCATGTGCTCTCCATCAATAAAACGAATATTGAGGTGCAAAAGGGTAATTTTTCCAGTTGGCAGGCAAACAAGGAGTTGCAGGATGGCTATGAGCTGGCGGAAAACGAAAAGCTGAAAAAGGATATCAAGCGCATGGAAGCAGCGGCGCGGCGTACGGCAGATTGGTCTGATAAAATTGAAAAGACCAAAAAAGGACAGCGTGTGGCGGGACTCAAGCCGGACAGGGGGCACATCGGCGCGCAAGCAGCCAAGATGATGAAAAAGTCCAAGGTGGCGGAGTCGCGCAGGGAGAGGGCGGCGGAGGACAAGTCAAAGCTGCTTAAGAATGTGGAACAGGCAGACGAGCTTTTCCTGCAACCCATGCAATTCCACTCGGACGGGATTGTGGAGGCACATCACCTTTCTGTGGCTTATGAAGGCCGGGCGGTGTTTGAAGGACTGGACTTTACGATAAAGCAGGGTGAGCGCGTGGTGCTTGCGGGAAAGAATGGCAGTGGCAAAAGCAGCATTATAAAGCTGCTTGCGGGGGAGGAAATCCCGCATACAGGCACGCTGAGAACGGCGGCGGGCGTTGTGATTTCCTATGTGCCGCAAGATACGTCGTTTTTGCGGGGGAGCCTGGATGAATTTGCGCGACAAAAGGACTTGGATAAAAGCTTGTTCCTGGCTATTTTACGCAAGCTGGATTTTGAGCGTGTGCAGTTTGAAAAAGAGATGGAGGATTACAGCGAGGGGCAGAAAAAAAAGGTATTGCTTGCCATGAGCCTGTGCCAGCCCGCGCATCTGTACCTGTGGGATGAGCCGCTTAACTTTATTGATGTGTTGTCCCGTATGCAGATAGAGCAGGCCATCCTGAACTCGGCGCCTACCATGCTTTTTGTGGAGCATGATATGGCGTTTGCGCGGGATATTGCGACTCGGGAGATTGAGTTGCTGGGATAATCAGCCGTTTCCATTTGCTGCCTTATGTGTAATAATAAAAGGAACAGGGAAGGGGCGATAGTTCTGCGCCCCGGTTTTCAGGGTAGAAATTTAAGAAACGGCACAGCGCTTCGGCAAAACCATTGCGGCGGGCTGTTGCTATATTCCGGAAGGCGGGTGTGATATGGCGGGCATTATTGTAGCGGTGGCAATTGTGGTGTTTGTTGTGGTGCTGGTTGCGCGGACGGCAATGGCAAAGCCACCCAAAAGCAAGATGCGCCCAGTGGAAGAAGGCGTGGACGCACAAAGCGCTGCGTTGCATCTTTCTGAAATTGTGAAATTCAAAACGATATCATATGCTGACCGTAGCGCGATGGATTGGGGCGAATTTGACAGGTTGCATGATTATCTGGAAAAAGCCTATCCCCATATTCATGCCAGACTGGCAAAAGAAACGACGGACATGCGTTTTTTGATCTATCATTTGGAAGGCAGCAATCCGTCGCTTGCGCCCATTGCCTTGCTTGCACACCAGGATGTGGTGCCGGCGGATGAAGGGGAGTGGAGCGTGCCACCGTTTGGCGGCGAAATCAGGGATGATTATGTGTATGGCAGGGGCACGATGGACATGAAAGGGCAGCTTATTGCCGTGATGGAAAGTGTGGAGTCGCTGCTTGCCGAAGGGTTCTGCCCGGCACGTGGCATTTACCTGCTTTTTGGCGCGGATGAAGAACCGATGGGCGAATATGGAGCGGGCAGGGTGAGTAAGCTGCTGGAAGAACGGGGGATAAGACTGCATTTTGTGCTTGACGAAGGCTGCGGAATGCAGGATGGTAAGGCGATGGGTGTTGACGGAGATGTTGCGCTGGTCGGCCTTTGTGAAAAAGGCATAATGAACCTGCGATTCACGGCTCGCGGACATGCGGGGCACGCGTCTATGCCGCCCACAAAAACGCCTGTTGGAGAGCTTGCGCGTGCGGTGGAGAAAATAGAAAAGAATCAAATGAAGCCTGAGTTTAATAGCGCGGCAAACGCGATGTTTACTACGCTAACGCCATATATGAACAGTAAGTTCAAGTTCCTTTTTGCGAACAAATGGCTGTTTGGTGAGCTGCTGAAACGTATGCTAACAAAAAAACCCGCGATGGCGGCGCTGCTTCGCACAACATTTGCGCCCACACAGCTTGCCGGCTCCAACGCACCAAATGTACTCGCTGGCAAAGCGGAGGCAGTATTCAATATCCGCCTTGCGCCCGGGCAAACGGAAGATGATGTATATGCGCATGTGGATCATCTGACAGGCGGTATGGAACGTGAGACGGTTTATTACTGCCCGCCCTCCCCTGTCAGCGGGGTAGACACACAGGCATACCGTGAGGTGAGCGCCGCTGTGTGTGACGCCTTTCCGGAGATGGCGGCAGTGGCGCCCGGAATGATGATTGCGGCGACAGATTCGCGCTACTATTATAATATTTGTGACAATGTGTTCCGTTTCATTCCATTTCCGGCGGCGAAGGAGGATATGAGGCGTGTGCATGGGCGTGATGAGCGTATGCAGATTGAATCGCTGGGGCGTGGCATTGCGTTTTACAAGCATTTGATTCGCACCACATGTGGGGGTAAGCCAGAAAAATGAATGTGAGCCGTGACAGTGGAGCGGCCAGATAAAAAAGATTCGTGTAAAAAAGATATTTGATAGCGAAAAACCTAAAAACAAAAAAAAGTGAAAAACTGAGAAAACGCGCGCGGGAAAGCGGGCGTTTTCTATTGTAAAGCGCTTGGGGAAAGCTGCGCGGCGGGTATGCATACAAAATCAATATATAGTGGAATGAGAGATTTTAAGAATATATTAAGGTTTGGGGAGTTGTAACTTTTTCAGCGCTATACTATAATGGAAGATATTGTTGGGGTGGAAGGTTCAAAACGCCACATCGTGTAGTATTTTAAATACCAACAAGGAAGAATGGGCGCGTGTTGCCGCTATGCCGGGCCACGATTTTCTTTGCGTGTGCAACACAATATTTGGGGGTTAGGTAGAAGTATAGCATGGAACCGATTATTATTGCGAAAGACCTGAAAAAGTTTTACCATACTGCGAATGTGAAAATAAAAGCTTTGAACGGTGTGGATCTTGAGATCATGCCGGGGGAAAGCTGTGCCATTTTGGGAACGTCGGGCAGCGGGAAGTCTACGCTTTTGAGCCTTTTGGCCGGGCTGGAGGCGCCTACGGCTGGTAAAATCTATATCAAAAAACAACCAATCCATATGATGACGGAAAAAGAACTGGTGGATTTTCGCCTGCTCCACATCGGATTTGTATTTCAGTCCTTTAACCTGATGGGTACGATGAATGCCGTGGAGAACGTGGCTCTGCCGCTGATGTTTCGCGGTGTTTCGCGTACTACGCGTAACATGGTGGCAAAAAAACTTCTTGTGCAAATGGGGCTAAAGCAGCAGCTTTATAACAGGCCGCTAGAGATGTCTGGCGGGCAGCAGCAAAGGGTGTCGATTGCTCGCGCCATTATTTCCAAGCCAGAGATCATCTTTGCGGATGAGCCGACGGGCAACTTGGACTCGGCAACGTCGGTACAGATTATGGATATTATATCCAAGGTTGCCAGGGATCGCGGTGCGACGCTGGTGTTTGTGACGCATGATGTGGAAAAGGCGGCTTATGCCGATAAATTGATACATTTGACAGATGGAAAGATTGATAACATTACAATAAACACTGATAGAAAAATTGAACAAAGTTTAAATTAATGAATTTGCGCGTCTTGAGGAGGAGAGCATGAGGAAACGGATTGTGACAGTAGTGGTCGCTTTGGTGATGGTGTTGGCGCTTGCTGTGCCAGCATTTGCGGCGGAAGAAAAAAAGGATTCCATGAAGGTCGAATTTAAGGAGACCCCAAATGCCGCAGGCATTTTGCAGATCATGGGAGATTATCCTATCGAAGACAGCCAGGGCAATGTACAGTATTTTGAAAGCGGGTATGTGCCAGAGATTGTGGATGGCAAGCTGAATTTTATGTTGCCGCTGGTACTGACGGATGGGTTTGAAATTGCAGCACAGTTTGTAGGCGGAGATCAAGTAACCCATATTACCGCCTCTCTTTCGCTGGGCAATGGGAATATACCGTTTGTGCAAAAGAATTATGACGGGTTGATTTTTCCATTTATTCAAGAACCTTCAGGGCTTAATCCACTCATCCATTATTCTATTCCAGAGTTTGAGCTGGAACTGAAAGAAGACAGGAAAAATGGGACGTATCCATTGGGCGTCAGCGTTCGTTATTTTGCGAAGGATGTAAGAAGTAAAGAACCATATGAAGAATATGTGCAGAATTTTGTTTTCTATGTGACAATCAGCGATGGGATAGGTGATGAGCCAGATTCAGATATGCCACCGGACGGCGGTGAAAGCGGTGGCGGTGGTGAAAGCGATGGCGGCGGCGGAAGCGGCGGTGGTGGCGGGAGCGGAGCTACCTCCCAGCCCAAGGTGATTATGAGCAACTATATGGTGGTGCCCGAGCCTGCGTATGCGGGGGAGGTATTCGCCGTGACCGCAACGTTGACCAATACAAGTGAAAAGGTGAATGTGAAAAACATCACCATAAACCACAAAAGTGTAGAGACAGATTTGATGCCGGAGGATGGGGCAAGCACCTCCTATATCAAGGAAATCAAAAAGGGGGAGTCACAATCCTTTACCTTTAAAATGAAGGCGCGTGCAGACGCTAAGTCCGGTCCACAAAAGATTAGCATATCCATAGACTATGAGGACAGCAGCGCGACCGCATATAAAGTGGATGATGAAATTACCGTGCAGATCAAACAGCAGATTCGCCTGGATTTTGACGAGCCGCAGTTTCCTACTGTTGTATATGCGGGCGACAGTATGCAGTCTACGCTAAACCTTTACAACAAGGGCAAGAACACGCTTTATAACGTGACGGTGAACCTGGAGGTTGACGGGATTACGCCAGACGCCAGTTCTTTTTTGGGGAATATGGAGTCGGGTGCGAGCAAAAGCGCAGATATTTACGCGTCCGTGGGGTATTCGGCGGATGACCCGGAGGCCCTGCCTGTGCTGGGCGCGGTGGAAGGTAATTATGTAATCTCCTATGAAGACGAATATGGGGATACTTATGAAGAAAAGATACCGCTGAAAACGGAAATCATAGAAATGGTGTATGAGGATCCCGGCATGTGGGAAGATCCGGAGATGATAGAGGAAGAAGCCGGCCCGTCATTCCCGTGGTGGGGCTGGGTGATCATTGCTGTTGCAGCCGTTGCGGTTGTGGGCGGCGTTGTGGCGGCTCGCAGGAAGAAAAAACGCGAAAAAGCGTTGCTGGAGGATATGGACGACAATGAACTTATTTGACGTCCTGGCGCTTGCCGCCGGCAACCTGTGGCGCAGGAAGCTGCGCACGATGCTTACGGTGCTGGGAGTGATTATCGGCACGGCATGTATCGTCATTATGGTGGCGTTGGGGCTGGGAAACCTGGAACAATTTAATGAGAATATCATGGGCAGCTTTAACCTGACACAAATACAGGTATATAACTATGGCAGCATGGGCGGCCAGTCGGGCACAAGGCTGAATGAGCAAACCATCGATATGATAAAGGGCTGGGATGGCGTGAAAAGCGCCACCGGCGTGCAAAGCCTGCCTGCATACCTTGTGATGGGTAAATATGTAAACGGCAGCGAGGTATATGCCGTGGATGCCGAGGCCATGGGCTTTGAGTTCATGGAGGGTGGCCTGTATTCGGATACGGACGCGGTGGAGTTGGTTATTGGCAAGAGCACCCGGCAATATTTCACCGATCCTCGTGATACCAGCGGGTATTACGGGTATGGGGTGGCAATGTCTGTGGGTGGCGTCTATTATGAGGACGCGGAGTATGAAGAGCCAAGCGGCCCGGATGTGGATTGGCTCACGCAGCAGTTAAAGTTTTATCCCCACTGGAGCGACGGCAAAGACGAGGAATTTACGCCGGAAAATCCTGCGCCAAAGGAATATAAGGCGAAAATCACGGGTATTCTTTCAAATGATGCATGGAGCTACCAGATGTTTATCAGCAGGGACGCGGCAGACCGCATCATGAAGGAAAACAAAAAGCTGCTGGAAAACCTGGGGTATAAAGCCGGGAGTTACCAGCAGGCTTATGTAAATGCCGTGGATGTGGATGCTGTAGACGGTATACTGACGAAAATAAAGGAAATGGGCTTTGAGGCGTATAGTGACTCAGAGTGGATCAACACGGTGCAGGAAGAGGCGATGAGGCAGCAATCGCAGCTCATTGCCATTGGATTGATTTCGCTTCTTGTGTCTGCCATTGGTATCGCCAACACCATGCTGGCAAGCATATTGGAGCGGCGGCGGGAGATTGGCGTGATGAAGGTAATCGGCCTGTCCATACGCAAGATCAACCTGATGTTTTTGGTAGAGGCGGCCCTGATTGGCCTGCTAGGCGGCATCATAGGTTTGGTGATCAGCTATGCTGTGGGCGGCGTGGTAAACATGGGCGGCGGCGAGATGAATTTCCTTGGAATGTACTTTTACGAGGGGGTGCGTCTCTCCATTCCGTGGTGGCTCAGCCTGGGGGCTATCCTCATTGCGACGGGGGTGGGCATTGTGTCCGGGCTTTACCCGGCGTGGCGCGCAACAAAAATGAGTCCGCTGGAGGCAATCCGCGGCGCGGAGTAAATAACAACGAAGCAAAAAGCTCTCGTATAGTAAAAAACGGGAGCTTTTTTTATGTCATGTCTTTTATTTCTTAACAAAAGTAGGAATGCCCATGTGATATAAAATGCCGTCATTTAACGTAAGCTCTGTGGTAGCCCCTTCTGCCTCCATGGTAACGGTGTCATCCTCTATGGTATAACTGGCTTGTGTGGTGCTGCCATCCGGCTGAGTTGTGACGGCGGTTCCATCCGGCTTGAATTCTACGGTCGCATTGCGCAGTGTTTTCATCATCTCCTCCGAATCAAGGCCTGTTTGCGCAGTCATTTCGTGATTCAGGCTTTCGAACCGGGAGAGGGCTTCCTCGCTGTATACCCAGGCTCCCTCGATGCTGCTGTCGCCCGCGCACCCCACAACGGCGGCAGTAAGGGGTGTGATCAATAAAATAGAGCAAAGTCTTTTCATGTTTCAGACCTCCAAAGCTGATATAAGACAGACGGACGGCAGGCATCAATTGTTCCCTGCGGCTGTGCTGTTTTGCCAAAACTGTTCAGTAAACGTGACAGCAAAGGTCAAAATGAACACGGGCGAAGAAGAATGCGAAAAAACATGTAATTTTTATCCATGATTATGCAAGAAAGAATTATTTTTCACTTTTTTTATCCCTAAATCCATACTATAATATATAATACTAATATTCGGGTATGTGGATAGCATACCTGTTTTTTGCCGGGGAATAGTATAAAATAAAAGGATGGAAGCTAAAATGAGCAAGATTCTGGCGTTTGACCTTGGCGCATCCAGCGGGCGTGCCATGCTGGCGGAATACAAGGATGGCAAGATCCGTATGCAGGAGATTCACCGTTTTACAAACGACCCGGTTACCGTGAACGGAACAATGTATTGGGATACGCTGCGGCTGTTTTATGATATCAAGACCGGGATTACCAAGGCGGTGAACGCGGGCGGGTTTGATTATGTGGGCATCGATACTTGGGGAGTGGATTTTGGACTGGTTGGAGAAGACGGCCAGCTGGTGACAAACCCTGTGCATTACAGGGATAAACGCACAGATGATTATCTTGATTTTCCCGTGCCGGCAGGTGAAGTGTATGCCAGCACAGGGATTCAGCAAATGCAGATCAATACGCTCTACCAGTTGGAGTCCATGGTGCGCAACCACATGGATCAGCTGGAGCGCACAAAAATGCTGTTGTTTACGCCCGACCTGCTCAATTACTTCCTGACTGGGGTGGGCAAAACGGAGTATACAATCGCTTCCACATCGCAAATGCTGGATGCGCGCGCGCGCTACTGGGATATGGAGTTGATCAAAAAAGCGGGAATTCCCACGCAGATGCTGGGTAAAATCGTGCAGCCGGGCACCATATGCGGCACGTTGTCCGATGAAATCTGTGAAGAGCTTTCCGCGCCCAAGGCAAAGGTGGTGTGTATTGCTTCGCACGACACAGCTTCGGCAGTGGCAAGCATTCCCACGCAGGCGGAGGATTTCCTCTATATCAGCTGCGGTACATGGGCGCTTTTGGGCACAGAACTGAAGCAGCCTGTGCTGGATGAAAAAGCGCAGGAATATAATTTTGCCAACGAGGGCGGCATTAATGGCACCATACGCTTTTTAAAAAACATCATGGGAACATGGCTGATACAGGAATCGCGGCGGCAGTGGATTCGCGAGGGCAATGAATATGGATTTGGCGAGCTGGAAAGCATGGCGAAGCAGGCGCAGCCCTTTAAATGCCTGATTGATGTAGACCGGCCCGAGTTTATTAAACCGGGCAATATCCCGCGCCGGATTGCGGCATATTGCGAACGAACAGGCCAGCCTGTGCCGCAAGGGCCGGGCGAGATCATTCGGTGTATCGACGAGAGCCTCGCGCTGAAATTCCGTTACGGGTTTGAGTGCGTGGAGGATTGCACGGGGATAGGGTATGACGTTGTACACATATTGGGCGGCGGCACCAAGAGTGCGCTGCTGTGCCAGATGACGGCGGATGCCTCCGGTAAAAAAGTGGCGGCGGGGCCAGACGAGGCAACGGTGCTGGGCAATATTGCCGTGCAACTGATTGCGGCAGGTGAGATTGCAAGTATTGCGGAGGCGCGGCAGGTGGTGGCAGATTCCTGTGAGCTGAAAGAATATGCGCCGCAGGGTGGCAGTGAATGGGAAAAAGCGTATGCGAACTTCCGCAAGATCATGGAATGATAAAAATAAAACAATGTATATGGACAGAGGCGAGGTACAAAATGAATGAAAAACAATTGACAGAACAACTGAACGCAAAAACAAAAGAAGAACGGCTGGAAGCGCTGAGGGGGCTTCGGGCAATGCTGGACGCGGGCGAGATTGAAAAGCCGGTGCGCACAGAGGATACCAACAATCACGTGCACACGACATTTTCATTTTCTTCTTACTCGCCTACGGCTGCTGTGTATAAAGCGTATATGAGCGGGCTGGCCACAGTGGGCATTGTGGATCACGATACGGTGGATGGCGCGCATGAATTCATAGAGGCGGGCGATATCATCGGCATTACCACAACGATTGGCGCAGAGGTGCGCGTTTCGTTTGCGGGTACGCCGCTGGAGGATAAAAAAATCAACAACCCCGACGAAGTGGGAAACGCGTATATCACGCTGCACGGTATTCCCCACAGCAAAATAGAAGAGCTGGATGCGCTTTTGATGCGCGTGCGCGAGGCGCGCAACGAGAGAAACCGTAAGCAGGTGGACAACCTGAACAGGATTTTGCTGGAGCATCAGATTTATATTGATTTTGACGAGGACGTTGTGCCCGTCTCCATGGCGGCGGAGGGTGGCAGCATCACAGAGCGGCACATCCTGTTTGCCCTTGCCAAAAAGCTGATTGAAAAATATGGCAGGGGGCAGGCGTTGGTCGATTTCCTGCAAAACAATATGGGGATAGGGATTTCGCCCAAAACGAAAGAGATGCTGCTGGATACCGAATTCTATGCGTATGAATATGACGTGCTGAATGTTTTAAAAGCAAACCTGGTGCCCAGGTTTTATGTGCCCGGCGGCGCGGATATTCCGCCGGTGAAGGAAGTGGTAGACTATGCACGCCAGCTTGGCGTTATTCCCACTTACTGCTATCTTGGCGATGTGGATGATTCGCCCACAGGGGATAAAAAAGCGCAGAAGTTTGAAGACGGCTATCTGACAACGCTGATGGTGCTGCTGCGTGAGCTTGGGTTTGAGGCGGTTTCTTACATGCCCGCGCGCAACACAGAGGAGCAGCTCAAATGCATCATGAATATGTGCAAGCACTATGGGTTTATGGAAATCTCCGGTGAAGATGTAAACCAGCCGCGGCAAAGCTTTGTGTGCGAGAAGCTGAGGGACCCGGAGTTTGCGCACCTTGCGGATAGCACATGGGCGCTGGTAGGGCACGAGCATGCCACGGAGGAAAACATTGCATATAGCATTTACTCCAAAAAAGCAAAGCATGAGCACCCGGATATGGAAAGCAGGATCGCGTATTACCGCGATCTTGGGTTGAAATACAGGAAATAACATAAAAAAACGGCGGCGGAGTGGCGGCCGTTTTTCATGTGGTGAGGGGATTATTTTAAGGAAGGACGTTTTATTTACCAGCAGCGGGTTATTAGAATATTATGGAAATTACGCGGGGGATTTTGTTCCTTGCGTTGCGAAAATGAAAAGGAGATGAAAGATTATGGCAGTATTAGGTAATCCCTTTGGAGCGGTAGTACCGAGGAAATTAACCAATGGCGAGCTTATTCAGGCGATCCGGGAGGATATTGTGGGTGAGCTGGAGGCAATCCATGGTTATGAAGCGCATGTGATGGCGACGGACGACCCGCTTGCCAAAGCGGTTTTATCAGATATCAGCAATGAGGAGAAGGCACATATCGGCGAGCTGATGACGCTGCTGCGGCATCTTGACCCGCAAGAGGCAGAGCACTTTGCGTCCGGCCAGGCAGAAGTGCGTGAGATGATGATAGACCTTGGCATCAATCCGGACGCCCAGCCGGCGGCAGAGGGCAGCACGGTAGGCAGCTTGCTTAAATAAGGAGGAATAGAGATGGACTATTTATCGAGGGAGAGCGCTCCATATTCTGAGGAGCTTTGGAAGAGCATAGATACGGCTGTGGTGGATACGGCGAAACGGATTTTGGTGGGCCGCCGGTTTCTGTCGTTATTCGGGCCGCTGGGGCCGGGCGTCACCACACTGAATGTGGATACTGCCAAGGAAGAGAAGTTTGATAACGGCATTGTGCGCACGTCGGGGCGCAATTACCTGGAGGTGCCACAGCTTTATAATGATTTCTGGCTGCTATGGCGGGATATCGAAAACAGTGAAAAAGAAGGTTATCCAATAGACCTTTCCGCCGCGATGAGCAGCGCGGAAACCGTTGCTCGCCTGGAGGACAGGTTAATCTTTTTTGGTGATAAAGAGCTGGGCATCCAGGGGCTGACAAACGCAGCAGGCGTCAACAAAATCAAACGCGGCGACTGGGGTACGGGCGAGGCTGCTTATCAGGATATCGCAAAAGGCCTGACCCTATTGAATGAGAAAGGATACTATGGGCGCTATGCCATCATCATGAGCCCGGATATCTACCTTTCACTACAGCGAATCCAGCAGGGCACGGGCGTAATGGAGATCGACCGTGTGGAGAAGATGGTGGACGGCCGCGTGTTCCACACGACGGCGCTGGGCATGAAGAAGGCGCTTCTTGTGTGCTGTGAGCCGCAATATATGGATCTTGCCGTGGGGCAGGATCTGGCCGTTGCTTATTTGGAGCTGGCAGACCTAAATCACCATCTGCGGGTGATGGAAACGGCGTTGCCGCGGCTTAAGAGCCCGGAGGCAGTGGTGTCTTTTGACTGATTAAAGAAAAACAACAAAGGAAGGCTGCCGGGATATGTTTCGGGCAGCCTTTGTTATTTAGCGGGCGAGCCTGCGTTTTGTTCCCTTCGTTGATTGACGGGATGCCTAAAAATGAGTAGAATAGAAAGACACCATGGATTACGGTATCATGGGGAAGTGTGCGCAAAAGAAAGGGAACGATATTGAAGAAGATGGCAAGGAAGACAGGCACAACCGCGTTATGTGTTTTGATCTCGGTTGCCCTTTTCGCGCTTGGATACTACGGCGGTGTTTTCCTTCTCATGGTGTTGTCGCTGCTTTTCCCTATGGTGTTTATCTACCACCGGGCGCGCACGGGCGTTGCATGGACGGTGGCGGCAGTGCTGGCGTTTGGTGTGGCCGTGTTCCTGATGGCAGGGATTAACATAGCGGGAATTCTGATGTGCTGTGTGTTGCCGTCGGCGCTTGTTGTAGGGCATGTGATGCGCCGTAAAATGACATTCTACAACAGTGTGTTGGCGTCGGTCATTACAATGCTGGCATCGCTGGGGATATTGTTCCTGTGCACCTATCTGCTATATGATATGCAGCTATTGGATTTGATTTTGATAAAGGTAGAGGAAACACTTGTCCAAAGCCCGGAGGGGACAAAGCAACTGTATTACCTGACGGAACGGCTGCTGCCGGCGGCGCAATCGGGCGATGCCCAGGTGATGAGCGAGCTGGCAGGCATTACCTCGGCGGCGATAAGCTCCATCCCGTTGGAAACGGCGGTGGCGGGTATTATGAAATCGTTCACAGCGCAAATGGCGTTGCTTTTGCCGCAGATGGCTGCGTTTTGCGTGCCGGTGCTGGGCTTGCTAAACTACATTATTCCACGCGCTATTATAAAGAAGCAGGGGCGCGCGGTGGGGAAGGTGCCTGTGTTTTCCGCATGGGGGTTGCCCCGCCATTTTGGCAAATGGTCGCTTTTCTTGCTCATTTTGTCCTATATCGGTGTGGGAGCGGGCTGGAATAATTTTGACTATGTGTATGTCATCGTAATGGGATTTTTGACAGCGGTGTATTCTGTACAGGGCATGGCGTTTATCGACTGGGCGCTCAAAAAGAAAATCGCATCGCGGCCGGGACGCGTCGCCATTATTGTGGTTACGTTTTTGCTGGGCAGTATTTGGAATGTATATATGTGGATTGGCTTTTTTGAACAGGTGGTAAAACTCCGCAAGAGGGAATTGACTGCAAATGGATAGGAAAAAATTAAATTACCTGTCACATGATTTTGTAGTGGCCATTGCGTTGATCGCGGCCGCCATATTGGTGATGCTTTTTGTGAAGGTGTTTTATATCCGCATGGTTGTCATTGTGGTCGTTTTTGTGGTGGCTGCGTTGTATTTCCTGCTGTCCGCGTGGCTGCGGCAGGTCAGGGCATATCTTGCGGACCGCATCTTAAAAAAATATGCCGAGAAGATAGATAAATATGTAAATGCGGCGTCTATTCCCACGGCAATCACAAAGGTGAATGGCAAAATCCTCTGGCACAATCCCGCTTTTTTCCTGCTTGCCGGCAAACAGGCCTCTGGCATGAACATTTTCCGTCTGTTTGAGCAGATGAACAAGCCGGAGAAGGACAGGAAGATAAAAATAGCGGGCAAGGTGTATATCCGCGAGGATATCCACGCCAGCCTTGATGACGCGGAATATGTAATTTACCGTCTGGTGGAAGCGGCGAGCGCCCGGGAATCGGTAGATCTTTATAAAAATGTGCTACCCACTATCTGCCATATCCAAATAGATAATTATGGTGACCTGTTGCGCGGCACACAGCAAAGCAAGCATGCGGAAATTGCCGCGGAGATCGATAAGGTGATATCACAAAACATGAAAAATATCCGCGCGGCTTACCAGAAATATGACAGGGAGAAATATTTCATCGTGTTTGAGCGCCGCTACCTTTCCGGGTTGATGCAGAGCAAATTCAGCATACTGGAAGAAGTGCGCAAAATAGACACAGGCAACAATGCCATTCGCCCGACACTGAGCATGGGCGTGGGTGTGGCGTCCACAGCGGCGGAGGCAAACGTCAATGCGTTAAAGGCGCTGGAAATGGCGTTGGGGCGGGGTGGAGACCAAGCTGTGCTGAAGGATGAGCATGAGTTTAAGTTTTATGGCGGCTTGCAGCAGGGGCGCGAAAAACGTACACGGGTGAAATCCCGTATGTTTGCAGGCGCGCTTCGCAATCTGATGGAGCAGTGTGACAGGGTGATTATTATGGGGCATTCTGTGCCCGATCTTGATTGCATGGGCGCGGCACTGGGGCTTTTTGCGTGTGCCCGCCGCATCAACAAAAAAACCTATATCGTGATGGAGAAGCCGAACGTGGCCATACAGCGTGTGGTGGAAGTGATGCGGGAAGACCCGGATTATAAGAATGTGCTGGTGACGCCGGGTGAGGCGGAAGCATTGATGGATGAAAAAACGATGCTGATTATTGTGGATACACAGATCGCCGACTTCACCATAGCGCCGCAGCTTATCAAAGAAGCGGAGGTTACCGTGGTGATGGACCACCATGTGCGCGGCACCAACCATATAGAAGGGGCCACGCTGTTTTTGCATGAGCCGTATGCGTCGTCCACAGCAGAGATGGTGACGGAGGTTGTGCAGTATTTCTCAGAAAATATAGTGTTGAAGCCGCTAGAGGTGGAAGCGCTGATGGCGGGCATTACCATAGACACAAAGGGCTTTTCCTTCAAAACGGGCGTGCGTACATTTGAGGCGGCGAGCTATTTGCGCCGGATGGGCGCGGATACCACCAAAATCCGCCATTTGTTCCAAGATGATTTTGAAACATATACTGCGCGCGCAAAGGTGGTGGAAAGCGCAAAGGTGGGGGAAGGCGGCATTGCCATTGCCGTGTGCCCACGGGATATCCCCACGCCGCAGCTTTTGGCGGCGCAGGCGGCAGATGCTCTTGTGGGCATCAGCGGCATCAGGGCATCATTTGTTTTGTGCGAGCAGGAAGGGTACATTCTGGTTTCCGGCAGGTCGCTTGGAGATGTGAACGTGCAGCGTATACTGGAAAAAATGGGGGGTGGCGGACATGCCACCATTGCGGGGGCGCAGCTCAAGGGTAAAGGGATGGATGAGGTAGTGCAGGAATTGAAAAAAAAGATACAGGAATATGAGAAGGAGGTATGACAACAAATGAAAGTAATCTTATTAGAGAACGTACAGGGAAAAGGAAAAGCGGGGGATATTGTAATGGTGAGCGATGGGTATGCGCGCAATTTCCTGTTTCCTAAAAAGCTGGCGACAGAAGCGACAGCGCAAAACCTGAACGCGGCCAAGCAAAAGATAGCCGCGGCCAAACATAAAAAGGAAGTGGAAAAGGAAAACGCCGAGGAAGTGGCAAAGGAACTTAACGGCATGGAAATAAAAATTGCCGCCAAGCACGGCGAGGGAGGCAGGCTTTTCGGCGCGGTAACAGCCAAGGAAATAGCGGCGGCACTCAAGGAAAAGACGGGCTATGACATTGATAAGAAAAAATTCACTGTGCCCACAATCAAAGAAGTGGGGGAATATGAGGTGGCAGTGAAGGTGTATGCCGAAGTGAGCACCCAGATCAAGGTTGTGGTGGAAGATGCCTGAACAGAAGCGAAAAGACATGCGTATGCCGCCCAGTAGCATGGACGCAGAGCAGTCCATTTTGGGCAGTATGCTGCTCAATGCAAAATGCGTGGACGAGGCGCTTGTTTTCTTGCGGCCAGAGGATTTTCACTATCCCAAGCACAGGGATATCTTTGCGGCGATGGTGCACCTGATGGAAACAGGTGTGCCTGTGGATATTGTTACCGTGGCAGAGCGGCTGGAGCAGGAAGGTAAAATGCACATTGGCGGCATTGAGTACCTGACCGAGCTAACCGATGTGGTGCCATCTGTGGCAAACATCGGGCACTACATCAAAATTGTAGAGGAAAAATCCACGCTTAGAAAGCTGATTGACACCAGCATGAATATTGCGGATGATTGCTACAAGGGCGAGGATGACGCGGATATCATTGTGGGGCGCGCGGGGGATCAAATCTATCAGATTGCGGTAAAGGACGCGCGCAATGATGTAAAACCCATCCGGCAGGCGTTGCAGGAGGGGTATCTGCATATCAGCGAGGCGGCAAAATCCAAGGATGGCCTGATGGGATTGCCCACTGGCTTTGGACTGATGGATAAAATGCTTTCGGGCTTGCAGGGCACGCAGCTTATTGTAATCGCCGGGCGCCCGGGCATGGGCAAGACCAGCTTTGCGCTTAACATTGTAGAGCATATAGCACGGGTGAAGGAGGTGCCCAGCCTCATTTTCTCGCTGGAAATGAGTGCAGACCAGCTTGCCACGCGGTTGATGTGCTCGGAGGCAAAGGTGGATTCTCAGGTAATCCGCACGGGCAGGATGGGAACAGAGGAAATCAAAAAGTTGGCAGAGGCCATGAAGCTGCTTTCCGCTGCGCCCATTTTCATTGACGATTCACCCACCATCACGGTTACGGAAATGCTTGCCAAGGCGCACAGGCTAAAGCGCACAGAGGGGCTTGGTTTGATTGCCATCGATTATTTGCAGCTTATGCAGGGTACGGGCCGGTCAGAAAACCGCCAGCAGGAGGTCTCCAACATGACACGGTCGCTGAAGATCATGGCAAAGGAGTTGAACGTGCCCATCTTGCTGCTTTCCCAGCTTTCGCGTGCCAGTGAAAAGCGGGACAAAAAAGCGCGTTACCCCATGCTTTCTGACCTGCGCGAATCTGGCGCGATAGAGCAGGATGCGGATGTGGTTATCTTTTTGCAGCGCGAGGATTATTACCCGGAGGATAAATCGCCGGAAACAGAGGGTAAGGCGCGCATAATGATTGCCAAGCAGAGGAACGGCCCCACCGGCAATATACAGGTGCAATGGCAAGGCGAATTTACCAAATATGTGGAAATTGATTACATTCATGACGACCAGGAGGCTCCATTCTGATGATAACAAATAAATGGATAGCCGGGAACGGCGAATGGGAAGATGCGAAAAAGCTGCGCCGTGAGGTGTTTATAGAAGAGCAGAATGTGGCAGAGGAGCAGGAGTTTGACGATCTGGATCTTCAATCGCTGCATCTGGTGGTGTATGATGGGGACACACCCATTGCCACAGGGCGCATTTGGCATGATGGAAAAACATTCCGTATTGGGCGCTGTTGTGTCACAAAAAGCGAGAGGGGTGGCGGCATTGGCGATTTGCTGTTAAAGCTGCTTCTGATCAAAACATTTGAATATAATCCAAGCGAAGTGCGTATTCATGCGCAAACGTATGCTGTACCGTTTTATGAGCGATATGGATTTGCTTGTGAAGGGGAAGAATATATGGAAGAGAACATCCCTCACAAAACAATGAGTGTGACAAAGGAAACGCTGGTTATCCCAAGTAAGTGTGGAAAAGATAAGCATTTTGAGGACTTTTTTACAGCAGTGCCGCAGGATGGATAACATGGCATGCCTATAACACACAAAAGCCGGAACCAACAACCCTGCCACTTGCGACGGGGTTGTTTTTTATATCGTTGGAAATATTTGCAGAGACTCTATCATAATGCCTGAGCAGGGCAAACAATTCGAACAGTAGTAAAAGTGATTCAGTGTCTATTGACAATCGCGCGACTGTGTGATATAATCTAATTACCGTATAAGAGGTGCAAAAGACCGTATGCATATCGATGCTATGCCTGCCTAAACCCAAAACAAAAGGAAACTTTAGTTGGTGTACGATAGGAGGTAAATTGTTATGAAGAGCCAGATAGTGTATGAGCCGAATCAGGCATCAGAAGAAAAGTCACACCAGCCAAAATGGAAAAAGATTGTTCGCTTTTGTAGTGGAGGCGTGCTGCTCGCGAGTGGCGTTACGATCGTGGTACTGTTTTTAATGGGACGGTTCTCCGAGTACTCGTTGCAGACGGCTTTGGCAGCGTTTGGAGCCGCGATCAGCTGCATTGGGGTGCTATGCTTTATGAAGTGAAAAGGCTGTGATGCAGGCAAAAGCAATATGGTGGTAGAGAAGCAAAGTAGGGCGGTGGCGTAAAGAAAAATAACAGCGTTGCTGTGTCAGGGTAAACCCAAGTGAAGCAAAGCGAGGTGTTTATGATGAAAAAGATGATCGTCGTTACTGCAGTGCTTGTGTTTTTAACCTGTATGTTGTTTGGTTGTGCCCAGGCAAACGAGCGGGAGAAGCCGCAGGAAATACAACTTGAACAGATGGAGCTTGACCCGTATGGTGTGCTGGAAAATGGTTTGTTGAACATGACAGAGCAAGAGCTTATTGATTCTGATCCGGCGTTAAAGCCAATTGATGTGGAACCAGGCATGGATCAGTCCCTGTCGCAGTATTCCACACTGTTGATTTATCACAAGCAGGTTTCTTTTTTAGGCAAAGAGGATGGAGCGGTTTCTCTCATGGTTGCGGATGGGAAAGTGGAGTTTGTGACCTATACAACGGGGGCGTTGTCTGTTCATGAGGAGAACAAGGAAAAGTATTTTGACTTGTTTTGGGATGTGATAGATAAGATGGAAAAAGAGTTTGGAGAGCCGGAGGTTGCCCGAAGTCTGACTGCGGAAGATGGGAGTATACAAGAAGATTTTACGAAAGAAGATTTGTTGGCAATAGAATTATCAGGTGAACGCCCAAAATATCAGGCAAAGGTTATTTGGGGCGGCGAGTATCGGCCTATGGTGCTATTGGTGCTCAACGGCAGCGTTGAGGTACCCAGCGCTATTTCTATAAGCTATGGCCCCGTTGAGTGATTGCTGTAATGAGGGCATTCATTCCTTTTTCTCGATAATGAACCTAATGGTTTCGGTTAGGCATTCCGGTTTTATGCTAAAGCGGGATGGCCTGTTGTACATGGGAAACCGCCCCGGTGCTTGTTGCCGGGGTTTTTTATTATGCTACAAGATATGGGGTAATTGCAATTTCGATTGCGCTGGATTATACTATTCATAGTTGAAGGTTATGAAGAGGGGAAGGCTGTATGATTAGATTGAGCGTGCTGCCGGCGCAGCAGGATATGGCAATGACGGAATTCATTGCGGAGGCATTGCCGGAGCTTAAAAATACCAACTTAAAAAAAATGTTGCGTAAGGGCGACGTAAAGCTGAATGGCAGTGTGGTAAAAAAAGACGGGGCACTTGCCGCGGGCGATGTTGTAGAGGTATATATGCCCATAGAGCTGGATCGTGCGCCCTCTATGGAAATTTGCTATGAGGACGAGAATATCATTGTTTTAAACAAGCAGCCGGGTATGCTGGTAACGGCAGGCAAGGGCGATGACGCGCCCGACCTTATGAGCATGGTGATCAACTATATGAAGGATAAGGGCGAGTATTTTGAAGATTCCGGCTATATTCCTTTTCCCTGCCATAAGCTTGATGTTTACACAGGCGGGTTGACATTGTTTGCCAAAAACGGCGATATGTTTGAGCAGTTGCGGGAGGCAAAAAACCAGCGCAGGATAAAGCATGTGTTCCAGGCGATTGTGAAGGGCAGTCCAGAGGGAGAAAAAGGCGAGTTCAAGCATTTTTATGTAAAGGACAGTGAAACAAAATATCATATATCAGACAGGCAGGCGCGTGGTAGCGTGCCCATTTACACAACCTATAAGGTATTGCGGTCCAATGGCGAATACAGCCTGCTGCAGGTAGAGCCGGTGACGCAGATTTACAATCAGGAGCGTGCGCATCTGGAGGCGGCGGGCTACCCAATACTGGGCGATAATGTGTACGGCGTGCCACGCCTCAACAAAAAGCTGGGTATTCGCTATCAGGCATTGTGGGCTACAGAGATTCGCTTTGCAACGGGTGTGAACAATGTGCTGGAATATCTGAATGGCACAAAAGTGATGACAGATGAAATCGGCTTCCCATTGGTAAATTTTTAAGGGAGAATAAAATATGAAATATTCTGGCAACCTGATTGTGGTGAGGGATATAGAGGCGTCCAAGAAATTTTACTAGGAGGTGCTGGGGCAAAAAATTATTTCGGATTTCGGCGCGAATGTGACGTTTGAGGGCGGCTATTCGCTGCAAGACCTCACATGGTGGGCAAAGTTTATCGGCGATAAGCAAGAAAACATTCGCTTTGACGCAAAAAACGCAGAGCTATACTTTGAATCGGTGGAGTTTGACGCAGATGTGGAATGTCTGTCAAAATTTGAAATCAAGTATGTGCATGGGGTAAAGGAGCATGACTGGGGTCAACGTGTGATTCGCTTGTATGACCCGGATGGGCATATCATAGAGATTGGCGAAGACCTGGGGATGGTGATAAAGCGCTTTCTTAAGCAAGGGATGACAGCAGATCAGGTGGCGGAAAAAACAATGGGTCCACTTGATTACATCAAAAAGCTGGAGGCCGAAGGCTGATCTACGCAACGTGGACTCCGAAAAAACGAAAGCGTAGGGTGTAATACGGATGGCTTGCGTTTATAATGGAGCAAACAGGGAAAGGAGCTGTTATTTATGAACGCGAAAGAAGTGGGCGGGCGCATTGCCACCTTGCGCAAGGAGCGGGGATGGAAACAGCAGCAGCTTGCGGACAGCCTCAACGTAACAAACAAGGCGGTATCCAAATGGGAGACGGGCGAGGGTCTGCCGGATATCACCATATTGCCTGTGCTGGCGGATGTGATTGGCACAAGCACAGACTATATACTGCGCGGGGAAACACCGCAAAAAACACAAAAAACGCGTAATAAACTATTGATGGCGATTTATGCCGCGGCAACAGTTGTCATGCTGGTTATGGTATACGACCCGCGAGTGGGAGTTGCCTCTTTGCTTGACCCTGCAGCTATCATCCTGCTATGGGTATTTGCACCGGTGGTTGCGTTGTTGTTTCAGTATTTTGGCGGCAAGAGGGGCTTTTGGTGGAACCTCCTTCGCCTCGGGCTGCCCATTGCAGCAGTGGGCGTTACCATATGGGGTATTGCGATGTGGATTGCGTGGGGCGTGTGGACAGCACAGGCGGATTATTACAATATCCTGCTGCTGCCCGTGTTCTATGCCGCGGCGGGCGGGCTGGTGGCCAGTATTGTGTACTCGGTAAATACGCGCCAAAAAACAACATAAAACGACAAAAGAAAAGCCGCAGCTTGTGCGGCTTTTTTTGTATATGCTATTTGACAAACCGCCGGACGGTGTCATATTTTTTCTTTGTATACGGCGCGTAGCGCATGGAAATGTCCAGCCAGTTAGCTTTTTTCAGTACGGATTTATAATGCGTAAAGGTGTCGAAGCTGTCCTTGCCATGGTAGCAGCCCATGCCGGAGTAGCCTACGCCGCCAAATGGTAGCTGTGGGTTTGCGAGGTGAATGATGGTGTCGTTGATGCAGCCGCCGCCATAAGATACGGAGGTTAAAATACGCTGCTCCACCGCCCGGTCCGTTGTGAAAAGGTAAAGGGCTAGCGGCTTTGGGTGTGAATTTACCGTGGCAATGACCTCATCCAGCGTGTCGTAGGTGAGGATGGGGAACAATGGGCCAAAGATCTCCTCGCCCATAACGGGGGAGTCCCACGTTACTCCGTCCAGCAGCGTGGGCTGGATTTTGAGTGTTTGGCGGTCACTCTTGCCGCCTTGTAGTATGTTTGCCCCTTCCATCAACCCCAAAAGCCGGTCAAAGTGCTTTTTGTTTACAATATGGGGGTAGTCGCCATTTTGCAGCGTGTCCTCCCCATACATTTCAATGATTTCTTTTTTCAGGTGGGAGGCAAGCTCGTCCTTTTGGCTGGAATGCACCAGCAGGTAATCGGGTGCCACGCACGTCTGCCCGGTGTTGGTGAATTTGCCAAACGCGATTCGACGCGCGGCAAGCGGCAAAGGGGCGCTCTTATCTACAATGCAGGGGCTTTTGCCGCCCAACTCCAGCGTGATGGGGGTAAGGTTTGGAATAGCGGATTCCATCACCACACGCCCCACGGAAAGGCCGCCGGTAAAAAAGATATAGTCAAAAGTTTGCTTCAATAGATCCTGGTTTTGCTCCCGCCCACCGAGTATGGTTGCCACATAGTTCTCCGGGTAACACGATTGCAGCAAATCAGCAATTGCCTGCGAGGTTGCGGGGGAATAATTGGACGGCTTTACAACAACGCAGTTGCCTGCCGCAATGGCTCCGATAACAGGCACCATTGTGAGAAAAAATGGGTAATTCCACGGTGACATGACAAGCACAACGCCATAAGGGTCGCTGTGAATGACGCTTCTGGAAGGAAAGTGCGCCAGTGGTGTGCCCACCTTTTTTGGCTTCATCCATTTTTTTAAATTCTTTATTGCGTGGCGCAGTTCGCCGTAGGTCAGGCCCACCTCTGTCATATAGGCCTCCTGCTCGCTTTTGCCAAGGTCGGCCTGAAGCGCGTCAAAAAGTTTGCCTTCATTTTGATGCATGGCGGTCTCCAGCCTTTTGAGTGCGTCCAGCCGGAATTCATATGATTTTGTTATGTCGGTATAAAAATAGTCCCTTTGTGATTGTACAGTTTTGCTGACGTCCATCGTTACCTCCCAGTAAAAAGTCAAAACTAGCCATTATTAATATAAACGGCGGGGTAAGCCTTTAAACAATTCCCATGGATATTGGAGAGGTGGCGGGCAGCTAAATTCCATCCGTGTTTTCTTGGTGGGATGCAGAAAGCTGACGTAATAGGCCCAGAGGCATAGAGAATTGTTTTTGGTACCGCCATATTTTGCATCGCCCAAAAGCGGCGCACCCCTATGGGCGAGCTGCACGCGGATCTGGTGGGAGCGGCCTGTTTTAAGTGCAACAGAAAGCAAAGAGAGCCCTTGTGCCTGCTCAAGCGTTTGATAGGACAGCTCTGCGTATTTAGCGCCTGGGGTATCCTGTGACACAACGCGGGATATATTGGTGGCAGCATCCTTCAGCAGCCAATCGGTGAGCGCTGCTTCTTTGGGGAGGCTGCCGCGCGTGACGGCAAGATAGCTTTTTTGAAAAGAATTTTCTTTTAGTTGCGCGCCCAGCCGTGCCGCTGCCTTTGAGGTGCGCGCGAACACCATCACGCCGCCCGTAGGGCGGTCTAACCGGTGTACAAGGCCGATGTATGCCTCGCCCGGCTTTTGGTATTTTATGCGCACATATTCCTTGATTTGAGATAGGAAATCCATGTCGCCGCTGCTGTCTGCCTGCGAGGGCATGTTTTGCGGCTTTACTGCGACAATGATATGGTTGTCTTCGTATAAAATTTCCGGATTGTTCATTTGTGCCATCTCGATGTAGTGCCGCAAGGCAGCAGCACAGCCTGGTTTTCTATGGGGATTGCGAGGTCGGCGTTTTCTACTACCCCGCCGCGTCCCGCAAGGCAGATTTCCAGCATGTTTCGGCTGACGACGGAGGATAATCCGGTGGTATATGAATTGATGATGAAGAAAAGCGACGTATCGGAAAGCAGCTTTGCCGTTTCCCAGACCAGCTCGAACAGGTTGTCTTCCGTGCGGAACACCTTGCCATCCGCGCCCCTGCCGTAAGAAGGCGGGTCCATAAGGATTGCGTCGTATTTGTTGCCCCGCCGCTGCTCCCGTCGAACGAATTTCAGGCAGTCATCCGCAAGGATGCGCACGGGGCAATCGGCAAGGCCGGAGAGTGCAAGGTTTTCCTTTGCCCAGCCGTTCATGCTTTTTGCTGCGTCGATATGTGTCACCTTTGCGCCCGCACTGGCACAGGCAAGCGTTGCCCCGCCGGTGTAGGCGAACAGGTTTAAAACGTTTGGCGTAAAGCCCGCGTTTTTGATTGCGTGCATCATAAAATCCCAATTTGCTGATTGTTCGGGAAACAGGCCGGTGTGCTTGAAGCCAGTGGGCCGCACATAAAAAGAAAGGTGCTTATAGCTGATGATCCAGCGCTCGGGCAGATCTTTTGAAAATTCCCACCGGCCTCCCCCTTCGCTACTGCGTAGGTAAGTAGCATGAGCCTGCTCCCACAAAGCGGGGGATTGCTTTTGCCAAATCACCTGCGGATCGGGCCGGGCGAGCACATATTCCCCCCAGCGCTCCAGCTTCATGCCATCGCCCGTATCCAATATTTTGTAATCCTCAAACCCAGTGGCTAAAAACATAGGTTTCTCCTATCCTTAAACTTAAGCCATGATACCATATTTTAACGTTTTATGCTAATATATTAGCAAATCAGTTGATAGGAGAGCACAATGCAACGAAACGCATATGCAAAACTGAACTTGTCGCTTGCCATCACGGGCATGCGGGAGGATGGATACCACATGCTTGATATGGTGATGCAGCGCATCAGTCTGTATGATGTGGTGACGGTGGAAAAAGCAGAGGATTTGCGTGTTTTTTGCGAAGGGGTTCCGGAGGAGAAGAATACGGCGTATAAAGCCGCGGCGCAGTTTATATCGGGCACAGGAATACCGCATGGCGTTCATATTACCATACAAAAAAACATACCCGCGCAGGCGGGGCTGGGTGGCGGCAGCAGCGATGCGGCTACAACATTGCTGTTGATGAATGAAATGTTCAAAACGAAACTGTCTGCGGAAGAGCTGAGCAGGATTGGCTTGTGCGTAGGCGCGGATGTACCGTTTTTTTTGCTTGGCGGGTGTGCGAGGGCGCAGGGAGTGGGTGAAGTATTGACCCCGTTGGAAAACAACTGCGGGTTTCGTTACCTGCTGGTGAAGCCGGAGGGCGGCGTGAACACCCGCGCCGCATATGAGGCTTACCACAGGCTGCCCAAGGACGAAGTGGACGTGCAGGCGGCTGTAGACGCTCTTGGGGCGGCAGATTGTGAGGCATACTTTAGATACGCGGGCAATGCCCTTGCCCCGGCGGGGAAATTGCTTTGCCCGGAGGTGGAGCAGGCGCTGCGCGACTGCTATGGGCAGGGCGCGCGTTTTGCCATGATGACGGGCAGCGGCAGTTGTGTGTTTGCCGTTTTTGAGAATGAGGCTAAGCTTACCGCCGCGCAGGACGCTTTAGGGGAAAAATACCCGTTTGTGGCTGTGGCAAACGATATTTGACTTGAGCGCCCGGCGAATCTGTTGTATACTTAAACAACTGCGAACAATCTGGGAATTGCTTTGTGGATGTGGCAAGCGCCACATGCTTCTGCCAAGAAGATGGCAGGGTTATCGTATATAGTCATATATATGGAAAAATCTTATACATAGATGGGGGTATATTCTATGGTTGATGTTGGCATTGTGGCCGCGTTTATCGGTTATTTTGTTTTTGTGTTGCTGATTGGGTTGTACTTTTACAAAAAGACATCTAATATTTCAGATTATATGTTAGGCGGCAGGGGGCTGAATCCTGGTGTTGCTGCGCTTTCGGCTCAAGCCTCGGATATGAGCAGTTGGCTGCTGATGGGTTTGCCGGGTGCGCTATACCTTTCTGGGATGAGCGAGATGTGGATTGGCGTGGGTCTTGCCATTGGTTCTTATTGTAGCTGGCTGGTGGTGGCAAAGCGCCTGCGGGTGTATAGCTATAGGGTAAAAGATGCGATTACGCTTCCGGAATTTTTCGAAAACCGTTTTCATGACCAAAAGGGTGTGCTGCGCTTTGTCAGCTCCATTGTCATTCTGGTATTTTTCACTTTTTATGTCGCGTCCGGGTTTGTGGGCGGTGGTAAGGTGTTTACCACCATCTTTCCTCAGATGCCTTACATTTGGGCGATGGTCATTTGTGCTATTGTGGTGATTGTATATACCTTTATGGGCGGCTTTAAGGCGGTTTCGTGGACGGACTTTTTCCAGGGAATGCTGATGCTGGTCGCCATACTCATTGTGCCGATGGCGGCAATGGGAAAGCTAGGTGGCGCAGAACAGGCGTTTGCCACAGCGGGAGAGATTTCCGAAGGCTTCTTGAATCCCTTTACGGATGCGGATGGCGCTCCGTTATCAATAATATCCGTTGTTTCGTTGTTGGCCTGGGGGCTTGGGTATTTTGGGATGCCGCATATTATTATTCGCTATATGGCAGTAAAAAATCCACGCACGATCAAAACATCGCGCAGGATTGCGGCTGCGTGGATTGTGGTAGCGCTCATAGGCGCGATTCTTGTGGGTATTGTGGGCCGCGCATATACGATGAACCAGGGCTATGTGTTTGAAGACAAGGCTGCTGCGGAGACTATCTTTTTGGTGATGTCCACCGATCTGTTTGTGCCGGTGATCGCGGGTATTTTGCTTTCCGCTATCCTTGCGGCGGTGATGAGTACGGCGGATTCTCAGCTTTTGGTGGCGTCTTCCGCCATTACAAACGATCTGTATATCAGGCTGGCAAAGAAGAAGCCGTCGGACAAAAAAGCAATGTGGATGGGCCGCATTGGCGTGATCATTATCGCGGTGATTGGTGCGCTTGTGGCGAGCAACCCGGAGGCGTCCATCATGGATATTGTGTCGTTTGCGTGGGCGGGCTTTGGCGCTTCGTTTGGGCCTATTATTTTGCTGGCGCTGTTTTGGAAACGCACAACCAAAATGGGTGCGCTGGCGGGTATGGCTACAGGATTTGTGCTCTCCATTGTGTGGAATCAACTCCTCGCGGGGCCGACAGGGCTTTACGAAATTGTTCCGGGATTCGCCGCCGGACTTATTGTGGGGATTGTGGTGAGCCTGCTTGGCAAGCAGCCAGACAAAGAAGTAGAAGAAGAATTTGAAGAAGTGCGCAAAGAATGCAAAGAATGCTAACCCCGGAGTTAAGAAATGCCATGAGGCAGCTATTATTCTTTGAAGCCGTATGAAGTGGAGAAATGCAAAAGGCGGATGACATAGTCATCCGCTTTTCTATTTGGATGCTTTGCAATTTACCAGCTAACATTACTCCCGGTTTTGCTGACGGCGTCGGGCGACCTCAATAATTGTCTCTACAGTGCCCTCGATGCCTGTTGCATCACAGTTTAGGGTAAGATCATAGCTCTCTATGCTGTTCCATTCCTTATTGGAATAATAATTGTAATAGTTGGCGCGCTTTTTGTCCGTTTTGAGTATGGTGTTTTTTGCCTCTTCATAGGTCAGCCCCAGCTTATAAAGATTCATCACGCGCTCAATGCGTGTTTCCAGCGGCGCGTGGATGAATACATTGAGGCAGTCACTGCGGTCGCGCAGGATATAATCGGCGCATCGCCCCACAATGACACAGGGGCCTTTTTCCGCAGCTTTTTTAATCACATCCGCCTGCGCAAAAAACAGCTTGTCGTTGAGGGAAATTTCTGTGGGAAGGGAAATACGCGAGCCAGCTGTGTATGCTGTTGTTGCAAAGGACTGCAAAAAAATATTGGTAGCTTTTTCGTCGGCGCTTTCCAGCACCTCGCTATTATAGCCGCTTTCCTCTGCCGCAAGTCGAATAAGATCGCGGTCATAGAAAGGAACATCCATTCTTTGGGCAAGCATTCTGCCAATCTCCCTGCCACCGCTGCCAAATTGACGGCCGAGTGTGATAATAGTACCTTCGCTCATAATGATCGCCTCCTGTTTGAAAGAACGCCCGTAGGTTATTTATACTATTAACAGTATACCTTTTTTTGCCTGAAAAATGAAGCGTATTTTTATGTGGGAACGGTGTTTTACGATGTTAATCAATGTATTTGCGGTGATGCCGAAAATTGACAAGGATAAAGCGGATAAAGTATAATAAAACTATATTTCATTAAAAAGCGCCTGCTACAGGGCGTTTGGACGCGGCGGTTGCCGCGTCTTTATACACAGCGCATGGCAGCCGTTTCGGTTGCGTGAAGAGTGGTTTGGTATTAGTGAAAAATTTATAGAAAGATGTGATGAGATGCCTTATAAAAAATTCGCAAAATTAACCCCGGAACTATCACGCTTAAGTGAACTCTGTATAAAAAACGACAAGATTGATCCGGAGCTTTATTCGAAATTTGAGGTAAAACGCGGGTTGCGTGATATCAGCGGGCGCGGCGTGCTGGCCGGGCTTACAGAGATTGCCGAAGTGCGCGCTTATATCATACAGGATGAGGAAATGGTGCCCTGCGAGGGCAAGCTGTTTTACCGTGGCATCGATATAGAAGAGCTTGTTGGCGGATTTATTTCGGAAAACCGTTTTGGGTTTGAGGAAGTTGCCTATCTTTTGATTTTTGGCGAATTGCCAAGTAAAAAAGATCTGGAAAGCTTTAAGGACTTGTTGGCAGAATATTGTACGCTGCCCGAGAGTTTTGTGCGCGATATCATAATGAAAGCGCCCAGCAGCGACATGATGAACACGCTGGCAAGAAGCGTGCTGACATTGTATGCTTACGACCCACAGCCAGATGATACGTCTATTCCCAATGTGCTGCGCCAGTCGTTGCAGCTGGTATCACTGTTCCCATTGTTTTCGGTATACGGCTATCAGGCGTTCCGCCATTACAAGGAAGGCCAGAGTTTGGTCATTCACCAGCCCCAGCCCGAATATTCCACTGCACAGAATATTTTGCATATGCTGCGCGACGACAGCAAGTTTACGCAGCTTGAGGCAAGCATTCTCGACTTGGCATTGGTGCTGCACATGGAGCATGGCGGCGGCAACAACTCAACATTTACCACACATGTGGTCACGTCATCCGGAACGGATACGTATTCTTCCACGGCGGCCTCGCTGGCCTCGCTCAAGGGGCCAAAGCATGGCGGCGCAAACATCAAGGTAACACAGATGTTTGAGGATATGAAGAAAAATGTGAAGGATTGGGAGGACGAGGATGCGGTGCGCAGCTACCTTACTGCATTGCTCAAAAAAGAAGCGTTTGATAAAGCCGGCCTGATCTATGGCATGGGGCACGCGGTGTACTCACTCTCCGACCCCAGGGCAAATATCTTTAAAGGCTTTGTGGAGCGACTTTCCAAAGAAAAGGGCCTGGATAAGGAGTTTAAGCTGTATTCGCTTGTGGAGCGCATGGCACCTGAGGTCATTGCAAAGGAACGCAAGATTTACAAGGGTGTTTCCGCCAACGTAGACTTTTACAGTGGCTTTGTCTATGACATGCTGGGCTTACCACAAGAGCTTTACACGCCTATGTTTGCCATTGCGCGTATTGTGGGCTGGAGTGCGCACAGGATAGAAGAGTTGATCTCCGCGGGCAAGATCATACGCCCGGCGTACAAGAATGTTGCGCCGCACACCGAGTATGTGCCGCTTGAGGAAAGGGACTGACAAGACTATAGAATTATAGATTAAGCAAATAAAAAAACGGCGACACCGAATGTCGCCGTTTTTGTGTGTGGGTTATGCCCGCAGTCCCCGCATTAGCAGCTTTACCTGTGTAACCAATAGGTTAAACCGGCGGTCTGCGGCAACGCCTTTTTCGGTGACGAGGCGGGAGACCAACCCAAATAGCGAGCACATGAGGGCGCGCGCGGTAAGGGCGGGGTCGCATGGGGCAAACTGTCCTTGCTCTACACCGGCGTTGAGCAGGTTGGCAATGCGGTTGACAGCGCGGTATTTAGTTGGCTCCCCCAAAAAAGAGGTATATTCCAGCACGGAAGGCGCATTATCAAACATAACCTCGCGGAACGCGTCTGGGTTTTTGAGCGCGTTGTCACAAAACTTAAGCAGGAAGGACTCCATTGCCCTGTCTGGCGGCAAGCTGGAGGGAGGCTCTGTGGAATGGAGTATTTTGTGAAACCCTTCTTCACGCAGGATTGCTAGTATTTCTTCCTTGTTTTTAAAATAATGATAGATGATACCCGGGGAATACTCCATCTGCTTGGCGATTTTGCGTATGGTCAATGCCTGTGCGCCTTCTTCCTTATAAATCTTCTGGGCGGTGCCAAGGATAAGCGCGCGCATTTCCTGTACATATTTTTCACGAATGGGCTTTGCCTGTGTTGTTTCCACGATAATACTTTCCTTCCTCTGTAAGGGTATTTGTTTGAACGCGTAACGTTTTACTGAACCATGTTTAAATAGTACTATTTCGTTGAAGGAATGTCAATAGGGAATTAACAACAGACTGGGGAAGCGTGCTGGGTATAAAAGAAAACACGACGATAAAGACATGCACGGGAAAAAATCAATAGGCGGGGATCAAATTGATGCGTTAAAAAAGACGCATTGCTGCGTCATGATTTTGGGTAATATGTTTTTTAAAAGGTTACGGCTTGCCAAAGAGCGCGTAAATATCGCTGACCTTACCTAGTACGGCTTCTTCCATGCCACCGTTTTGGAAGTATGTTTTGGTGGTGACCTGCCCGCCTTTTTCCACAATTTCTTTGGTAATGTTGTAAAGAGTGGCTATTGTGAGGGTTTCAGATTCGGGAAGTTCGCGGCTATTGCCTGGGAAATCGATTGAGAAGCGAATTGGATAATTACTCATAGCGGTTCCTCCTGCATATTCAAGATTTATCTATTAATAACCCGGATATGTGAGCCGCAACCGGGAATAATATATGATTTTTTTAGCTGGGAAAACAGATAAATGACAGTGGGTTTAAATCCCCTTCATTGTGGTATCAATAATAGGCAAATCAGGTATTCGCTGCAGCTTAGTGCGGGAAGGCATTTGGTATGGAATCCTGCTTTGGTGGATCCGTTGCAGGACAATTGAAAGAAGGTGGAACCGTGACGATTTCACGTATCCTGAAGGATAAAACAGTCAGGGCAAAAGAAAAAGCGCGGCGGCTTGCAATTGCACTCAAAGAAGGGGAGGTTTCGTATGCGTCGCTGTACCGGGTTGCGCAAACTGCTGGCATGGTGGATTTGGGCACTTGCCTGGAGGCCCTGTGTATCGTAACGAAAGAGAACCCGTCGATAGCAAAAAAGAAAATGTTACTGCTTGCAAGCTCTTGCCTGTGCAGTGAGGGCAATCGCGTGAAATGGGAAGCCGCGGAGCTGATTGGCAACATTGCGCCGTTGTTTAAAGGAGCGCTGGAGGAACCGTTGGAAAAACTTTTTTTGCAAGCTGGAGAGGAGAGCGTTGTGGTGAGGTTTAATACCTGTTATGCGCTTACGACGGTGTTGTTGATGGATGGTTGCCCCGGGCGGGAAAAGATTTTCCGTAAGGTGAAGGCTGTGGCCGAAGCGGAAAAAGCCGAGCCTGTTCGGAAAAAATACGAAAAAGCAATCAAAAAGGCAAAAAAACGATTTGCATTCCCGGAATAAGCCATTTTTAATTTCTAAATGGGGCAAAAGATGGAATTGACGACGATTTTCTTTTAAACCGTGGAGGAATATGGTAGAATAATTGTGGAATGATAAGCGGGGGGATGGCAAGTATTGTGCGCCGCATAGGGGCGGCAGGTAGGGTGTATGGGTAAAAGCAGGCTGGTTTACCGTGTGTTGTTGGTTGTGATTGTAGCATTGATCATGCTGCTTGTTGTTTTGCTGCTCAATTCTTTTTCCGAGCAAATGGATGAACTGGTGGAAGCGCAGGTAGGCGGATATCTTTCAGAAACAGCCCAAAGCATGACAGTGCTGTTTGATAACGAGATGGAAGCGTCTGTGAATACACTGAACCTTTTGGCTTCTTATATTGCTACATTTGACAGTGATACTGCGCCCGGGGTGGTGGGGCTGCTGGAGACAGCGGCAGAGGACTCCGGCTTTTTACGTATGGCGCTGATCGCTATGGATGGACAGGCCCGGGTTGGCGGGAAAAGTGGGATGGTGGATTTTTCCGGCGAGCCTTATTTTGAACGTGCAAAAGATGGTAGTACAGTCGTGACAAACGTTTTGTCATCCTCAATAGCGGAAGAGGGTGGCATGGTGATCGCTGTGCCGGTGGAGCGAAACGGCGCGGTGGAAGGCGTGCTGGCTGCCGCGTATGACACACAGGCGCTGGAGTCTATGCTGGACGTGGGATTGTTTGATGGGGAAGGTTATTTGTATGTTGTGGATGCGGATGGTAATATGCTGCTGCATTCCAGCCACAAAGACGCCCTGCAGGCAGAGGGTAGCCTGTTTGACGCGTTTGAGCAAGTGAATCCGGAAGAAGAAAACGCTTACGACGAGATGATGCAAAACATAAAAAGCGGACAGGACGGCTTTTTGCGGTATAGCAGAGACGACTCGGCACGCTACCTTGCTTATGCCCAGTCGTCGTTTAATGGGTGGTATGTGCTTTCTGTTATTCCACAAAATGTAGTGACAGAGCAAACAGACAAAATGAATGAGCTGGCGCGCCAGCTTTCACTTTATATTACAATCGCTTTTGTGGGCTGTATCATTTATATTGCGGTGGTGCAGGCGAGGGACAACAATGCGCTAAGGCAGACACAGCAAACGGTGCAATTAAACGAAGACCGCTATAAGACTGTGGTAGAGCAGGCAAACGATGTTGTGTTTGAATGGAACCTGATTGATGGCAGCATGTATTACAGTAATAAATGGGAAGACCTGTTCGGCGTGATTGCGGAAGGGGAAAACCAGAACCTCGCGGCGTTTGAACCACATGTTCATGAGGATTACAGGGAAACCTATATGAATTATATTGAAGGCTTGGTATCTGGCACGCCTGTGGAAGAAGTGGAATTGAAAATGATGAATAAGGATGGAGCTCCCATCTGGTGCAGGATACGTTCGACGGCCTTATATGAGAATGGGCAGCTGTGCAGGGTAATTGGCACCATCCGCGATATTACCAAGGAGCATGTGGAAAAGAAAAAGCTGATTATTAAAACGCTGACGGATTCGCTCACCGGCCTTTATACCAAGGAAGCTTCGCGACGGCTGGTGGACGGTTATATAAAAATAGCCCCGGAAACAGACGAATCAGCGTTTATGATTATCGATATCGATAACTTTAAAGCGGTGAATGATA
The DNA here is from genome assembly GCA_030266015.1 of Christensenellaceae bacterium OttesenSCG-928-K19. Classification (GTDB taxonomy): domain Bacteria; phylum Bacillota; class Clostridia; order Christensenellales; family Christensenellaceae; genus UBA5399. Next base: position 7,792 of record JAJDHD010000007.1, on the reverse strand, counting down.
CGATGGGGCATCCATATGGCGACAAGGTGCTGCGCAAGGTGGCAAAGGGGATCAAGAATACATTCCGCAAATCTGATATCATGACGCGTATTGGCGGCGATGAGTTCTCGGTGTTTATTAAAAACATACCCGACCGTGCGTTTGCCGTGAAAAAGGCAGATGAGGTGCTGGAATATTTTCACCGTATAACGCAGGCAGAGAAGGGTACGGTTCCCATCTATTGCAGTATAGGCATTTCCTTTTTGCCGGGGGATGGGAATTCGTTTGATACGCTGTATAAGACGGCGGATGTGGCGCTTTATGCCGCTAAGGAGCGGGGGAAAAACCGCTATGCCATCTATACCGGCGAATCACAGAATAACGGTAGCAACTGGGATGATTTTATATAGGAAGTTTGCCGATGGAAAAAGCCGGCAACATAAGAAAATGAGAATGGATAGACTGAACACCCCAAGGAGAGGGGAATTCAACATTGATGTATAATAAGCAAAATGGGGGGAGAAGCAAGTTGAAAAGAGTTTTGATCATTGTTATGTGTGTCGTGCTGGCCAGTGCGGCTTTTTTGGGTTGTGCGCAGGTGGAGCAGCCGGCGCAGGAAGAACAACAAACGCCTGAACCGGCGCCCACGCCTACACCCACGCCCACACCGGAGCCGACGAGGGAATTTCGTGACGCGGCCGGGCGCACAGTACAGCTGCCCATGGAGGTGGAGAGCGTTATGGGTGTGGATGAGGCCGCGACAAGCCTGGTATATACGTTGTGCGCGGAAAAGCTGTGCGGTTGGAACGAAGAATTGACGGATATCATGAAAGAGCAGATTCCGGAAGAATACCGCGGGTTACCGGTATATGGGCTATATGACGGTTTTGAGGTTGGGGAAAACACCTTGCCGGATGTGGTTGTGTGTGTGGGCGAGACGAATATGGATAGCGAGCGGGCTGACGCACTGCAAGAAAGGCTGGAAGTGCCTGTGATTATTTTGACGGGCGGATTGCAGGAATTGCCGCAGGCATATGCAATGCTGGCGGAAGCGTCGGGTGATGAGGAACGGGGAAAGGAGCTTTCGGCAGCGGTGGAGCGATTGCTGGGCGTAGTTCAGGATATGGAAATACCCGGGGAAGAGGAGCGCCCGTCCGTCTATGCGGCAAAGGAGGCAGATTCATTGGCTGTGGCCGCCGCGGGCGGTGGCAGGGAACTGGTGGAGCTGGCTGGTGGCGTAAACGCGGTGGAATCGGCCGTGGACGACAAGAATAAAATTCTGGGGATGTCGCTCAGTGAGTTGATAGAGCTTAATCCAGACGTGATATTTTCAAGCGGGCAGCCGGGTGAAGGAATTGACGGGCAGGATGCCGCGTGGAAAATTCTTGATAATCCGGCGTATGGCACGATGGATGCTGTGATTGGTGGTCGGGTTTATGGTGTGCCCTCATCGCCTTTTCCCTGGTTGGAAGCGCCCGAATCACCCAACCGTGCAATTGGGCTGGTGTGGATGGCGGCCTTGCTTTATCCGGAGCTTTATGAAGGGGTGAATCTGGGTCAGGAAATAAAGGATTTTTATGCCTTGTTTTATGGAAGGGAGCTATCGGATAGCGCGCTGGAAGAGTTGGTTTATGTGCCTACGCCGGAGGAAGAAACGGAAGAGGAATAACGTTTGCTTTAGAAAAAAGGCCTGCCGTTGGTGGATACGCGCAATGGGAAGGTCGTGTGTGAAGAGCTGTGCGCTGCGCTTGGCTATTAAAGAGCGTTAAAACGAGAGTGGCATAGAGGGAAAACGGTTAAGCTGCATAAATCTACATTGATTTTTCATGAATATTGAGGTATAATAAGCATTGGAGAATGATACGGTTTTGTGTGAAGCAAGGATGTGGGGAATATGGCACAATCTGTAGCAACTGCATATCAGGACAGGGTAAGCCGGCAAGCGCCTGCGGTAACGCAAAAGGCAGTGGCGGCCGAGAATGTGCGCGCGGCACGCCAAGCGGACAGCATCGGCAGGCTTGAAGGTAACACCGCCCTGGCACAGATTCCAAAAGAATCATTATCTAAGATGACCTATTATAAGCCGCATACGGGAGGGGCTTCTTTGCCGCGTTCTATGGCTCAGCCTGTAAGCAGGGCCGCGCAACCTTCGGCTGCTTCGTTGCCTTCTTATGGGGCGACGACTGCACAACCGGCTAATGTTGTATATGGTGCGGATGGGGCGAAGAAAGAAGCGTCTATGCTGCCGGAGATGTCCCGGCAAAACGGTACGGAAGCGTATTCGGGATGCCAGACATGCCAAAACCGTACCTATCAGGACGGCTCAAATGATGCAGGGGTTTCCTTCCAGACGGCACAGCATATTCCAGCCTCCATGGCGGGGGTTAAGGTTGCATCACACGAGGGGGAACATGTATCTCGCGAAACGGAAAAGGCGATGCAGGAAGAACGTGTTGTGACACAAAAAAAAGTAACACTGCAAATGGGCTGTTGCCCGGAATGCCATAAGATTTACGTGGCGGGGGGAACAACCACAATTTCTACGATGGCGGCGAAAAACGATACTGCTGATGCCGAAAGTGCGCTCGACTTAATGGGCGGCGCGGGTGAAAAGGTGGACATGGACATATAAATACGCTGCCGGGTGGCTTGAATGGCAGTAGAAATTTGGTTTTTAAGTTTGATAACGTGGCTACAAAATATCCCGAGTTGCGTGGTGGAAAAAACATAAAGAAGTGAACACGCTGGTTGGTGGAGGCTGATAACAGAACGAAAAAGCGCTTGCGCATTTGGAGAAAAGTGCAAAGCGGTGTGCGGATCCGTTGCTCTTGACAGATGGAAGGAGGACGGATTTTTATGTTTATCTTGATTGTGTTGCAAATAGCAGTGTGTGCATATTCAGCCTATCAGGTTTACCGTTTTTTGAATGGCGGTATGGTGCCAAAAACAAAATATTTTTTGAGTATGGGCATCGCCACCTTTCTTTTTGCGTTGGGTTTTTTGCTGGAGCTTTGCAGCGTCAATATGCAGGATGCCCTGGCTGGGCAAAGAATGGCAAATCTTGGCATGTTACTTTTACCTGTGCTTTTTTACTTTTTTGTGCGCGGTTATAATGGCAGGACGATTCAAAAACATGTTCGTGTGCTGCTCTTTGTGCTGCCATGCGTGATTATTGTAAGTGCATATGCCTATCCTTATTCTACGCTATATTATGTTGCTGCCGCATATGACAATCCATTTCTGGGAGAGCGGGGCGGACCATTTTACTATGCGGGGGTCGTTTACTGTGCTGTGCTTTCGGGGCTGGCTGTTTATGAATTGATAGCCCACTATCCATATAAAAATAAGCGCAAAGTCGTTGTTAAGGCGACATTCCTGATGATGGGGATATGCCCCTGGATAGTGGCGGTAATTGCCATGCTTGCGCAGCCGGGGGCACCAGAGGTTGCCTCTGTTATGGTTGTGGTTTGTTATGGCATGATGACGCGTGTGATACAGAAAGAGGTGCAGCAGGAACAGGCAGTGGGTTTGTGGAGCGCAGCGGCGGATACGATTCCGAATGCCATTGTATTACTGGATGTAGATAAAAGATATGCGGATGCAAACACTACTGCCAAAATGATGTTTCCGGCGCTCTGTGAGTGTAGGCAGGGAACACGGTTAAAGGATCTAGAGGGGTTTCCCTTGGATGCAGAGCTTTCGGCACAATCAATGCAGGATGTTGCCGTGAAAAAGGAGCAGGAAACCCGATGGCTGCGACCGTCTATGCTTCCGGTGGGAGAGGAGGGACACTGCCTGCTTTTTGAGGACGTAACGACGCTTCATAGCCTGAGGAGGCAAACAATCGAACAGGATGAAAAGAATAGCATATTAGAAAAAGAGGAGTTTATGCAATATGCGGAACGCAGCTTTGATTTGCTGCGGCGGTTGGGAATGCAATCGGTAATGCTGGTGGTGGATATTGACCATATGAAATCTGTGAACAGGGCATTTGGCCGAGAGGTGGGGGATGAAGTGGTTCGGCGTACAGAACAAGTGATAATCGGGCGGATGCGGTGCTCAGATGCGTTGGGAAGAATCAAAGGAGGGAAATATTGCGTCTTTCTGCCTGCCACAAATTTTGATGGGGCGTGCTTTATAGCGGAAGACCTAATGAGGGAGATGCGGGAAACGCCTGTTTGCGCAGATGGCTGTGAGGTGCAGCCAACAATGAGCATTGGCATGGCGCGGTTGGAAAAACGGCATAACACAGTGAAGGAGCTGTTGGATGAGGCAGAGACTGCACTGTACTGGGCAAAACAAACAGGTAGAGACAATATGAAATATTATGGACAAAAAATATCGGGAGCGCTTTTCACAGAAGATGGCAGCTACTTCCTGATTGATCGGAGTTCAATGGGGGTGTTGTGATGCCGGGATAGCGTTTTTTATGAAGCTAAGGCAAAGAAAAATTGCCGGGATTTGTGTTTCTATCTGCGTCGGTATTAAATGAGGCTCAAAGATAGCGTGGTTCTATTAACACATGCTATCGTGTGTTAAACGTAGTTAAAATTGAGAAAAGTGTGGGGATTGCCCAAGAAACCATGTGCCAGAAGAAAACGGGAGTACGGAAAATAGACAAACCGCAGGATAGAAATGCTATTGGTCGCATACTAGTTTATGTTGTTTGCGGTCTCATACCAGTACACAACAAAGGGTACAACGTGCATCCGGGAAAGTGGAATCAGGGGCAATGAGGGGAACACTCAAAAGTGTAATGGCAGAAAAAACGGCATTCTCAGAAAAATCTACATCTTAGTATAGAGGAAAGAAGACCTACCAAGTGCAGAAAAAAATTCAAATAGAGAAAGACGGAAAATTAGGATGTTATTTTTTCTGCAATCAATTTGACAGAAGGTAAAAACTCTCAGGATATTATAACAAAAAGGACAAAGAGGGAGAGTTAGGAATTTGTCTAATTATTGGGAAAATGAGTATTTATCAATGCTGAAAGCATGCAAATGTGGAGGGTGTGTGCGGAAATGAAGCTGAATATACAAGCGAAGTGGTGGTGCTGATTGAAATTGAACCATGTTCTGTGTAAAAAATGGAGATGCGTTGTGATCTCTGTGCCTAGGCAGACCTGTTGGTTGTTGATAGAGGAAAAAAACTGCAAAAATCGATGATTATACACTCGTTCGGCATACAAAATTTCGTAAAAAAAGAAGTGCACTCCGAAAAACATTTTTTTGTGAATTTCAACCAGAAAATTAGAAAAATTGATAGCGGTCAGCCTGTTCTGGGTTCATTTTGATTTATGTAATACAACTTGAAAAAACGAAAGCGACAAGCACGCCAAAACCCGCATTGTTAAAAGAAAGCGCATCAAAATGAACGCAAGTTCATTTAAGAGATGCTTGCGTTTTTGATGTCCCATGCTGCTGCGTAGGTGTACTTTTGTTGCATTTGGAAAACAGAAGAGATATAATAGTTTGTAACATCTTTTTGAAGGCAAAACATGAAAAAAACCATGACTATTTTTATGATTGTGGGGCTGGTGTTTTTGCTTGTAGAATGTAAATTTTTTGCAAAAAAGCAAATTTGCTAGGTGTTTTCAAAAATGAAGCAGTTAAAGTTGAAATTGTTGAAGGCGCACGCATATATTTTCAGGCTGAAAAGATGGAGTGCGGAAGCACAGGAAAGCGAGACAGATCTGAAATCAGCATATTCATCAAATAGTGAATCGCGGTTTTGGGATGCGCAAGAAGGCTGGCATGTCGTAGGAGCGGATATGGGAACGGGATGTGATGATTTTTTTTCACGAGTGGTATTTGTTGTGGAAAATAAACATAGTATGTGTTCTGTCAGTTGGTGGGGAGCGTTCTGATTGTGAAGGTTGATGGGGGATAAGCAGTATAACTTGGCAGAAAAGGAAGGATACTTTAAATGATATGTAATACAGTTTTGGATGCGATTGGGCATACTCCATTGATCCGCCTGAATAATATGACTAAAGAAGGCAGTGCGAAGATTTTGGTGAAATATGAGGGCCTGAATATTGGGGGCTCCATAAAGACACGCACGGCATATAATATGATTGTGAAGGCGGAAAGGGATGGTACGTTGCGGCCAGGCTCTGTGATTGTGGAGGCGACAAGCGGAAACCAGGGAATCGGTCTTGCGTTGGTGGGTGCTGTAAAGGGCTATGAAGTGGTGATTATTATGCCGGATTCCGTGAGCGAGGAGCGGCGTAAGCTTGTGGAGCATTATGGCGCGACAGTGCGGCTTGTGAAGGATGAAGGTGATATTGGTAAATGCATTGCGGAGTGCCTTGAATTGGCTTTCCAAATGGAAAAAGAAAACGAACGGGTATATATCCCGCAACAATTTGATAATCCGAATAATCCCTTGGTGCACAAGCATCATACAGCGGTAGAGATTTTGGAACAAGCCGGCAAGGATATCCATGGCTTTTGTGCGGGAATTGGCACGGGCGGCAGCATATCAGGCATTGGCGAAGTGCTGAAGGCGCAATATCCGGACATGCTCATATGGGCGGTAGAGCCGGAAAACGCGGCGATATTGGCAGGCGGAAACATAGGGACGCATCTGCAAATGGGAATTGGTGATGGATTGATTCCTGATAACCTGAATATGGAAATATATGATGATATTTGTATTGTTACGGATGAGGAGGCGATACAGGTTGCTAAGGATCTTGCGAAAAAGGAAGGCTTGATGTGTGGAATTTCGAGTGGTACGAATGTGGCGGCTGCTATTAAAATGGCAGAGATTCTGGGTGAGGGAAAAACAGTGGTGACGGTTTTGCCGGATACTGGTGAGCGCTATTTTAGCACGCCGTTGTTTGATGCGGAGAATATTGCGTATTGAACGCTGTATAGAAGACGAGGCGGGAGGATTAAGATGTATAGGTTCGATCATTTCAATTTTAATGTGATAGATATGGAGAAGTCGCTGGCCTTTTATGGGGAGGCGCTGGGACTAAAAGAGGTGCGGCGCAAAGAGGCGGAAGATGGCAGCTACTTAATTGTTTATTTGGGCGATGGGAAAAATGGATTCCTGTTGGAGCTGACGTGGTTGCGTGACTGGGAAAAAGACAATTATGATCTTGGAGATACGGAATTTCATTTGGCGCTGAGGGCGGACGATTTTGCCGGCGCGAAGAAAAAGCACGAAGAAATGGGCTGCATTTGTTTTGTGAATGAGGAGATGGGAATTTATTTTATTGAAGATCCGGACGGGTATTGGATTGAGATTGTGCCGGAATAAGCATGGAGCAGGGAAGAGGCGGCTGTTAAGCGCGTGTAAAAAGCAATGTCAAAAAACTTGACACTCTTACTGAAATCGACTAAAATTTATGTACGGATGCAAGCGTAGCTCGGCGGGAGAGCACTTGTGCCAATTATACTATATATTATTTGCTCGTGTAACTCAGCGGGAGAGTGTTCCCCTCACACGGGAGAAGTCGTTGGTTCGATCCCAACCACGAGCACCAAAAAATAAGGCAGTAAGAAATTAATCTTACTGCCTTGAATTATATCAAGCTTTACCTAAGCTTTGTATCTCACAATATCCCTAATCTTCGTAAAGCATTGAATCACATAATCTATTGTCCCAAGTGCAAAAATTGCCACAAAAGCAATTATATTAATCGAAGTCAAATCCACATCTACGGGTATAGCATAATATCTGATAGCCTATATTACAATCGTAATTACAATAGCTACCAGACACTACCAAGACCAAACAGCAAACCCTTCAATATTCCGTTCAATAGTTTTTTAGACAAGTGCGCACACTTCTTCATACAGAG
>JAJDHD010000069.1 GCA_030266015.1 Christensenellaceae bacterium OttesenSCG-928-K19 | reverse complement strand
CACAGACGCGCTTGTGCTCGCCCTGATGGCAATGAGCGTGGGCGCGGGTGACGCAGTGTTTGTGCCCGACTATACATTCTTCGCCACGGCAGAAGCCCCGGCGTTTTTGGGCGCAACGCCTGTTTTTGTAGATATCGACCCAGACACCTATAATATGTCTCCGGCTTCACTGGAAAAATGCATCTCACAGGTAAAAGCGGCAGGGAAGCTACAGCCAAAAGCTGTAATCCCCGTTGACCTGTTCGGCCTGCCCGCTGATTACCGGGCAATTAGCGCCATTGCAAAGGCGCATGGGTTGCTGGTGCTGGAGGATGCGGCACAGGGCTTTGGCGGCAACATGGATGGCAAGCGTGCCTGCAGCTTTGGTGATATTGCCGCAACGTCCTTTTTTCCCGCCAAACCGCTTGGCTGCTATGGCGACGGCGGCGCACTTTTTACAAACGACGACACATATGCTGGCAAACTGCGCTCACTGCGTGTGCACGGCAAAGGAAAAGATGTGTATGACAACATTGGCATTGGCACAAACTCCCGCCTGGACACCCTGCAAGCCGCCATATTGTGCGTCAAGCTGGACGCGTTCGCCTCCTATGAGCTGGACGCCGTGCAACGGATTGCCGAAAGGTATACCGGCTTGCTAAACGGCACTGTGAAAACGCCCGTAATCCCGGAAGGATATCTTTCCTCCTGGGCACAATACTGTGTTGTGTTTGACACAAATGAAAAACGTGAGCAGGCAAAAGCAAGAATGGAACAAAATGGCGTGCCCTATCGCTGGTATTACCTGCCTCTCAGTATGCAAAAAGCATTTTTGACAGAAGCCGACACCCCCGTGGCAAAGGACATGAGCAAGCGTATGCTTGCGTTGCCTATGAGCCCGTATTTAACAAACGAAGACATGGACCATGTTTGTGAGTGTATAGTATAGATAATGGGAAAGAACCACCTATGGCACAAAAACCAAAAGTATTCCTGATTACCGATAATTTCCCCTTTGGCAAAGGGGAAGCTTCTTTTATTCTGCCGGAATTACCCTTTCTGATGGAGCGATTTGATGTAACGATCATAAGCAAAAACGATTCGGACGCGCAAACATCGCAGGTAGACCCATCTATACGAGTCTATCGGTATCCCCGGCAATCAAGGGTAAAAAAACTGCTCTATTGCCTAAAAGGGCTTTTTGACACAGATATCCATGAAGAGCTCCGGGAGATTCGCAAAAATAAAATTGATAAGCGCGCCAGCACCGTTGCTTCTTTTTATTCATATGCAGAGGCCTGCTGTTTTTGGCAATGGTTAAAAAAAGAAGTGCTGGTACAGGAAATACCCGATCTTTTTTATACCTATTGGAACAATTATGCTGCCTATGCTCTGGCAAAAAACAAAGGGCACCTGCATGGCGCGAAGCTTGTGACACGGATGCACGGCTATGATCTCTTTAACGAACGGGTTCCCGGTGGAAGGCAAGCGCTAAAAAAGCAAACAGACCGAAAGCTTGATTGCGCCGTCTTTGTGTCTGCCCGCGCAAAAGAATATTATATAAAACACTTTGCTACCAAGCAAAACAGCCAAAAATACCCTCTGTTCCATCTGGGTGTGCCCGGCCGGGGCAAAAGCCCCTATTCCCCATCCAAAACGTTACGCATTTTCAGTTGCTCCAACCTTGTTGCGTTAAAACGGGTGGACTTGCTCATAAAAGGACTCGCCCTGATTGATAACATCGACATAAGCTGGATTCATGTAGGCGGTGGCACACAGGAGCAAGAAATCCACGCCCTCGCACAAAGCCTGCTTTCCGGCAAAGCAAATATTTCATATTCTTTGCTTGGCGATATGCAAAATCCCAAGGTTGTGGAGCTGCTTCAAGCAACGGAGTTCGATTGCTTTATCAGTGTCACCAGCACAGAGGGCGGCGTTCCGGTTTCCATGATGGAGGCATGCTCCTTTGGCGTCCCCATTATTTCCACCGACGCGGGTGGCACCAGCGAGATTGTGAGCAACAAAAATGGAATGCTTTTGGACGTTACTATCACCGCGGCGGATCTTGCGCAGGCGTTGCAAGCTTTTTATCAGTTAGAGAAAAACCAAAAACAGGCAATGAGGCAAAATGCCTACACGCTTTGGCAACAAAATTTTAACTCTGATAGAAATTTCGCCGTATTTACACAGCATCTTTTTGATTTGATTATTAACGATTGAGCAGTTTTTTTAGCACAGGCTTGAACGACTGCTTCAAAAAACGAAATGCAGCGCGGTTTGCCAACGAGTCCACCAAAAAGAATATGCTGCCGATGATGACAAGATAGAGCAGCGCCCATAAAATAATATCCCAATAGTTTTGAATGTTTAATGTGAAATTTGACGAAACAAACACTACGACAATAAACAACCCAATATTCACACCCCACCGGCGATAACTTGTTGCCGGGCTGGTTCCTTTTATCTTTTTGTTCGCGTATATCATCATTTGATTGGTGCGGTATACCAGGGCGGCAATCGTACCAATCAAGACGCCATAGATCCCCCAGAAATTGACGCATACAAGCGAAACAGAAAGGTTGATCACCGATTCAATAATCGCATGAACCTGTGTTTCTTTGAAATGCCCGGCATACGTAATCAGGTTCACGTAGGGTGGCCGGCTGTTATCAAGCAAACTCATGATCATAAATAACAATGGGAGATACTGGAACTGTGTGCTTGCAAAATTGACATCCGTAATGTTTACCGTATATAGCTTGATAAAATGCGGAATAAAAATATATACGACACACACCGCTGTGAATGCAAGCACCGAATAATACACCTCAAAACAATCATGCATGGCGTCGTGTGCCTTTTTACTTGTTTGCAGCGCCTGCCCTAGGGCAAAGCTGACACTGGTTGAAATTGTCCTCAAAATCGTCGTTACCATGCTAAACACCAGCATATAGGTGGAATATACCCCAGAAATCGCCAACCCGCAAAAAGCATTCAGAATGAGCAGATCTGTGCTGTTAAACACCAGCGAAGCCACCTGGTGCACCATTGCGGAATTCTTTTTTGAAATCGCGCCAAAGTCGGGCTTTGCCTTTAAATTAATCCAGTTATAATGGCGCCGCATATAAATGCCCAATATTAGCATTTGCAGCAGGTTAAAGATAAGGTATGTGGACTGCACCGCCACAATATCAAATCCAAGGTTTAAAAAGACCACCTTGAACACATTGGTTAAAATCGTTACAACCGCAAGCAGGTTTGCCGTAACATACGACTTGCCCTCCGCCTCCAGGAAGCAACGGAACTTGCCCTGGAAAAAATAATTTGCCACGCCCACCAGCCCCTGCATCATCACCAACGCAAAGACCGTACCAAAAGGAATGCCGGAACCACTGAGCAACAAAGGATAAATAACAGCAAAAGCAATAACAGCCAGCAGGTACACAATACCTGTGCGCCTGTAATAATTTTGTGTAGCGGACATAATACCGCTAATAGCAGGCTTATCATCCTGGGCAATCGGTTTGTAAAGCGCCTGCAGCGTGGCCGCGCCCACTCCCGCTTCAAGCAACGCAAAATAATTAAACACCTGGATAATGGTATTGGTAAGACCATACATATCCGTGCCAAACCTGCTCATGATAAGCTGGGGCACCATAAGCCCGAAAATGATGATTAGTATTTGACTGCCCACGCCAGAAAGCGCGTTTAGTATGCCTCTTTTCATGAGCCCCCCTGCCGCGGCGCGCCTATACTGCCGCAATCCGTTTCCCTATTCTATCATATTCGGCAAATTGACGCAAAAACAGGAGGCCTATTGCCGCCTCCTGCTCTTTTGTGTTGTTAATAAAACGGTTCAGTTACCGTTCACTATTTCCTCTGTACCGTCCACATGGGTAACCGCTACCCGCTTGTCCTCCGGATAAATCTCAATCCATGTGTTGCCGGGCACAAGCGTTACTTCTTCACCATTCTCCAGGTAATAGGTCGTGGAAACCGTGCTGTCCTGCCGCTCCCACGTGCCCGTCATGTGCTTTCCATGGATAAAAAACTCTGCCTTGCCCGAGCCAAACAGTTCAATTTTTTTCCTGCCATCCTCCTGGGGGAAATCAGAATTTTGCGTATATTGGATGATCACATTTTGCACTTCCACCGGTTCCCCGGTTTCCTCCGCAATAAACTCCACATCCAGCATGGAGCGGATAAACTTGTCCTTTTCCGCGTCATACCTGTATTCCACAAAGTCCACCTTGTCGTTTTTGGTATACCACCACGCCATTTCCACTTTTTCTATTTCTGGCTCTTCGTCATAACTTTCCAATGGATAATAGTTGAACGATTGGAGCTGCACCGGCTCATAATTTATTATTTCCGCATCCATTGCCAAATCTGTATACGCAGTGTGCTCCAGCGCTTTGCCTGTGCCCGAGCGGCGGTAAATTAAATCCGCGTTCTCTGCGTTAGGCAACGTGCCATTAATCCGCTGTTTGATATGCTCGCTGCTTGCCCCCCATATGTTGCTTTCCACACCCGGTGTGTTAGCGCCACCGATATGCACATACAGCCCATCCCATTCACTTTGTATCCACTGGCTGTAATAGCGCGAAGAGCGAACCGGCCCCACTTCTATTTGATCCGGACTATCCGCGCTGTAAATGATGTCGTTAAACACACAGGTAAAGCGCGTGTCCCATCCTTCTATCAATGTCTCATAAACAATGTCGGCGTATTGCAGCCCTGCCTGGGGGCGGGCATCATATTCATTTTCTATTTGCACCACAATTGGCTTATATACCGTCGTTGTTCCCTCCATTCCGGTAACAGGGGATACATTCTCCGGCGCGCCATCATCCACCTCTTCCCAATCGGAGGATTCTGTGGATACAGGTTCCGCGCTTGCCACTTCCGACACGACCTGTGTCGCAGCTGGTGCTTCCTCTTCCTGAGCACATGCCATACAAAGCAACGCGACCATCAATACTGATATAAAGATCAATGCTGTTTTTTTCATTCTTAGTCTAAACCCTCTTTTTATTTAAAATCTTTCAACAAATTATTATACCACACGCACCTATGTTTTTAAATATTTTTGCAGCCTTTCCAAAACTTTTACATCTCACGTGTTATTTGTGGTATGTTTCTCCACGCATAATCTTGAATGCGCGGTAAACCTGCTCCAGCAGCACAACACGGAACAAACGGTGCGGCAATGTCATTTTCGAAAAAGAAAGAACCATATCGGCGCGGCCACGCACCTCATCTGACAGGCCAAGCGAACCACCCACTACAAACGTAATCTCGCTGCCACCCCCAAGCATGATATCCTCAATTTTTCGCGAAAATTGCTCCGAGCCCATTTGCTTGCCCCGTCCATCGCAAGCGACTACAAATCCAGCGCATTTTTCCAACACACGCTTGCCTTCCACCGTTTTCACGGCCTGCTCTCCTTTGCCGATTTTAACATGGGCAAGCGGATCGTCTGACACTTCAATTATATGAACATCACAAAAGCGCCCCAGCATTTTTGTATATTCTGCCTGGGCCTTTTTATAATACTCTTCCTTTAGTTTTCCCACACACACAAAGTTTATTTTCATAATTAATTATAACGAGGCCGCAATATTCATACCCACACGCAATCCCAGAAGTATCACCGCAGCCAAAAAAACAATACCCTGCCCACGCTCAGGCAGGTATGCAGAAGAGCGACGGGCAACATGACCCAGATTGGCTCGGTTTAAAAGCCGCACCAGCACATAGCACATCAGTACACCTATCGCCAAAATCCCAAGGTTGTAGCACAGATACACCGGATTAGCATATGAAAGCGTATCCGCCGGGAACAGCCCCAGTACCCAAGGCAGGTTGATAATATAATAATCGGGCACCAACGTGAATGCAAACAGGTTAAACAGTCCATGGAAAACAATAGGGCACCACAGAGATTTCGTCTTGATATAAAGATATCCCAGCATAATCCCAGCTGCAATACCATTAACAATGGCAAGCACATTTCCGTGGATCAACCCAAACAACACACCCGCAATTACAAAAGCGCCCCAGCCAAAGCGGCGTTCATAAGCATTTTGCAGCATCCCGCGAAAGAGCACTTCCTCCGTAACCGGCGCCAGCACGCAATAAAATAAAAATGCAATCATAAACGGTTGCTCGTTCATCACTTCCGCTGTGGCATTTCCAGACGATGTACTAACCCCGGCCGAGACAAATGCTGTCGAAAGCATACGGATCGAAATGGCAAGCACAAGATATAAAAAGAAGGCCAGTGCTATGGAATACACCATGTTGTTTACTTTAGGGATATGCAATTTCAGGGCGGGTGCTGGCCGTGCGCTGGAAAAAGCAATAAACAATATGGGGATATCAACCAGAACGCGCAACAAGATCGACGCTTCTGTTGGTAGTACATAGCCGGTCGCCCAGAAAAAAAAGACCTCAAACAGGTCTATAATGGTAAATGCAATGAGCAGAAAAAGCAGCGTCCCGTTCGCCATACGCATTCTGTAGTAATTTGGCCTGCTACCTTGCCACATAAGACCCCGTTACCCCTTCCCTTTTTGCCATTCCCACGGCAACATGCCGCCCGGCAATCACGCCGTTTTGTTCCAAAAAGGAGCAGACGGTAAGCCTTGCAAGCTCATAGTCATTATTGTGCTCGGAAAGATGCCCCAGCAATATTCCCCGCACACCCGAAAGCGCAAGCCGAAGTGCTGTTTGCGCAGCATCGTCATTAGACAGGTGCCCCTGCGTAGACAAAATACGCCGCTTGAGCTGATAAGGATATGGCCCGCATTTCAACATTTCAACATCATGGTTTGATTCCAGCAGCACAATATTGGAGCCTTCCACATACTGCATAATCTTTTCTGTCACTTTGCCCAAATCTGTCATAATGCTGACTTTTTTGCCCGCACTGGTCACACTGTACCCGAATGGACAGGCCGCGTCGTGTGATATTTCATACGGCTGAATACACAAGTCTTCAATATAGAAATCATTTTCATCAATAATCCGGATATTCTTTTGAGCTATTTCCCCAGTTCTGTTTGCCATTGCCTGCCATGTTTGCTCGTTCGCATAAACAGGAATATCATATTTTCGGGAGATCACACCTACGCCAGCAATATGGTCTGTATGCTCATGTGTCACCAAAATCCCGTTGACATCCGCAAGTGATGCGTCCACCTTTTTGAGCTCCGTTTCAATTCGAATACAGGAATAGCCCGCATCGATCAGGATATTTGCCCTTTCTGTTCCAACCAGTATGCAGTTTCCCTTAGAGCCGCTGAACAGCGGCGCGATTCGTAATCCCATGTGTGCCTTTCTTTATTCCATATACCATTTCATTCTACTCTCTCTTGTGCTCCTTTTCAAGGCAAACACATGATTTTGTATGAAATAACGTAGAATTATAAATCAAGACAAAACAAAAACAGGTGGCAGAGCCTGCGTCTTGTCACCCATTCTTCATATTTATATATGTAATTCATTCCTTTGCTTGTACTAGTTTATCGAAAAAAAACGCAAAAACTTTAACAATAATGAAAAATCCTATCATTCTTTGCCAACTCTCTCGTTGACAATATAAAGCACATATTATATAATGATGTGGTTCTATAAATGTGCCGGTAGCTCAGCTGGATAGAGCGTCTGGCTACGGATCAAGAGGTCACTGCTCTTGTTCTAACACAATTTCATAGCATTTGTAGAAGCGTGTGCCGGTAGCTCAGCTGGATAGAGCGTCTGGCTACGGACCAGAAGGTCGGGAGTTCGAATCTTCTCCGGCACACCAACCATGCGGGTTTGAGGCTCGTTGGCTCCAAAATTGAGTTCGATTTTTGGGGCCATTTCTTTTTTCGTTTTTGGCACGACCTCTTGATATTTTGCCAGACGGTTTTTGCCAATTCTTCTAACACTTTTCTATCACCCCTTTTCATCGTGCGAATTCCGGCTCCATGCGCGCTTGCTTCCGACCCGCAAAACTGATGATGTTTTTCGCACCTTTTTGCAAGGGTGAATTGTCTTGTCTGGATTCGCCATGCGCCGTTTTCTGATCCGATTCCAGTGTTTTCCTTTCCAATGCCAAAGCCATCCGTTTTTTGTGTTCAAAGTCGAGATGTCCATAAACATCCTTTGTAATCTGAATTGAGCTATGCCCCAGCCATTCGCAAATTTCTGCGAGTGAGAATCCCAGTTTAATAAGATTACTCGCACAGCTATGCCGTAGCTGGTGGAAAGTGATTTGATGCGATGGACTATGCTTTTTCATGAGCTTTATCCATACGCTTGTCACGTAGTCCGGGCGGATCAACCTCCCATCCTCCCACTTGAAAACATATTTGTTTTCAATATAACTCTCGCCAAACTGTTCTCGATTCTTTTCTTCTTTCTCTTTGAGCTCCAGAAGCATCCTTTTGATTGAGGCTGTGAGAGGAAAACTCCTTTTGCTTTTTTCGGTCTTTGTTTTGTCTTTTCCTCGCAGTTTTTTCACTTGGCGTACTGTGTGCCTGATTTCAAAAGCATCGTTTTCAAAATCTATGGCGCTCCACTTCAAACCTAAGACCTCTGAGCGACGCACGCCATAATCCGCGGTGAGCTGAATCAAAGGATAAAGAAACTCTACGCCCCGTATCTCATCCAAAAACGACTCCAGTTCTGACAAGGAAAAGTAATCAAACGGCGGTTTTTCTTTTTCCGGCGCTTCCGCTTGCATCGTTGGATTGCTATGCAGAAAATGTTTACGTACCGCCAGTTCTAGCGCCCCTTTGATCGGGATGCGGTAATGGAGTATAGAATTACCCGTCTGGCCTTTCTGCTCCATATGAGTATAGAAGTCTTCGATTGCCTCCGCATCCATATCACAGACCTTTGTTCCTCTCTTTCGGAAAAACGGGTCTATATGTCGGCGGATGTACCCTTCATAATCATCAATGGACTCTGATTCGATTTTTCGACGCGCATTTTTCTTGTACTCAATCCAGTTATATAGGAAGTCTGCAAAAAGCATTTCACTCCAAACTGTATTGTCATACTTTCGCAGCATGTCGGTTAAATACTGAGCCGCTTTCGTCTTGTTTTCTTTGTCTGTTCTTTTGCTGCCAGATTCAACAAGTATATCTGTGGGTATCCATTTGGGAATTCTTTTCCCTTCCTCGTCATAAAGATTCAGAACAACATAGTATTTGTTTGACTTTTTTTGTAAGCTACCTGTCATAATAGCTTCCTCCTTTCAAGAGACAAATAACCTACTGTTAATACCTGTTTAGATAATAACAGAAGGCTGATGCGCATACAAAAAAATTTCTATTTTCGAATACTTAAGACAAAATTTATTACATTAGCTTTGGGAATGATATACTCTTTTCCATGTTTTGGGGCAACGATTAGTCCTTGTTTTAATAGATCGTAGGCTTTGTTTCTGCCTATACGAAGCATCTTCTGTAACTCGCAAACTGTTACAATATCAGGATATTGTTCAAACATGCTCTGACCCACCTTTCAAAAAAATCAACCTAAGAATGATTTATGAAAAAAATATGCCTATCCGACCGCGCATAGCT
>JAJDHD010000067.1 GCA_030266015.1 Christensenellaceae bacterium OttesenSCG-928-K19 | reverse complement strand
GCCCATCTGGCGGTTTTCTCTTTTGGCAGCCGAATAAGGATTCGAATTAGACACATGCTGTATATTCTGATGAAACGTGTATAAACTAATTTGCGAAATCCGCTCTACAGAAAGATTCTCATTTAATAGCAAACAATTCTATTCATCCTTTATAAAATCTGTAAAGGGTAAATTAAAGGGTACATAATCTTAGTTGTTGTCACAAATGCAACCTTCTAATCTGTAGCTGCTATCACACCTGACCGCCAATCGTTGTTACAAAGCCGTTATTCTTCACACTAACCCTGACTCCTTTAGTTCAAGCGCAATTTCCTTATAAACTTCCTTCACATCTTTATCAAATGTATATCTTTCAATCCCTTGTAAATCTGAAAATATCTCGCTACCTTCCTTAGATTGGTCTAAAATGCATACCCGCTTTCTTCCCAACCTTGCATAAAACCACCCCAGTTCAAATATCACGTTGGGACGCACCTGCAAATACTCTTTCCCACCGTTTACAACGATATCGTCATGAGTGAATATTGCAAATGCATACGCACTTGTTTTTGCAAAATTTTCAAATTTCTCGATTATTGTGCGACCTTGTCCCGGTTGTTCCATTAACACTATTGGATTAAGCCCAAAATCATCTTTAAGTATCGAACACAACTCTCGCCATTTTGCTTCATTATGGCCGTGAATTATAAAAACATTTTGACATTTAACATCATCATCACCAAGAATGTAACTCTGTTCCTTACTATTTGCCAATACAGCCATGTTGGTCAATACATCACCAATACTTGCTTTGATTTGCCCATAAATCTTTTTTAAGGAGGTTTCATCTTCAAGTATTTTCAGTTTTGTCTTTTTATACGATTGATCTTTAAAATAAATATCCACCGAGGCCATTCCTTCTGGCATCTCAAATATAGCAGATTCTTTTTCCAGAGTTTCAAGACTGCTCTCAATACCAATAATTGAGGAGGCTTGTATTTGCCCATCAATGCCTGTAATACGGCAATTCATATATTTAGATAATACCAATTCCTCCTTGCATGCAATTTCTTCAGTTGATAAACCTTTCTTGCTTTGCATCGCCCCATATTCGTCCATAACATGACTGCTTTTGAGTTGATCATGATTAATTGTTTGCATTTTAAGAAATAACCAGTCATCATAAGCTTCAAGCAACAACGCAATCGCCATTGCCTTTATTATGGTTTTTGATAATTTTTCATTATCTAGCCCATCAATACACTGTGTGATTTGCACTACCGGATTCATACATACCTCCTAAGATCAAATCCTATAATAATTTTAGCATAAAATGAAAGTCTTGTGGGAACCTAATCGATACGAGTGGTAGTTTTAAATTGTTCTCCATGATATTGAATTGTAACCGGGGTTTCGCTTTAAGCGTAAGATGCGAGGAAGGCTTATTATAACATCCGCGAATAAAAAAATCGCCCTTGCTTACAAAGGCGAATTGTCTTAGTATTTTCTTCCTACACCCAATACGCTTCACGTGATCAACAGCATTATGCCCCGCATCACAACACGAATAGCACTTAAATCTTTTTTTCGGATTCCATTCTACTAAGCATTTGCTTTAGTTGCTTACCGACTTATGCCCCCGCTATAAAACTTGCAAACGATAAATTGGTCTGCAACCATAAACTAGCAACAGCCATAAAGATGTATATAGAACCTAATACCAAGCAAATAATTATCCCTGCGCGCTTAACTTTCTTCCCCGCAACTTTCGCTAAAAAGATAATTGACAAGCCAACAATTAACATACCCAAAAGCAAATAGATAATAGGGTCTGGAAATACGTTGCCTACACCAAATACAAACACGATAAACAATACAACTGCAATAGCAATCCACTTAATTACTGCAAGCCATTTCGGCAAGAAATCTAATTGACTGTCTACATCATGCACATCTGCATTCATATCCTCCTCAAGTGAATAATTAGAAAAGAATTCTCTTTTCATTTTTTCTTTTTCTTCATCATTCGCATTATAATAATCCATCTGAGTTATTGTAGTTCTAACTGGCATGGTATAGCATTCAGAGCATTTGAAAGGTTGATAATAGTAATCAACTTTACCACATTTAGGGCAAATATTAATTACTTTATATTCGTCTATCTTTGCCATAGTTTACCGTTCCTTCTCTGTAATAGTTTTAATGCTTCCTATGTCATAATACATAAATAAGACTCATTCACTTAAAATCAACAAGTGATTACATTTTTGTACATTATAAAACATTCTTTTGTAAATTACAATATCGACTACGAGGAGTAATCGATATGAGTAAATTTAAAGTAAATACTGAGGACATTAAAATATCCTCGATCAACCGGACAATCCGTATGAAACCAGAACACTTCGAAAAGATCATGGAACTAAGCGAGAAAACAGGCGTATCTTTTAACAAGATTGTAAATCAATGCATCGAGTACGCACTTGCAAACATTGACGAGAACTAATCTCTTTACACTTCCTGTAATTATTTTAACATTTTCTAGTGGCAATAAAACAAGAATTTATATAAACACATATATGTAAGTATACATAAATGAGGATTTTTGAACCCACCCCCCCTTGAACTTACGACGCTTTTAAACGCTCGTGGCTTGTGCGGCGTGTTACCTTTTATATATCATCTCTGATACGGTTGATATATCAACTATAACATTTGATATATGAACCATAACATTTTTGATATAAAAGACATACCACCTTGCCCTGGGGTATTCCTAATAAGCAGCCTTCGGCAGAAAGGAATGAAATCGCCAGCGATTTCTTAATTGTCGGCTGGCACATTACCTCGCCTGTCCGTCCGATCATTCCCTCTACGCTATCTGCCTTGAGAGTATACATGCCCGTCTGCTGCTATACAAGGGCACCCAAAACTTTTCCAAAAACTATTTCCCTGCAAATAACAACCTCAAACATCGTTGAATACTTTTTGAAAAACTTTGAAGTATGGCTCCGAAGTGCGAGCGGTGGAAACCCGCCCTTGTCTACCATCAGCCTGTCATGTCTTTATCTTGTCGCAGATAACGCGAGGGAATAAATCAGACAATACAAGCAACAGGGCATTTTCTGCCAACAATTAAATTAAAACTCGGTCTCCGACGGGCAGGATTCACAAAGGAATAAACCGCCCCCTGCTTGAAGTCGCTCTAAAACGGAGTACATCCGCATTACCAGAGTGGCCGCAAAGGTACAGCTTTACGGAATGCATAAACACACGAAAACAGGCCAGATATTATGACCGCAAAGGTCGGAAAATATTTATGGACATATCCGTAAACCCATTAGGGCTTTGCGGAAAACCAACAAAAAGGAGTGCAGAATCATGAAAAACAAGCAGATTTATGGATACGCCAGAGTATCCACCCAAGACCAGAACCTTGACCGTCAGATCGACCTGCTAAAAGCCTACGGCATCCCAGAACGCAATATCCTTGTGGACAAGGCCAGTGGTAAGGACTATGACCGAAAGGCGTACAACACCCTTGTAGGCACGCCCGATACCGTTAGCATCCTGCGGGAAGGAGATTTACTGGTTGTGGTCAGCCTTGATCGCCTAGGCCGTAATTACACTGAAACAAAAGACCAGTGGGAGCACATCACAAAAATCATCGGTGCCGACGTAAAGGTATTGGACATGCCCCTGCTTGATACCACAGCCAGCAACGGAAATCTGGATAGCCGTTTTATTGCAGACCTCGTATTACAAATCCTGTCCTACACAGCAGAAAAGGAACGCGAGAACATCCGCAAGCGCCAGCAGCAGGGCATAGAAGCCGCCAAAGCCAGAGGGAAACACTTAGGCCGCCCCAAAGCGGAACGGCCTGAGAACTGGAACGCTGTTTGTTCTGAGTGGAAGCAAGGACACATCACAGCCAGACAGGCTATGGATATGCTAGACATGAAACGCACGACGTTTTATAAGATGGTTGGTATGTAGTATACACCGCTTTTACCAATACTACTGATACCATGGGCAATAAACCGCTTTGCAAAGCCAATCCTAGGGTATCGATTCGCATACGCCTTGCTGATACTACTGAGCATTTTTATCATCTGTATCAGTAGTATCGGCAGTATCAACAGAATCGGTAGTAGCGACAGTATCAGCACCCAAGTGCTCGAAGGTATGTATTTTAATTTTTGTGCTGGATGGTTCTGTGTACTTTATGTTATCGAGAGCAGCAAAAAGCGCCTTATAGCCACGCAAACGTTTCCCAATTACATTAGCCATGACGCTAGCTTCGCCGAACTCCGCCATCATTTTTGAGAAATCTTGTGCTGTGATTTCAAATCCACCGGGACATTCCTCCAGTTTGCTCTTGACTGTCTTAACAATGGGGTCATTATAATATATTGCGCTTTCTTCACGCTCCTTTGCTTCTTCCTGCGTACCCATATATCTCCATTTACAGGTTGTGTTGTCAAATAGTATGGACAACTGTCGATCTTCCATTTCACGACTTATTATGTGCAATGTGGCATCCGGTGTATCCCGCACCTCACGGTCAATGATTAGCCCTAAATCGGCAGCACCGATTATCCCATTGCTTCCAGACATATTATTGAACTTGTCACTTTTGTCCTTTGTCTTATTGGTGTGATGAACGAGCAGCATTCCAATCTCAAGCTCATCGACCAACCGCTTTAGCTGAGCAAAATTCTTGCTATCCTTTTCATAAGCGTTTTGGTTTGGCGGGGATTTATCCGGGAGGATTCGATTAAGTATATCGACAACTACATATCTTACATCCGGGTGCTCCTGAACAAACCCCCTGATCTGCTTATCCAGTCCTGTATCAATAGCGCCAGATTTAGTTTCAAAATACAAGTTGTCTGGCGGGGCATTACCTCCGAGCAATTTCTTCAACCGCGAGTGTATCCTTCGCGGATTATCTTCTAATGCCAGATATAGAACTCCAGTTTTACGTGTAGCCAGACCCCAAAACGTCTCCCCCGATGCAATGTGCAGAGCCATATCCATAGCTACCATAATCTGACCTCAGTTATTCACAGAGCCTTGTGTTGTGTTCTTCTCCACCCACCGCATAAAAGCGTCATGTGGAATTAAGATGCGGTTTCCAACCATCAAGACAGGAAAATCCTCTTGCTTTGTCAGTTCATATGCCTTGGGAAGTGAGATGTTTAGCATTTCAGCCATTTCTTTTACAGACAAGGTAAATTTACTCATGACCTTTACCCTCCTTCAAGTTTTTTATAATCTGCCGAATCTCATTTTTTTCCGAATCCGACAGTTCTTTTCGTAGCCTGCGGCTGAAATTACAGTCAGCCATTCCCATTGCTTCGGCAATCTGCCAAAGTTTTACCCCTGCGCGTGATGCTTCATTCCTTATATCTGTGTTTTTCATTTCTTGTTCCTCCAAACTTGTTGTTGACTGTTGCTTCCGATTGGTGTATATTTATGTTATAACAACATTCGCATGCAGTCAATGCAATTTGAAACATTCCACAATTTTATACATTAGAAAGGAGATCAATACCACAAATGGCTACAATAGATTTTGATGAACAGGTAAAAGAACATTTTTCAAACAAAATGAAAAAACTGCGGAAAGAGGCAGAGCAATCACAAGAAGAATTCGGGGCCCAAATTGGAATATCGCGTAGTGCTGTTGGCTACTATGAGAATAAAGAACGTGCAGCAGACATTACCGTCTTAGCGCGTATAGCTGATCGATTCCAAGTTAGCAGCGATTACCTTCTTGGTAGAACTGATAATCCAAAAAACAATAAAGTCGAGCAAATCGTGGATGATTCACTCCGAGAACTGGAACTCACTGCTCAGAAATCCACTCAGGTCTATTTTCCGTTAATACTTGCCTTAAGGGAACTCGGCAAAATTGATTTCGGAGTAACAAAGACCGAATTTTTGTATGGGTTTTTGTCTGATATGTTTCAGAATTTGGCATATATTTTGCAGGAATTGCACTTGATCGGTACTCATCTGGAACAAACAACGGAATCATATAAAAAAGTGTTTCCGGACAATGCGAAACGTTCTGATGATGAGCTTATTTATGAGCTAACACAAGGTCGAATCGGAGGGTTTATTCAAAATTGCCATGGTGACCTTATGAGATTGCTGGATACTTTTACAAAACTTGGTACGCTACGAAACCCCGATGAACTTGCAAAGAAAGGAGAATAATCATGCCCAGAAAATCAACGAGAAACGCCCAAGGTGACGGCTCTATCAGGAAACGCAAAGAAGGTTCATGGGAGGGCCGCTACACTCTAGGCCGCAATCCCGGCACAGGAAAACAGGAACAAAAATCTGTGTATGGCAAAACACAGAACGAGGTTCGCCAAAAGTTGAAAGCCATTACTACCGCCATCGACAATGGCGTTTATGTGGAGCCTGCTAAACTGAGTCTTGCTGAATGGCTCGATATATGGCTCACGGAGTATTGCGGACACATCAAGCCACTAACAAAAGTTATGTATGAATCGCAGATTACAAAACATATCAAACCTGCCCTTGGCGCTGTGAAGTTGAAAGCCTTGCACCCGCATATGATACAGAAGTTCTATAATAAGTTAGGAACATCAACAGGTGAAAAACCTGCGCTCTCAGCAAAAACCATTAAGAATCTGCATGGAGTGTTACACAGGGCACTTGCACAGGCCATGGAATTGGGATATATTCAAATTAATCCAACAGGAGCATGCAAACTGCCTCGTGTAGTGAAACCTGAAATAAAGCCCCTAGAGGATGAACAAGTCGCCATGTTTCTGAAAAAAATTCAAGGACACAAGTTTGAACGAATTTTTATCGTTGACCTTTTTACAGGACTACGGCGCGCAGAAGTTATCGGCCTGACATGGGATTGTGTTGATTTCAAGAACGGCACATTGCATATATATCAGCAGCTACAACGGATTGGCAAGGAATACAAATTCGTACCATTGAAAAACGATAAGGCACGCACTATCACCCCTGCCCCATTTGTTATGGATGTGCTACGCAAACAACGCACAACCCAAAAAGAATGGAAACTTAAAGCGGGTCAAGCATGGCATCCGTGGCAAGGATATAGCCTTGTGTTTTCTGATGAACTGGGAAACCATTTGGCTCACCAAACCGTTTATGACAATTTCAAAGGCATAGTGAAGAAACTTGGAATCCCGAATACACGCTTCCATGACCTCCGCCATACATATGCCGTGGCATCATTGCAGTCTGGCGATGACGTAAAAACAGTACAAGAGAATCTCGGACACCACACCGCCGCCTTTACATTGGACACCTACGCCCATGTTACAGAGAAAATGAAACAGGAAAGTGCGCAACGTTTTCAGACCTACATTGAATCAGTAATCACTGACTCCCAGAAATAAATGTACTCTGATTCTGTAAAGGGTAAATCAAAGGGTAAATAGCCATTCCAGAGCATAGAAAAACCTCACAATCAGCTTGGTTGTGAGGTTTCTACCTGGCAGCCGAATAAGGATTCGAACCTTAAATGAACGAGTCAGAGTCGTTAGTGTTACCGTTACACCATTCGGCTATTTACCGTGCTCTTCGCGTCTATTGGCCCTTGCGGCACTCAGGCACAGCCCAAGGGCAAGTGCAGTGCGGGCAGGCTTTTGCCCGTTATTCCCAGCGCGTTTATCCAAAAGACAAATAATATTGTATATTACAATGCCCAATTTGTAAAGGGCATTTTCCCAAAAAATCGCAAACATCAAAAATCAAACCATATAAAATGCTTTCCCATCCATCCTCTGCCCCTGCATGCCCTCCCCTCCCAAGTGGCAAAAGAAAAAGGACAACGCACCCGCGCCGCCCATCTTTCTTCGTTTTGCTCCAGGCCGGAGATATAACCGGCCCAGTGCGCCCACCCATTATTTATATTATTGAGTTTTCCTGCGCCTGTAGGTAGCTACGCCCAATATTGCCACGCCTGCCATGATGCACAGTGCAATATACAAGCTGAGGTTCGTTTCGTCGCCCGTTTTGGGGCTGGTGACACTGCTCGTTGTGTCGCTTGTTGTAACCTCTGCGACAGCCACCGCCTTAAACGTAACGTGTATTGCCATGCTCTTTTGCACATCCTCTATGGTGTAGCTGTTGTTTGCAACGGTAACCGCCACGCCATCCACCGTCACCGTATCCACCTCATAGCCGCTATCCGGCGTGAAGGTAAATGCCTGGCTACCGCCCTGCTGCACATACACCGCGCCTTCCGGCGAAATAGAGCCGCCTGCGCCCGCCGTGGCTGTGATGGCATAGGGAGTGGGGCTTTGCGAAAGCATAAACTCGGACATATGCGTCAGCACAATCTCTGTGTAGCCGTCTTGGTTTTGGGCTACCACCCGTTCGCGCACCGGGTTGCCATCTGCGTCTATGTACGAAAAATACATCTGGCTTGGGTCAAAAGAGGGCATGTACAGCACAAATCCGGTCGCCAGCTTTAGCGTGATGGGGCAAGGCAGCTGCCCGTTATTGGGGAAGCGCAGCACATACACCGCTTCGTCGCCCTGCCCGTAGTCCGCGCCCTTTTCCTGCTCTATGGTAAACGAAAGGTCCAAGTCCTTCACATCGCCGGTAATGTCTTTGCCGTTCAGCTCAAACTGATGGATCCCGCTTGGATAGGTTATAGAGCACTCTACCACCAGCCTGATATCCTTGCCGCGGATGGCTTCCAGCACCGCCGCCGATACAACGCTGCTATAGGTGTTTTCCACAATTGCCGAGCTGCCCTCGGGCAGCGCCGCCAGCTTTTCCGCCAGCTTGGGGTCGGAAAGCGAGCCATTGAGGTCGAACGTTTCGCCCTGCGCCACCGTAAACAAAAGGGTGCCAAACGGCCAGCTTGCGGGGTCGGATATTTTCTGTTCTACTGCAACCTTTCTTCCGTCTGTCATGCTTATGCTTACTATTTCATATTTTGCAGCGGTTATACCTGCGGGCAGCTGGAAGCTGACGCGCGCGCTGCCACCCACCAAGCCCTGCCCCGGGTTTTTTTGCGCTAAGCCGGAGGTGTCATAAAAAACATTACCTGAAACACTGAATTGCAAGCCGCCTCCTTCCGGTTGTGCCGCTACCTGTAGTTGCACCAGCCCGCCCGACCGCTCGTCCACCTCAAAGGTGAAATCCACATCCAGCTTCCCGGGCGACTGCACGCTCTGCGTGGCCACGCTCGCGCCCGTTACCTTGGGCGCTTTGTAAGCCGCCAGCGTATCCGCCGTCCGTGTATACACCACACCCTGCGCAAACGCCGGCATGGGGCCTTTACCGCCACTGCCGGAAGCGCCGACAGAATAGCTGCTGGACTTGCCAAGTGTCGCCCCGCCAATACTGATGGATATCATATCGTATTCCCCTAAATCGTTCACGACACCATTGTTAATAAAATCCAGTATATATGTGCCCGGCTCCAGCGGCTGCACGCAACGCGCATACCAGGCTATCTCGCGCCCCGTCGTCTTGTGTTTGAATATCAGGTCCACGGATTTCACCGCTTCCGTCCCGCCAAAGGTAAGCTCGGCCTGAAAGTCGTCCATCCGGCTGCCCGACGTCGTCAGCAGCCGAAAGCCCTCCAGCGGAATAGACTGCGGCTTCGGCGTAATGCCCGCACCGGTAATCTCCAGCGCGGTCGCGCTCATGGGCAGGTTGCCAGCTGCGACGTCATAATACTTATAGTTGCCCTTGATGTCCCAACAGCTTAAACTATCAACATTGTATTTCCCCGCGCTTACGCCCC
This sequence comes from Christensenellaceae bacterium OttesenSCG-928-K19, assembly GCA_030266015.1. Lineage (GTDB taxonomy): Bacteria > Bacillota > Clostridia > Christensenellales > Christensenellaceae > UBA5399. The sequence continues at coordinate 142 of JAJDHD010000067.1, read as the reverse complement.
CTTCAAGGGTAAACGCCACCTGGTGCCGCCCGGTAAAAAGTGGCTGCTCGCTGCCCGCGGCCCATTTCGCACCTCCTCTGTTTCCCCCGTTGTCTTTAAAACCAATATTGACATCCCGAATCCCCATCCCTATGCTGCTCTC
>JAJDHD010000068.1 GCA_030266015.1 Christensenellaceae bacterium OttesenSCG-928-K19 | reverse complement strand
CAGCCAAGCATCAAACCCCGCCTCCTCGCGCAGCAGCCGCAAAAAATCACCCAGCGCCATCGCGGAGCATTTTTCCCGCCACGCATCCAGCTTTGCCAGCAATGCTATCAGTTTTTGCGCCGCACCGCCCGCGCCATCGGCCGCATAGGCCATCGCCGCCTGGTAAAACGGCGTTTCCCTATCGTTTTTCAGCAGGCGTATTTCCGCAAAATCCCGCTCGTCCATAGCCCCAACAAACGAACGCATCACAGAGAGCAGCGGCACATCCTGAAAGGGGTTTTCCACCACCCGCAACAAATTGACAAAAAGCTCAATCTCCGGCAGGTCTTTGCTCTCCTCCATGGCAAGGGAATAGGGAATGCCCCGCCCGCCAAGCGCCCGCTTCAGCTCGCTTGTAAGCCCAGAGCGCGACCGCACCAGCACAACGATATCCTCCGGGCAAATCCCCCCGCCATCCCCCGGGGCTTCTTCCAGCACACCCAATATATGCTGCGCGATCATATCCGCTTGCGCCGCATCGGCGCTTATCTCCAGCTCCTCGGCGTCATCGCCGGCTTCTTCTTGTTCCACCTGGCACAGCAACACCTTTGCCTCACCACCCGGGCGCACACCGGCCAGCATCTCGCCCTCGTCGTAACACACCTCCCCCAACCGTTCGCTCATCACCCTGTCCATCAAAAAATTGACGGCGTGAATAACGCCCTGCGTGCTGCGGAAGTTATCGTTCATCAATATCAGCTCGCCATTCTGCCGCCCCGCGCCATATTCCTGCGCCTTTTGCCGGAAGATGCCCGGGTCTGCCAGGCGGAATTTATAAATGCTCTGTTTTACATCCCCCACCATAAACAGGCAATTATCTCCCGTGAGCGCCTTAATCACCTCTTCCTGCACAGGGTTTGTGTCCTGGTATTCGTCCACAAAGATATGCCGGTATTTTTCGCTATATTGCGCCCCGTTGTTTTTTAGCACCAAAAGCGCCTTATGCTGCAGGTCTTCATAGTCAAGGGCATTCTGCTCCCGCTTTTTTGCGCCATACAGGCGGTCAAACAACGCCACCACCCGCATCAGCGCGCGCACGTCCACACGTGTATGCGCCAGTTGCCCTGCCACCGTTTGCTCAAACCCTTCCTCTTCCGCATAAAACGCTTTCAAGCGTTTGCGCGCCTCGCTGCGCAGCTCTTTTGTTTGCTCCTTCACCGCCTCATGCGCCTGCCGCGCCAGCGCAGGTATTTTACAGCCCATTTGCCGTGCCTGCACCAGCCCGTGTGCTTTTGCGCAATGGAGTACATCCTCCATCTCGCAAATTACTGCCTCGTCCTTTGCGCACTGCGCCTCGTCATACTCCACGCTCACCTGTGCCGCGCGCCGCATCAACGCCACCGCGTCCTCCAGCTCCGCCAGCAAGGATTGCTCCCGCTCCCGCTTCAGCCATGCAATGTATTCGCCTTCCTCTGCTTCCGTTGCCACAAGTGCCCATCCGTACGGATCGGGCTTGCCCATCATCACGTCATAGACACGCAGCACCGTTTGCATCAGCTGCGCGTCATTCGCCCGCGTGGTGTGCCTGCGAAGAAGCAGCAAAAAATCCTTATCCTGCCGCTCATACAACAGGTCAAATAACCCGCGCATCGTGCCGTTCCGCAGCGCCGCGCGCTCCGCGTCACCCAGTATGCGGAAGTCGGGTGAAATATCCGCGCTATTGTAATTCTCGCGCACCACCCTTGCGCAAAAGCTGTGGAAGGTAGAAACATCCGCCGCGCCCACCAGCTCAGACTGCATCAGCAGCCTTGCGTCACCCTCGCGCACCGCCATGCGATACAGCTCCCCCGCGATGCGCCGCCGCATTTCCGCCGCCGCCGCGTTTGTAAAGGTCACCACAAGCATATTGCGAATATCCCCGCCGCACGCCACAAGGCGCGCCACCCGCTGGGAGAGCACGCTTGTTTTGCCGCTGCCCGCCGCCGCGGACACAAGCACGGCAGACTGGTCGGTATGAACCGCCCTATGTTGTTTTTCCGTCAGCTTCACCTGCCCATGTCCTCCAGCTCCCGCTTCATCCTTTGGAGCAATTCTTCCTTGCCCAGCTTTTCTATTTGCCGCGCGCCGTCCTGCTCCTCGCGGAACATACACACCGCGCCATAATCACAATACCGGCAGGCGCGTTCCGTTTTCCCGTATACCGATGGGAGGATGGCGTTCTCCCCTGCTTTTATTTGTCCTTTCGCCTCCCGCACCAGCCTCTCGCAGTAAGCAAGCGCCACCTCCAGTTGCTCGGGTGGCAGATAACGCTCCTCCGACCGCTTGTCATATTCTCCATTTGCCTTTAGCACTTTCATATTAACGGCAAAAAACGCACCATCCTCTTCCCTGCCATAAAGCGCCGCGGCCGCATCCGCGCTCGCCCCTTGTATGCCGCGCATACGGTAAAGCGGCTCCAGTGCCTGCCCACGCTCCCGCATCGCGCCATATACCCGCATGTAGTTCGCGCCGCCCAGTGCATATTCCCCGCCCAGCAGCGCACGCACCGCCAGCACATAAATAAAAAGCTGCAAATCCATGCCGCCATACATACGTGAAAGCTCAAACTCCTTTTTGCCCGTCTTGTAATCCACAATGCCGTAATACTTTTGCCCGTCCACCTCTGCCGTATCAATCCTATCCACCACGCCATGAAGCCCGGATTCATCCAAATCAAAATAATGCTCTGTCATCTCCGGTTGGAACGCGCCCTCCGCACACTGATGGCGGATGGCCTGGGCCACGGTACGCACCTCGTCGGACACAGCGCGAATCACAGTCTCATTGTGTTTATTAAGGGCATATTTGCTATGCTCCGCCTTTGCCTCTCCCAGCGCTTCTGCCAGCAACGCGTCAAATTCCGGCTGTGGCAGCTCTTCCCACCTTCGGCCGTCCTGCTTCACCTTGCCCGCCAGCCTATCCAGCGCGCCATGCGCAAACCGCCCCACATCCAGGTTATCCACTTCATATTCCTGCGGGCGATATGCCTTTATGCCATAGGTCATAAAATGCTGGTAAGGACAAGCATAATACTGCTCTATGCGCGTTGCAGAGGCCGCAAAATCGCCATACAACCCGTTCGCGTATTCTTCCACCCCCGCCGCGCGGTTGCCCTTTTTCATCTGTGCGGAAAGCTCCTTCAGCCGCCCTGCGTATTCCCTGTCCCGCATCACCGCCGCCAGCACCGGCCCGCATTCATCCGGCTTGCCGCCATCCGCTAGTTCGCGCACATGCCCTGCCGCCTGCGCCCATGCGTTTTGCGCCAGCAAAGGCAGGCTGTCCGCCATATTATTTTCCCGTATCCCGTCAAAAATCTCGTGTAGCCTGTCCAGCAGGGTCGATGGCTGCATTTTGCCATCCCGTACACAACTGATAAAAAGCTTTTCCCGTGGCTTAGAGAGCGCCTTCACCACAGCCAGCCGCTGCTTATCCACACTGCCCGTATGCTCCAGCCCTTTTATACCACCCAGTATAATCTCCCGCTCCTCCTCGGTCAGTATATCTGTTTTTCCCGCATAGCTGGGGATCACACCTTCATTTGCCCCCAACACAAAAAGCGCGCGTATGTCCGGCAGCCACGTGCCCGCAATATCCGCGCAAAGCACCTCGTTTGCCGCGGGGGGGATCACCGCAACCTGCTCGGCTGCCATTCCCGCCTTCAACACACGCCCAATACGCGCGCCGGAGTTCTCCTCCCCCAGCACTTGCGCCGCCTGCTCCAGAATCCCCTGCAACCTTTCATATGCTTGTTCCGTAAAATCCGCGCTTTCATAAAGGCCGGCCTCGCGCATACCGCGCACCTTCGCCCGCAGCTTTTCCCGCACGCCCAGCCCATCCATATAATCCGTCACGCACCCAATCAGCTCCCGCGCGTTTCTCGCCTTCGCGGCTACCTTGCGCATCGCTTCAATTGGCCGCGCCAGCTTTTGCCTTGCGGCTTCCGCTTCGCCGTCAAACTGCATTAAAAACGCGAACCCGTCGCGGATGTTGGAATAGGCATAGTTTTGCAAAAGATAGGCTTCTTGTGGCTCCAAGTCACAATAGCCTGTTTTGACATGCGTTAATACAGCATCCTTCCGCAGTCGTCCCTTGCAAAGCGCAAACGCCGACAGCACAAAATCCGCCAGCCCGCTTTGCAGCACCGTGCGTTTTTTGCCAGTGTAGCACGGGATGCCCGCACGGGAGAAGCGCTCCTCTAAAAGCGGCAGGTAGTCCTCGGCGTTGCCACACACCACGGCAATCTCGTCAAAACGGTAGCCGCGCTTTTGCGCCAGCCAGGCAATCTGCGCCGCCACGCCATCCGCCTCCTCACGCATGTCCTTTGCGTAAGAGATGCTGACATCCCTTGCCCTGCCCGCCTTTTGCGCAGGGAATGCATACACATTTTTTTCAATATGAAGGATATCCGCCGCCCGGGGCAGCTCCTCTGCTATTTTTTTTGTCTCCAGTCCCAGCGCCTGTGCCGTTTCAAAAAACCTCATACGGTTTTCGTTACAAATACCGTATACCTCACTATCCGCCGCATTGCTGTCCGCGTACAAAAAAGAGAGCACCGTTTGCCGCGCCGTTTTCATCACTTCGGTAATAAAGCGCACCGTCTGCGCGTTATACATATCAAACCCATGGATAAACACATATGCGCCGCGCAAAAAATCCGCCTCGTGTATATGCTCTATCACGGTTTCCAGTCGGTCTTCCGTGTCATAAAGCCCTTCCGTTTGCTCCGCAAAACGGTCCAACAGAAAGGCAATGTCTTCAAATTTAGCTTTTATATTGGGGTTTTGCGCGGGATACCCGCGCAGCAGCTCCGCTGTCACGTCCAGCTGCTTCATCTCTGTCACAAGATCGGACAATAGCGGCGGCAGCAAATCCCGCAGACGCATACGTGAAAGCGCCTTCATTTCCCCTGCGTTTTCCTTTAAAATCCGGTGGATCACCATGCTTTTGCCCGCCGCTCCCAGCGGTTGCCGCGCCCCGCCATATACCTCCTCCAGCACACGCTGCGCCACACGGGAGATGCTCATCACCCCCAGGCCCATCATGCCCTTTGTGCCCAGATGGTCTAAAAGCATACACTCCGTGGCATAGGTGGCCTGCGGCGGCACAATCACAAGCACAGAAGCAAGCGGGTCTTTTTGCATAAGCCCCGCTATTTTGCCCACCAGGTATTCTTCCCGTTTACTTGCCGGCCTACCCAGCACAAATTCAATTGACATAAAGGTATTATATCATTTCTCCATGCAATTTTGGTTACACGGCTTCGTTAATTTAAAAAAATGTACAAAAAAAAGTCATAGTCTTGTGTGAACAGAAACTACGACTTCCGTGACGAACGACTTTTAGCCCCTTACAAGGTAATTCAGCAAGAGATTCAAGTCTTCGGGCTCAGAAACGACCAAGTCCAGCTCGTCGATTTGCGCGTCTTTGAACATTTGTGTCAAAGCGATGTACTGGCACAGTGTCGATTTCAGATTCAGCCTGTCACCTTCGGAAGTTACCAGTTCCACTTTACCTTTGCAGTCCTTCAGCATCTCAAAAAACTTCTGTGGTTCCGTGATATTTTTGATCTTCATACACTACTCCTCCTTACTTTGTTTATTGGATTAAGCAAGCTTATCCAATACCAATCTTAGCATATTTTTGCCCACAATGTCAATATAACACAGTTGAACAGTCTGTAAACAAATATCAGAGCCGGAATATAGCTTTGTTTCAATCAACTGGCTTCCCTCCGCTAACCTCAATAAACACCCATCCCGACGCGCTTTTTGCCGTAAATCCGCAGGGCAGCCCTTCTGCCTCCACATACTGTGTATACATACTGCCAGTCAGCCTGTTGCCGTCGCAATCGATTACATAATACCCTTTTACTTCTTCCTCCTCATCCCGTTCGCAAGCCATCAGGATGCAGGGCGGCTCTTCCTCCCGCCGCCAATACCGGGTAACGTCATATACCTCGTCCCACAAGGTTTTGCCCGTTTCATCAAGCAACATGAAACTCAACCCACTGTCATTGCTTTTTCGCTGCTGATCTGTCGCTCCGGCAAGCAAATGATTTTTACCAACCAGCTCCAACGGCCGGTACACTGGCGCAACCATTGTTTTTCCTTCCACATCCTGGTAGCCTTTCCTCGTGCCCTTGTTGCGGTCGCTTTTGTCAATGACGATCGCCCCCTTATGCTCGCTGTCCGGCGCCTCAAACGTCATCTTGTTTTTCCTTTTAAATCCCGGAACCTTATCTGATATATCCAGCCCCGCGCCGCCCTTCCATGTGTGGGCAACCAGCCTGTCGCCGTCCTCTTCCACACGGATGGAATCATAGCTACAGGGCAGTAATTCTTCCCCCGTTATGCTGCACAAACCATACTCGCATTTTTTAAACCCCCTAAGCTTGTCGTTCAGGTCTATTCCCTGCATCAGGTCGTCCCATGCATAAAACCAATTCATGCAGTAAACGGGGTCGCCGCCATCCACATTCCCTTCCTTATGCTTTTGCTTCCGTCCGCTTTCTTTCAACCGTACCGTCCGGACAAAGTTAAAAAAGATATCCAGGTCATCATAGTCAAAAGGAATCAATAGATTGCCCTCATAACCGACCAAGCCATGTTTTCCATTTTCGTCCACGGCGTGCAGCGCGCCAAAAACCGCGCGGGGAGTTGTTCCGCAGTAATATGTTTCATCCGAGACATGATAAAATTTGTGAATATACTGATATTTTGGAAGTACGGTTTCCTTCAATTTAACCGCCATAGGCTCTCCCTCTGCAAAGCGTATGCGACCAGGTAATATGTGTCCAAATTAATAAACGGGTACCTCAGCAAGCATCTGTTTCGCTATAGCTGCCATTGTGGCCAGCAGGGAGAAAACTTTACCTACCCTATAGCCCCCACTTGCGCCGCAGCTCCTCCATCGTGCCATCCGTTTCCATTTGCGCAATCACCTTGTTCATCTCCTGCGTAAAGGCCGCCTGCCCGGTGGGCAGCATCACGCAATATCCCACCTCGTAAAGCGGCTCCGCCAGAATACGAAACCCGCGCGCCTCAAACTGCCGCGCAATCGCATAAGGCATCACCACAGCGCCCACCCTGTTGTGTTCAATATCCGTCATTGCGCTTTCGTAATCAGAATAGCGCAAAATCTCCACAGACTGCTTGCCGTCCTCCATCTTGGTATAGATCTTGTTTTTTTCCATATATTCTTCCAGATCATCCATAACAATCGCCATGGAAAGCGCGCCCACCTTGCCGCCCTCCATATTGGCAAGCTTGTCCAGCTTGGAGCTGCCATGCACCACGGCAACAATATTATCTGTATAATATGGGGTGGATGTCCGGAAGCCTTTTGTGCGGTCTGTCCCCTCCACCAGCAGGCCCAGGTTTATGTTTGTCTCACCATATTTTATGCTTGCCCCTGCGTCCTGCGAGGTTATGGGCACATACTCATACAGCTTTTCCTGCCCGTTTAACATTCGGCCCAGCACCTCGTCAATAAAATCACGGTCAAACCCGGTAATGTCGCCTGCTTCGTCTATCTGGCCAAACCCCTCAATATCCGTCCGCAGGCCGATTTTTATCGTGTCACCCCTCACGAGAAAGCTGGAACCATATTCGCTCTGGGCCGAAGCCGCCGCAACACCCAATATGGCCACCACAATAATAACCGCCACAATAACCAGCACGGTAAATTGTCTTTTATTTGATTTTATAATATCCTTCAGGCCGATTGCCGAAGCCGATTTTTTTGTTTTATATTTCCGCATCCTTTATCCCTGCCCGCGCCGTCGCGCAGGCGTCAGTCCAAATTATCCGCTACACGGGCGGAAGCAAAAGCACGCCGCCGCTCCTGCCTGCAAACAGTATACGGGAATCAGCCCCATATTTCAACCTGCAAGCCTGCTAGCACTTGTAAATATTCTGTGTCCACATGGGTTTTAACGTAGTTTTTCAGCCATACCCGCTCCCACCCCAGGCCTCAAAAGGCAAGCCATTCATCCCAGGAGTAGCCGGCACAACCGCCGGGCAAGTCGAAGGCCATCCCTTCTCCCGCCCTTTTCGCATGATAGGTTTATGGTGTTTTATAAAAGCGCACCATATAAAACTTGTAAATATCCCATGTCCGTGATAAAGTTAAAAATAATAAAAGGAGGTCGGCTTATGACATACGCAGACGTCCGTTCCATCCTTGTTTTGGGCGACTCCGTCTCAAAAGGGGTTGTGTTAAACCCCGAAAAAAAACGCTATGTATTCTATAAAGAAGGCTTCATCAAGCAACTGACGCAAAAGATTAAGCCCAGCGTATTTGATTTTTCCAAATTCGGCTCTACCACAAACTATGGCATGGATCTGCTACAACAAAAAATGACTGAGCTTGACCCCGATCTTGTGCTGATTGAATATGGCAGCAATGATTGCGATTATAATTGGGAGGAAGTGGCGCAAGACCCCTATGCCACACATCTGCCCAATCTGTCCCTGCGGCAATACATAGAGAATGTAACCCAAATGGTAAATGCCATCCGCGGCAAAGGGCGCATCCCTATCCTCACAAACCTGCACCCGCTTGATGGCCAGCGCTATTTTAACTGGTTTACCAAAAACGAGCCGGAACGGCAAAAATCAACCCTCCTCTGGCTGCAGCAGGTAAACCGCATCTATTGGTGGCAGGAAATGTATTCCTATGCGCTGGAGCGCACCGCCGCCGCACTCGGGGTTTTTGTCGTGAATATCCGCAACGCTTTTTTGAAGCAAAAGGATTACAAGCAATACCTGTGCGAGGATGGCATCCATCCCAACGAAATGGGCCACTCCCTCATGCAGCAAACCTTCATGGATACCATAACGCAAAGCCGCGCGGCAGTGCTTTGCAAATAATAACAACCTTCCTTTTTCCATTAAAGCACAACCCTGCGGAAGATGCCACCCCGGCAGTAAAAGCTTCAAACTGAAAAGAGATTCTATCCGCTTGACAGCCCCGCTCCCATTTGGTAGATTATAGCTACGCAAACCAAGGAGGAACGTCCATGTACTATATCCGTTTGAAATAAGCAAATCCCATTCATCGTCATCATGATGTTTTGTGTTGCTTGTTTTTGGCGGATTGTGTTCACCCACTTGTTTTGTGCGTGGATTTCTGTTTGTCATAAAGGGCAGCCCATACATCATAAGGCCGCTCTTGTTTTATTTTTAAGGAGATTATTATGACAAACACCAACTGGAAAAAAAGCTTTTTCACCATATGGACGGGGCAGGCTGTTTCCATGATCACCAGCGGCGTGCTGCAAATGGCGCTCATCTGGTATATCACATTCCAAACAAATTCCGCCGCAATACTCTCGCTTGCCTCCATCATCGCATTTTTGCCACAAGCAATCCTGGGGCCGTTTATTGGTGTGTTTATCGACCGATGGAACCGCAAAACCATCATGGTGGCGAGTGACCTGTTTATCGCCGCAGTTGCGGGCGTGTTGGCCATCGTGGGGCTCACCGGCGAAATTCCCATTTGGAGCGTTCTGTTGGTATTGGGCATCCGCAGCATCGGCACTGCGTTCCACACCCCTTCGCTTTCCGCGGTCACACCGCTCATCGTACCGCAGGAAAGCTTAACTAAATACGCAGGATTTTCCCAATCGCTCACCAGTGCCAGCCTCATTTTAAGCCCGGTCATTGCCGCCGTACTATACGCAAACTGGAGCCTGCCGCAGATCATTGCCATCGACATCATTGGGGCGGCCGTCGCCAGCATTACAATCGCCGTCACCGCCATTCCCAAGCTGCCGCCCAGCGGCAAGCCA
>JAJDHD010000066.1 GCA_030266015.1 Christensenellaceae bacterium OttesenSCG-928-K19 | reverse complement strand
GTGTAGAAATTGGTGTAGAAAACTTATTCGGTTTTTGTGCCAACGTCCGCTAAAGTCGGCTATAATCACATATTCTCAGCTATGGTCGGGCGGCATCGCTGCTTTTCAAGACCGCCCCGTTATGACCACTTCGGTACCTCTCCAATGATTACAAAGTGTAGAAATTGGTGTAGAAAACTTATTCGGTTTTTGTGCCAACGTCCGCTAAAGTTGGCTATAATCACATATTCTCAGCTATGGTCGGGCGGCATCGCTGCTTTTCAAGAGCAGTGCCATAAGCCAGACTCGGCCAACCCTCCCAACATGCTATATTATACACTAAACAAGGCATGTTGGAAACCTTGAAAGTGTTAGGAGAAGTGTTAGAAAGCGTTTTTGCATTTTGGGCGAAAACCCGCTTGTAGAGCCATGTTTGGCGGATTTGAAAAATGTGCCCTCATGATTTTCAAGACCGGTGCCTTAAACCAAGCTCGACCATCTCTCCATTTATTACACCTGCTTTGGTATCGTAGCAAAAGCAGTCTTTTTTGTCAAGAATCTTCACGCCCAAATAGCTAACTCTGGCCAAAAAAAACTTGAGAAAACCATCATCAGCAGCCCTGCCACCAGATTGCCCAACAATACCAGTGGAATTGATTTCTTGGGTTGTAGGTTCATCATTGCCGCCAGTAGGGATCCTGTATATACCCCCGTACCCGGCAAAGGAATGGCAACAAAGATAAATACGCCAAGATATCCATATTTCTCAATTTTGCCTTTATGTTTTTCCACCTTCCCCAAAAGCCAGTTAGCAAATTTATTGAAGAACTTCACCTTGCTTCTTGCCATCCAATGAATCACCCGCTCGATAAAAAATATAATAAAGGGGCAGGGGAGGGATGAACCCAGATAAGCCAGCAAGAAAGTTGTCCAGATTGGAATGCCATGGGCAAATCCCAACGGGATAGCTGCCTTTAATTCCAAAATAGGCAGGATTGCCGTCCCAAATACCGACCAATATTCCATTACGGGAATTGCTGCGTCTGTCATAAAATAAATCCTTTCTTTGATAATACCATACCAGAATACACTATCTGTGGTATAATTTCAAGGCAGACAGCTTCTGCCTGCATATTCTTTAAGTATCCGGGAGATGCCCCAACGCTATGCGTAAAATATTAGGAATGCTCCGTAAGGCTGATGAACGCTTTCATATGATAGAAAATGGAGATAATATTGCCGTTGGCTATTCAGGCGGCAAAGATTCCTCCCTTTTGCTCTATGCCCTCACCCTTTATCGCCGCTTTAGCAAAAAAGAATACACATTGCAGGCAATTTGTGTAGACCTCGGCTTTGAAAGTTACAATACCGATATTATCTGCGATTATGTAGGTAGCCTTGGGGTTCCCCTGCATATCGTAAAAACAAACATCGCCGAAATTGTGTTTGACATCCGCGAGGAAAAAAATCCATGCGCGCTCTGCTCTAAAATGCGTAAAGGTGCTCTTTATGAACGGGCGGTGCAGGAAGGCTGCAATAAAGCGGCGTTTGCACACCATGCAGACGATGCGGTGGAAACATTTTTGATGAGCATGATGTATGAAGCACGCCTCAACACGTTTTCGCCCAAAACATATCTTTCCAGAAGAGATATTACACTCATTCGCCCATTGGTTCTTGCGCGTGAGAATGACGTGCAGGCTGCTGTTGTCCGCCAGAACATTCCCGTGGCCAAAAACCCATGCCCTGTCGATTTCACCACCAAGCGGGAGCAAAGCAAAGAGATTTTAGAATACCTCAATCAATGTAATCCCGGCACAGTGGATCATATTTTCCGCGCAATTTTAAACTCCGAAACATATAACCTGTGGGATAAAAAATTCTAGGGCAATCCATATCAGGCTGCCCTAGAATACTCATACAGGGTTTAAGCACCTGCAAAATAGATTATACAGGCGTATACTGCGCTTCCAGCATCATGCGCAGCACCTCATCCTCGTTTGCAAAATAATACCACACAGCACCTTCGTAGTGGCCGTCGCCTTCCTGCATACGCTGCATTGTGAGCGTGTCCAAGTTAGAACCATCCAAAACGCTGGCAAGATCCAGCACCTCGTTTAATGTCAGGTCTGTGCGGACAAATTTGATAAATGTCTCGTAGAGGTCTTCTGCTACATCGCGCGCACCCATTCCCTTGATATCCTCCAGCATCGACTGGATAAAGATCTGTTCATGGTATTGACGCGTCATTTCACCCTCGCTCATATCATGTCTGTTCTCCAGGAACTTACGCGCAGTACTTCCCTTAAGGGTCACGGTGTCACCTTTGCCGCCTACGTCCGTCACGCTTTGGTCAAGTGTTACCGTTACACCGCCAAGCGCCTCTGTTAATTGAGGAAGGCCATCAAGGTCTATGGAAATATAATAATCGATAGGCACGCTGATCTGTTCGCCGCAGGACAGAAACTCCATCGTGCACTGTATTGCGTTTTGAGCCGAATAACTGTTGGGACCGCCACCATAGGCATAGGCATGGTTCAGCTTTTCCATCACTTCACTCGTCGCCTTGCCGTTTTCATCCACATGGTAGACCTTGGTATACGTATCACGCGGAATGGATGTTAATATGATTTCCTTGGTGTCATTATCGATTGTGCAAAGCATGACCATATCCGAGCGCCATCCCATTTTTTGCTTCACACGGTCGGAATCTGAGTCGATTCCAAGAAGCAGGATATTCGTCACATTGTCCTTTTTCTTGTAAGTTACGCCGTTAATCGTCACTTCGTCCACATGGGTAAGCTCTGCCACCTCAATATCCCCTGAAACGATTGTTGAATCCTCTCCGGACGAAACCGTTGTTTCATCTAATTCCGGCGCCTCCTTGCTGCTGCACGCCTGTAAAAACACACACATTGCCAAAACAGCAACCAAAACCAACGTTACTATATTTTTCTTCAAAACCTACTCCTCCGTTTAACCTCAGGTATATGCTACCTGAAAAATTATAAACTTATTATGTATTGCGCCCTAGGCACACCTTTCATATCTTAGTACAAAAATGCAGTTGTTTCCATAGTCTTTACAACAATTTAACAATTTACTGTACCGCGATGTATCCACTTTGACGCAAAAAAAGAATTGGATGTTCCACAAAAACATCCAATTCTTTGAAATTCATTAATAGTTTTGGCTGTAATAATCGCCCCTCCGATAATCGTAGACAGCGCCCATGCCAAACAAATCAAGGCTCTCCAGTGCTTTGCCTGTGCCGATTGCCACGCAGGAAACAGCATCCTCCGCCACATAGCATGGAATCTTAGTGCGCTCGGTAAGCAGTCTATCCAGCCCATAGAGCAGCGACCCACCACCCGTCATGCAAATACCATTCTCGGCGATATCTGCCGTTAGCTCGGGCGGAGTGCGCTCCAGCACACCGTGCATCGTTTCCATGATGCGGTTCAGCGGCTCTTGCAACGCCTCTATTGTTTCATTTGAACTGATTGTAATTGTTTTGGGTAAACCAGAAATCAGGTTGCGCCCCGTCACTTCCATATACGCTTCTTCCTTACGTGGGAAGGCCGAGCCAATATTGATCTTAATTTCCTCTGCTGTTCTTTCGCCGATCAGCATGTTGTATTTTTTCTTGATATATCGTGAAATGTATTCGTCAAAGCGGTCTCCCGCAACTTTTATGGAATCGCTTATAACAGCGCCGCCCAGCGAAATCACCGCCGTATCTGCCGTGCCGCCGCCAATATCCAGCACCATGTTGCCTTGCGGCGCACCAATATCAATACCTGCGCCAATCGCTGCAGCAATGGGTTCTTCAATCAGCATGGTATGCCTTGCGCCCGCTTCCTCGGTTGCTTCAATGACAGACCGTTTTTCCACCTCGGTCACGCCGGAAGGGACACACACAACAACGCGGGGTTTAAAAAACAACCTGCGGCCAATCACCTTGCGCAAGAAATAACGCAGCATTCTTTCTGTATCGTGGAAATTGGAGATAACACCTTCACGCAAAGGCCGCACGGCAACAATGTTGCCCGGCGTGCGTCCCAGCATAATACGCGCTTCTTCTCCAATGGCAAGCATCCTACCGGAAAGCCTGTCTACCGCCACAACAGACGGCTCCCTCAAAACGATACCCTTGCCGCGGACATAAACAAGCACTGTCGCCGTGCCAAGGTCTATCCCTATATCATTAGAGTTCATTCCGAAAAATCCCATGTATTTTAAGCCTCACTTTTATTAAAGGTAGTAAGCCAGTTCCCCATACAGGTTATATCATAACCTATAAAACCGCATTTTTCAACTACTTTGTTACAAATCTGTAACACGCCGCACAGTACTTGCGGCATCATCCAAAAGCAGGTAAAATAAGTGTGCAATACCTACAAAACAAAAGAGGGGAACAATAGCATGGATTTAATGAAGTTACAAAACGGGAGTGACATCCGCGGGATTGCGCTTGGAGCAGATGCAAACCTCACACCGGAGGCTGCGATGCTTTTTGCCCGGGCGTTTGTAAAGTGGCTCCATAAAAAAGCAGATGGAAAGATTACGGTTGCCATCGGCACAGATTCCCGGCTTTCCGGTCCAGCGCTTAAGCAAGCCTGTATCAATGGCTTTACGGAGCTTGGGGCGGATGTAATCGACTGCGGCATGGCTTCTACTCCGGCTATGTTCATGACAACGGTAACAGAAGGGTTTTTGGCGGATGGTGCCGTAATGGTGACCGCCAGCCACCTGCCCATGAACCGTAACGGGCTTAAGTTTTTCACAAAAGAGGGCGGGCTGGAAAAAACAGATATCACGGACATCATCCGTTTTGCCGAAGCAAACGATTTTCATAAACCCGCACAAAAAGGGCAGGTGCAGCAAAAAGACTTTATGTCCGTCTATGCAGGGCAACTACGGGATAAAATTATCTCATCTACAGGTGAAGACCAGCCGTTTGCTGGCATGAAAATTATTGTGGATGCAGGCAACGGTGCGGGCGGATTCTATGCGGATAAAGTGCTGAAGCCTCTTGGTGCGGATACCGAAGGCAGCCAGTTCCTTGACCCGGACGGCACATTCCCCAACCACATTCCCAACCCGGAGGACAGCGAGGCGATGGAAAGCATCGTACAGGCTGTAAAAAACACAAATGCCGATTTTGGCGTTATCTTTGATACAGATGTAGACCGTGCGGGCGCGGTGGACAAGGGCGGCGTGGAGCTTAGCAAAAACAGGCTGATTGCGGCAATCTCTGCCATCCTTATAAAAGAGCACCCAGGCACCACCATTGTGACAGATTCCATTACATCAAGCGGATTGGCACAGTTTATTGCGGCGCATGGCGGCAAGCATCACCGTTTTAAGCGTGGTTACAAGAATGTGATAAATGAAAGCATTCGCCTGAACAGCGAAGGTGTTGATTCTCAAATTGCTATAGAAACGTCTGGCCATGCTGCGCTCAAGGAGAATTACTTCCTGGACGACGGGGCTTATCTTGTCACGCGGCTTTTAATAGAGATGGCAAATCTGCGCAAGGAAGGAAAAACCATTGCCAACCTGATCGCCGACCTTGCAGAGCCACTAGAAAGCAAGGAGTTCCGCCTGAATATAAAGGAAGAGGATTTCAAAGCATATGGTAACACCATGATTGAAAACCTGACTGTCTATGCGGAAAAGCAGTCCGGCTGGGATATCGCATCGGATAACCACGAGGGCATCCGCGTTTCGTTTGGCAGCGAAGAGGGCGATGGGTGGTTCCTGGTGCGGCTTTCGTTGCACGACCCGCTCATCCCCGTTAATGTGGAAAGTGGCAGTGTAGGCGGCGTAAAGAAGATCACTGAAAAATTGTATGCGTTCCTTAAGTCGTATGATAAGCTCGATCTTTCCCCTATACAGAAATTCCTTGGCATATAAAATCAATAGTTACCGCAAAGCGCCGCCTGCAGCCAGCAAGCGGCGCTTTGCGGTTAGCCCAGTTTCTGAGGGCTATCGCCTTTCCTTGTGGTGAAATTATCCACACCTGATACCCACACTCGGCGGACTCCATTTTATGGCTCAGGAAGGGGGGGATATTTCAGCCCGGCAATATTCTTTGTTTGATTGAAACTCAATGCAATCCACGGTTTACCGCTCTTTGGTACATAGTCCCATATGGCATACATAAAAAAGGAGCGGTTTTTTTAACGGCTCCTTTCTATCATTCGTTTTTTATGGCGTCAGGCGCCACAGTATTTTTTATCCCGTTCTCAAACCTTGCGGCCATACTGCCCGGAGAGAACCTCAATGAGGAATGCCACGCCGCCGATCAGCAGGTATACGCCCAGGAATACATCAATCATCCAAACAGACAACAGTGGCATAACGATGAGCATTATACCCAGGATAATGTTGATGATACCGCTTGCCAATACCCATCCGGCACCTGGTTCTCCTGCTTTTTTAAGCGCGCTATATGAGGTGATCTGGTTAATTCCGCCAAAGAGTGCCAGAAACGCCAGCACGAATACGAACATCTCCATCGTGGCAAGCGGGCCGGAAAACAGCATTAAAACACCTAAGGCAATAAAAATGATACCGTTTGCAAGCGTCCAGCCATTCCTGTATTCCGATTCCGTCCGCACATATACTACGATCTGGAAAATACCGTACAGAACAAAGCCAATTGTCGCAATGTATGCAAGCACAGCCCCCATCACCAAGGGGCGTATCCACAGCAATATTCCCAGCACAATCATGCATATCGCAATAATGATTCCGCCCGTTTTATTACCCCGGCCCATGTTCCGGACTGCCGTATTCATATTCATTCTGCCGGACCGTGTTTGGCCGTCTGTTTTTTCACTCATAAAAACCAACCTCCAACTATTATTTTAATGATTCTATTGTTATTAATACACACTACGCCCTTTATAATAACATGCTTTCTGTAAAAAAACAGAATTTGGGCCAGTTTAATAGTATTCCTGCAAGGTAACCAGCAATGTAAATGCTGTAAACAGGGCGGCCATAAACTGTATGTTAATTTGTGAGCGCTCATAGGATTCTTTTTGCACCAAAGGATATATATTTTGACCGAGGAAGGGCAATAGCACAAACAGCGGCACAAAATACCTCCCTTGCACGCCCATCACTGCATCGCCCCCTACCGGCGACCATGTAAGATAAAGCGCAAGGTAGGTCACCAGCACAGACGCAAATATCACCAATAAAATCATGATGCGATTCAAAAGCGAAACGCGCGTATTCCCTATAGAAAGTTCCCTGTTATACTCGTACCGCGTATAGGAGAATCCGACTACCGCCAAAAACGCAAAGTATACGATTGCAACAATGCTGTACACAGTATAAGAAAGTTGCCCCAGTGTGAAAAGCTGCATCAGGTCTCTGCCGATGCCATTTATAATGTTTTTGGAGAAAATGGATACTGCCGCGCTGGGGTTACTTATCAAAAAGGAGAGCTGCTCGCCCACATTTGCGCCCTGTTCTGTCGCCGATCCTGTATCCAAGTTCATTGCAGACCCCGATGCAGAACTGTTTGTCATCCACCAGACGGCAAAAATTCCGGCGATGGCTGTAATGGCGAAGCAAAGGATGCTGCCAAGGTATTTTGTCCTCTTTGTGCAAAAACGGTGTACCGGCACAAAAAACAACAGTAAGCAAAGCGGCGCAAGCGAAAACTTGTTGAGAAGCAATAACCCAAGGACAAGAGTAAAAATAAGTATTTGCTTCCAGGATACCTGATAGCTTTTATTAAAATACATATCGATAAAAAACGCGCCCGCCAAAAGTCCCAAGCCATAGGTCATGCCATCCGGGTTATAAGAGCCGGCAATCATAATTGCAATGGGCATCAACGAAAAAACAGACAGGTATAGCTTAAACTTCGGCGCAATTTTGATGGCAAAAAATGCAAACGCCGCATAGGCAAGCACATTGAAAATACGTCCAAGGTAAAAATACCCCATCAGGTCCGCATGGAACAATCTGCCGACCCAAAGGCCGATCGTTTGTGGCAGGAATCCTATGAGCAGCCGCCCTGTTCCCCAGGATGTGGTGCGTGTTTCATCTGTTAATTCCACACCCCGCAATGTATTATCCGTAAGCGTATGCATATGGTTGTTTGCGATTACATCATAGCCCAGCCGCTGCTCTGCCGCAGACCCAGATGTTGTCACAAACTGCCCATCTGCCATTAAGAATGCGCTGGCGACATGAACCTGCTCGTCGGGTGTATCCGTAATTGGCGTAATCATGGCAAAAAGCACCCCGAAAATTAATATGAGCACCACAGTATTCACATGCAGCTTTTTCCCCCAGAAAAGGATTGCGAGTGCAACCGCGATAATGAGAATGATCGCAGCTATCGTCATTGGCATACTCCAGCTTTCGTAGCCTAGCGCCATGCATAGCGTGCCCTCGGTCTGTGTGTTGCCTACAGATGCGCTTGCCAATCCTTCGGTTGGGTTTATATATACGCCAAGGGCATTTCCCGGCTGCGCTTGCTCCGAGTGCAGCAATACAGTGTATGTTTGCCCTTCCTCCACCATAATATGGGGAAGGGGAACTGAAAACACCTGGTCTTCCAGCAAAATATGCGCGTCAAACACATTTGAAGCCAGCACATTTCCTTCGGAATTGATAAAATCAATGGTATATTCCGCCTTGTTCCTGCGCTCGTAGGTGTGGAATTCAATCTCCAGCCCTTTCAGCTCTCCAGTTTTTGTCACGGAAATTTCCTGGGTGAGCGGGTTGTCTTTTGTCACTTCCCCCACCAGTATTTTATTGTTTTGCGGTCCTAAGCTGTAGAAGGTAGTGCGTGGCATAAGCATTGCCGCGCTGCCGCCAATTAAGATAGCAAATACCACAATCAGGATAATCCTCAGTTTTAGATGTTCCTTTGGGATTATTGAGGCAAGCCGGGCAGGCAACGACGCCTTGCCGTTTCTTTTGTCTTCCATAGAAAATTCTCCCCAATGCGTTCTTTCCTGCATTATAGCACAGCATACTTGCGCATTGCAAAATATGGTGGCAGCAGGTATACTTCATTATAAAAGACTATAATGTTATGGAGGATTGCCCGGGTGAAGCTCCTTGTTTTCATACCTGCTTACAATGAAGAACTGAATATTGTGAAAACAGTGCAAAACCTGCAAAAACATTGTCCGGAATACGACTATGTGGTAATTAACGATGGCTCCACCGACGGCACGGAACAGGTGCTAAAGGAGAACGGTTTTAACTACATTTCCCTGCCGTTTAACCTGGGGCTGGATGGCGTTTTTCAAACAGGCAACCTTTATGCTTACACCCATGGGTATGATCTTTGTGTGCCATTTGACGGCGACGGGCAGCACAATGCCGAATACCTGCCCCTTCTTGTAAAAAAAATTGAAGAAGGCTACGATATTGCCATTGGCTCCCGGTTCCTCACAAAAAAAAAGCACCGCAGTCTGCGCATGGCGGGTAGCTCGTTGATCAGCTTTTGCTTTAGGCTGGTAACACGCGTCCGGTTTACCGACCCCACCTCTGGTATGCGCATGGTAACGCGCAAAATCATGAAGCATATTGCATATGACCAGAACAGTGGTGCAGAGCCGGATTCCTGGGCTTATTTTGTGTTGAATGGTGCCAAGCTTGCCGAAATACAAGTTGAAATGAACGAGCGGGAACAGGGCACAAGCTATTTTACTCTTCCGCGTTCTATATTTTTTATGCTGCGCATGTGTATCTCCATTTTATTTATACAGTTTTTCCGGAAGGGCGGTGACTTTTGATGTCTGTCACACTGCGGGTTATTCTGATCATAGCGTCCCTGCTTGCGCTTTTTTATGTGTTGCGAAAAATACGCCAGTCAAAAATGAACATCGTGGATTCTATTTTCTGGATCGTGCTGGTGGCTGTTTTTATCCTGCTGGCTGTTTTCCCGCAGATCGCGTACTTTTTTGCCAATCTGGCGGGAATCCAAACACCTATTAACTTCATACTGTTGTTTATCATCGCGATGTTGTTTATCAAGGTGTTTTTGATGACCATCCGTATCTCGCAGCAGGATGAAAAAATCAAAAAGCTGGCACAGCGGATTGCTATTGACGAGTATGAGGAGCGCAAGGATAAGACGGACGATGAGGAGCAATGAGGAGGGTCTTTTATTGACATTGACACCGTTGCAGCTCAAAATCACCAGGAGATACCTCTCCCGTATGGGCTTTGCGCTTGCCGCCATGATGGTGCTTTCCATAGGAATGCAGTTTTTCTTTCATATTCTCTTTACCTTTCTTCTGCCCTCCATTACAGATGAAAACTGGTATATCTGGCTGCTTACGATTTTATGCAATTACACGCTC
>JAJDHD010000064.1 GCA_030266015.1 Christensenellaceae bacterium OttesenSCG-928-K19 | reverse complement strand
TGCTTCAGAAGATTGTAACACGTTTCAAACTGCGCGACAGCCATTCATCCGGCTCCGGATTCTCCGGTAGCATTTCCGAACCGTCTGGCGCTACGCCCGACTTTGATATTCCAGACAGCATGGATGATTTCGCCATGGATGACAAATATTAAAAATCAACAGTAAAAACCCTCGCTGTGGCGAGGGTTTTTTTATACGCATCTTTCTATCTTTCTGCCCTGCGTCAGTATACTCGTCAATCCATCGCAGTATACTGAAGTTAATATAAATTCCAATTAAAAATCCTGAAAAATACTTTGTTATAGTTCCCTGTATTCATACCGCGCCATATCGACATAGCCATTGCTGTCAACCACAACGCCCTCCCCCTCCAGCATTTTGCGCTGCGCGTCTGTGCCGCCAAACGCAAATGCCGGGGCAAGACGTCCCTCGCGGTTTACCACTCTGTGGCAAGGCACAATGCCGGGATATGGGTTTACATGAAGGGCATATCCCACCGCACGAGAAGCGCGTGGATTCCCTGCCGCACGGGCTATTCTTCCATACGATACCACACGTCCTTCCGGCACACTTTTTACAATCTCATATACCTTTTCAAAAAAACTACCTGCCATACTATCATGCATCCTCCGGGAACGTACTGCCCGCCTGCTCATATGCTGCCCTGTATTGCTCTATCTGGCTGTTTAATGGCTTTTCACCATTTTTCGGCGTTAATTTTTCATATACACCGCCACCAACCTGCTGTCGCGCTTTCACGTTATCCTTAAGCTCCATATCGATAATACCCAGCAGTTGTTTTTTTATTTTCTCGTCTAAAATTGGTACACCCACTTCTACACGCCTCTCCGTATTGCGCGACATAAAATCCGCAGACGAAATATACACCTTCTGTCTTTTGCCCTCTCCGAACACATAAATACGGGCATGCTCCAGCAAGCGCCCCACAATACTCTTAATTTCTATATTGCGCGTCTTCCCTTTCTCCTCCACGTTCAGGCAGCAGATTCCCCGCACAATCATTGATATTTTTACCCCTGCGTCCGATGCATCAATCAACGCCTGGATAATATCCATATCACTGATTGAGTTTAGCTTAAACATAAGCCGCGCAGGTTTGCCCGTTTTTGCAATCTCACTTTCTTTTTCAATCAACCGAAGCACCTCCTGCTTCAAAGTAAGAGGTGATACCATAAGCAAGTCTGATGTTTCCACAAGGCTGCCCATGCACAGGTTTTTAAAAACATCCTGAGCATTGATGGCAATATCGGTATCCGCCGTTATATAAGAAAGGTCTGTATACAACCGCGCTGTTGTTTCATTGTAATTCCCCGTCCCCACCTGCGTTATAAAACTCACGTCATTTCGCTCTTTTATTGTGATTACCATAAGCTTGGAATGCACTTTATACTTCTCAATCCCATAAATAACAGAAACACCAGACTCCTGCAGCCGTTTGGACCAGTCTATATTGTTTTCCTCGTCAAACCGCGCGCGCAGTTCCACAACGGCAATTACTTCCTTGCCACTTTCTGCCGCACGGATCAGTGCGTCTACAATACGCGAATTGCGCGCCACACGGTACAATGTGATCTTTATAGACACCACCGCCCGGTTCTGCGCCGCTTCCTCTAGCAGGTGCACATAGGTTTTAATGTCCTGGTAAGGATAACTCAGCAGCAGATCCTTCCTCTTTATCTGTGGTATCAGCGGTTTGGTATCGTCAATAAATGCAGAAGGCTGCGGCTTTAAAGGCGTATAAAACAAATGGCTGTATTTTTCCTCCTGTAAGGCATCCTTTAAATCCCCCACAAAATTCAACATAACCGGTATTTCATTGAAAAAGCACTGTGACGCGTCAAGGTTCAGATGCTTCAACAATTGTTTTTTGATTGCCGAAGAATCGTTCCTTATCATATCAAGGCGAATTGGCTCCAGCTTAGTACGCTTTTTTACCATGATTTCCATTATGTCACGGTAAGACATATCATATTCAAAAAAAGCTTCATCCGCATCAATATCCGCATTGCGCGTAACAGAAAAAATAGTTTTATCAATCACCTTGTGTTTGGGAAATACACGTGCCGCAAACAGATAAATCAGGTTTTCGATCAACGTAAACTTAATGTATTTACTTGGCAGCAACAACAACCGCTCAAAATAACCGCTGGCCGGAATAATACCTAATCGTGTATTGCCACTTTTTGTTTTGAGCATAACCGCAATATATACAACATCATTCTGCAAAAACGGGAATGGATGATGCTTATCTATGATATGCGGTGATAAAAGCGGCAACACATTCCGTTCAAAATAGCGTTCTAAAAAACGTTCTTCATATTTTGTCAGGTGTTTGCCAGAGCGGTAATAAACACCATGATTCTCCAGTTCAGATAAAACATCCAGCAACACAGCGTTTTTCCTGGGCGTGATTTTTTTAATTTCTTTATTAACAGCATCCAGTTGTTCTTTTGTCGTCATGCCCGACCGCACATCGATCTCATCCTTTTTTAAGAGCGTGCGGTCATAGAGGCTACCCACACGCACACGCAAAAACTCCGTCAGATTGCTGTGATAAATAGCAATAAAATTAAGCCGTTCCCACAAGGGATTTGCCGTATCTTCGGCTTCCTCCAGCACACGCAGGTTAAACTTTAGCCAGCTTAAATCACGATTTATAAAATATTTGTACTTATTCTCTGCCATAATTCCCTCACGAAGCAAAGCATCGCTTCATCTGATAGTATTGCCTCACTAATTCAAAAATAAATGTTGAAGTAAAAAAGCTTCCAGCCGGGCAAACATTAAAAAATAAGTTTATTACACTTCAGGGCCGGCTGTCCCTTCTATCGAAGCATTTCCCGATTAGTATTCAACAGGCGCCCCTATGGTTTGCCGCATAACCCTTTATGGGTCGCTAATTCGATCTGTTGTTCATCCGTGTAATAGTTATTATACTATTATTATACTTTTTTTAAAAGATTTAAACAAGCAATGCCACTTTAATCACACGCCAAAGACCCCACCCGCGTTATGGTAAACCTTTTTTTCAAAAGATCCTGCTCTTTCCCACCTGCCTGTTACAGTGCTGTTGGCCACATATTGAACCTCACCAGATTATTTCACACATCAAAAGCAGTCTCTCATTTTTCCAGTCAGTGCTATCTTTTAATAATTGGCATACTCACAAGCCGGCACATCTCTTAAAATACCGGGAAATATCATTTGATTTTTTAATTACTGCCCTATCTATATTGAAAAAAGTTTGGGGGTATGTAATAATGCATGGTAGGGTAACACATTATGCTGCCGTGACATACCGCAGCAAATGGAAAGATATATGTCTACAGGGGGGCACAAATTTTGAATATCAAAAAACGTATTATCTTGTTGGTTCTTGTTCCTGTCATTTTATGCTCTGTAATTTCGGGCAGCATTTCTGCGTTATCATCGCAGTCTTCTGCAACATCCAATATGGAAAACCTTTCATATAGTGTAAACGACGCATATGCCAAATCGCTTTCAGAGGCACTGGAAAAATATACCGCCCAGGTAGAGGCCATTGCCCGGGAGGCAGGCTTTTTTGCCGAAGGCGCCACAGAAGAAGATAAAGTTGAATTGCTGCAGAGACATGCCGCCAACAGTGATATTGCCAATATTGCTATATTTGGCGAAGATGGCCTGAACATATTCATTGCCTATGACGATGGCACCACCGTGCCCGTTGGCGTTGCCGACGTAAGCGGACGTGATTATCTTGGACGTGCACTTAACGGTGAAACCGTGATTTTCGGACCTTCCAAGGATGTTGTAACCGGCAATCTTACAATCACAATCGCAACTCCTGTAACAGCGCCCGGTGCGCCTAGGTGTATTGTCGCCATTGACTTTTCACTTGACTTTGTTGACGAGATCGTTGATGCATCTGACTTTGGGGAAACAGGCCACTGCTTCCTCTTAGATTCTGCGGGCATGTTTATTGCCAGCTATGACGATTCATTAATCGGGCTTTCCTATGAAGAACTGGACGCTTCACACCAGGGGCTACGGGATGCAGTGCAGGCTATGCTGGCAGGAAGCGGATCGGGCAATCTGAATTTTGAAGATGAAGACAGCGATGAAAACTACGCTTCTTACTCCACCGTCTCAAACACCGACGGGTGGATCCTTGCGAGTTCCGCCAAAACGTCTGAATATATGGCTGCATATAACCAATCCACACTTGCACAATTGGCGGTACTGATCATCTTTGTAGTAGTCGCCATCGTATTCGCGTTATTCATCGGCAAACGCATGGCAACACCGATTCAGGAAGCAACCGACCGGGCTGTTGCGCTTTCCCAGGGCAAGCTTGACCCGGCTGATGTCCAAAAGAGCGCCAGCCGTACAGATGAGATTGGCACATTGACACGCGCACTTGATGGTGCAATCTCCACATTGCGTACATACGTCAACGACATCTCCTCTCAGCTTGGCAAAGTGGCAAATCAGGATCTTGACGTTACCATCGACCAAGAATATCTTGGTGATTTTGCCCCAATCAAAGACTCGCTTTCTAACATATCCAATTCATTGAACAGCGTGATCGGAAATATCAAAACTTCTGCTGAGCAGGTTGCTGCAGGCGCTTCACAGGTAGCACAGGGTGCGCAAACCCTAGCCAGTGGCTCCACAGAGCAAGCCGTTTCTGTTGAAAAGATTTCTTCCACCATCCGCGAGGTGGAGCGGCAAGCGAAAGACACAACCGAAGAAGCGCAGTTGGCCACACAAGATACCCAACAGGCTGGCGAGCATATGCAAATAAGCATGAATTCCATGAATAAAATGACCGAAGCTATGCATGGAATCAATGAAAGCTCACAGGAAATCTCCAAGGTAATCAAGGTAATTGACGATATTGCCTTCCAGACAAACATACTGGCGCTGAACGCTGCTGTTGAGGCCGCGCGCGCGGGCGAAGCGGGCAAAGGGTTTGCCGTGGTCGCTGATGAGGTCAGAAACCTCGCTTCTAAGAGTGCCGAAGCGGCAAAGGAGACCTCTATGCTGATTGAAACCAGCGTACAAAAGGTTGCCGAGGGTAGCTCTATTGCGGACGAAACCAGCGAAAGCCTTGCTGCTGTTGCGGAAATCGCGGCTAAAACCGCAGAATCCATGCAAAAAATACGCGATATGTCTATGACACAAACACAGTCCATTACGGAAATAACATCCGGCATGGAACAGGTCTCCACTGTTGTGCAGGCAAATTCCGCAACATCGGAAGAATCGGCCGCCGCCGCAGAAGAAATGTCTTCGCAGGCACAGATTATGAGCGATATTGTAGCTGAATTCAAGCTTCGCGGCACCCCTTCTTCCCCTACTCACTCCGAAGTCGAACTGTCCCCCGAGACCTATAACAATGCATTTGATAATGACTGGAACTCTTCTGACAAATACTAAGCACACGTAAAGCCATCCAAAAACCCATCTTCACCTTTAGTGAAGATGGGTTTTTCTATTGCTTCATTTTAGTTTGGATTGATATTTTCTACCGTCAAGCTTTCTCCTGCTCTTATCGCAGATTATATCCAAACCTCTTTCCCGTTACTGGAACAAGCTATCTTTTTCCTCTAGCGATTTCAATTTAACAAAACGCGTAGTCGTGCTTACGCCTTATTCCTCCTCGTTCCAATCGTCATATGTTTCTTCCCCGTTAACACTCCCGCTTGTATTATAATCACGTTCCTCCAACTTAAACTGGCCTATCAAACCATTCATAATCTGTGCCTGTCCGGACAGCTCTTCGCTGGCAGCCGCACTTTCTTCCGATGTGGCGCTGTTATTTTGCACTACCGCAGATATTTGATCCACACCAAGGGTGATTCGCTCTATTGCTGCTGATTGCTGCGCTGTCCCCTTTGATATCTCATCGATCATGTCCACTACTTCATGCGTTCCCTCTACCGCAGCCATGAGTGTGTGTGCAGTTTCATCCGCTATTTTCGTTCCATTGTCAACCGCATCAATGGACGCTTCTATCAAGCTGGCCGTATTCTTAGACGCTTCTGCACTTTTTGACGCAAGATTCCGTACTTCGTCCGCCACCACAGCAAAGCCCTTACCGGCCTCGCCAGCACGCGCAGCCTCCACGGCGGCATTCAGCGCCAATATGTTTGTCTGGAAGGCAATATCTTCAATTGTTTTGATAATTTTGCCAATCTCGCTTGAGCTATTGCTTATTTCAGCCATCGCTTCTATCATTCTCTGCATCTTCTCGTTGCTCTCAGACATTTCTGCCCCAACACCAACAACTTTTTGGCTGGCCTCTTCTGCATTTTCAGCATTTTTCTTAATTCCGTCGGCTGCGTTTTTCAATGTATCGGCAAGCTCTTGCACTGTACCCGCCTGCTCTGTTGTACCCTGGGCCAGTTCCTGAGCCCCACTCGACACCTGCTCTGCCCCCGTCGCAACCTGCCTCGCCGCAATGTTGATTTTCTTAAAGGTTTCATTGTTTGTCGCAACCAGGTTTGCCAGCGCAATATTCATATAATCCTTTTGTCCACGGGGATGAATCTCAAACGAATAATCTCCATCAGAAATCCTCTGGACTGTATTCACTTGCCCTTGCGTTGCTTCCACCAAACGGGCAAACGATTGCTTCAGATTTGTAATCTCATTCTTGAACACTCCTTGCGGCACATTCCCCAAATCTATCTGAATATCACCATTTGCAAGCGTTTCTGCCATAGCTGCCGCAGCCGGAATCTCGGCCAGGTTCTTTTTTATCACTCTATACAAGATAAGTGCCGCAGCCACAATGAGGATTACGCCTGCAAGAATAACAATCATCGTGATCGCATTGGTTGTCTCGTTCACCTTGTCCATAGGTACAACGCTAGTCACAATCCAGTCATTCACACCGTTCGCAAAGCTGATGCTGGTTCCTGTAAATAGAACATCTCCTTCTGAAGAGCTTCCGGTAAACTGGAATCCACCGTCATTTGCGAGCGCATCCATTATCTCTGTTTTGTAATCTGCCAGCCAGTAGTTCGCGTAGCTATCCAAAACCATGTCCTGATTTGGATGCGTCAATATCTTTCCGTCGCTTCCCATCGTAATAATATATCCATCATCGAGTATGGAAGCCTCATTCATCATATCTACCATACTGCCGATCAAAATATCCGCACCCACAGCACCTATCACCTGGCCGTTTTGCAGAACAGGTATTGCAATTGAAAAAATTAGCTCATCCTTCCCACCAATCGTATAAATATAAGGCTCCGTTATATACACATCCCCCGCAGCCTTTGCCCCTTGGTAATACTCCCCGTCTACCGGATCGTCATAATCAAGAAGCGGTTCGCCGGTAAATGATGCACCATCTTCATAAATATATGGGACGAAACGGCCTGACTCGTCATGATAAGGCTGCGCCCCTGCATATTCCTCATCCTTTCCGTCAAAGGCATCCGGCTCCCATGTCGTCCATACTCCAATAAAATCCTCATTTGCGCCCACTGCCTCTTGAAGAACCTCGATTGCGGCTTCCCTGCCACCTTCCTGTTCCATATATCCTGTTATGATTGGCTGCAGCATGGCCACATACCCATAGCTTTCCGCGCCAAGCATCATCAATTCGTTTGCATACCGCTCTGTCGCTTGGTTTGCAATCCGGCTGGAAAGCTCCCTCGTGCGCGTAGCGGCAACAACTGCCACAATAACCGTTTGCACCGCTATTCCTACAATTAAGATAATAAGAAGCGGTATCATAATATTCGCCTGAATCTTCCTGTCCTTCATGTTTGGTCCCCCCATTGTAAAAGCAAAAAAATGATTTTCAATATAGATATGCAATTACAAATTATTATAGCCTATTCTTTGCCAAGTGTTCCAACGCTATATCTACGCTTATGCCCATATAACTACGCGTTTTCACTAAATAAGCACCAAAGATTCCAAATTCTTATGATTAAGTCATGTTTCACCGCAATCAATACTACATGGATATTAATTCTTCCTCTAGCTTTTCTTTTGCAACATTCCTATATATTTAAAATAAAAATTTGTTAATCATTGTTTATATATTCATAAACTAAAAGTACACAAGCAGGCATATTACAGCCATTGTCAACGCTAGTGTGAATGCACCCAACAGTATATAGAATGTTAAAACTGGTTACGCCAATTCAAATAGAACGTAATCTCTTGTGCTTTACAATTTAGATTATTATCAACAATTTTGTGCATTTCGCATTTTTATAGCAAATCACACACTTATCAATTATGAGCAAAAAACCGCATACTACCAAGGTAGGTTACACGTGCGCCAATATGATACAGGAATTGCTTTTTGATAGTATAACGCAGACATAAGGAATTGTACAAACGACAAATTCGGGAAAAACAGCAAGGTTGGAAGAGTAAAGAAAAAAACCGATAACCGTATTGTTATCGAGTTTCATCTTGGAGGGAGCAGCAAGGCTCGAACCTGTGTTCCCGCTTCACTATGGCTTCGCCGTGCCCTTGCGAACGCGGGCTTGCTCAGCACATGTTCAGCGAACTTTCGCCTCTCTTCATCCCGCACAGCGGGTGGTCGGCTCCGTTCCCCCTGCTTGTACAAGCAGGGCATAGTTTGCGTCACTGTAGTTCGTTCGCACAAAAGAAAAAGCACCATACATTTTAAATGTACGGTGCTTTTCCTCTGGTGGGAGCAACAGGGCTCGAACCTGTGACCCCCTGCTTGTAAGGCAGGTGCTCTCCCAGCTGAGCTATGCTCCCAACTCTGCGTCGAAAAAACAACGCTCGTTTATTTTATTATATTTATGCTAAACTGTCAATATCAAAAATCAAACATTTCATCTAATCAGCAAACCATGTTATTTTCCCTTACAAATATATAATAAGCCCCTTGGCAGATCCCAAAGCAAATCACATCCTCATACCATGCTGCGCATCCAATCGAACTAAAAAAATATTTTTTCCAGCAGAACGTATATGTAAAGCAGCCTATCTTTGACCCAACGATTATATCCTTTCTCTCGCCACATCTCCTTTAATGTCATTATATTTATGTAAAGTATGTACAAGCTTCAAAATCTTTAAACGTTGCAACTCTAGCCCTTTAATATAGTCCCTATTAGAATGATTCTCAAAAAAATGCATATCCCCATATTTCATAATAAAAACATTTCAACTGATAACACACTATTTTTGATAACATACTATTTCGCAAATACGCGCATCACGCCCTGAAAACAACGCAACATGTTACAGAAATGTAATTTTTGTTTCATATTTATTGCACTCCACAATATAATGTAGTATAATATCTTTGATTTAGTATGGCTGGTATAGCCCTACGGGAGGTATGGTATGCGAAAGAAGTTTAGCCGGCAGCGTGGATTCCACGGCTTCCTGCTTCGGACAAAACATTTTTTTGTGCGTCTATCTATAAAATGGAAAAGAATGAAATCACAGAAGCGGTGGACAATTATTGGCGGTGCGGGCGCTGCGGTTGTTGTCGTTGCGCTTGTCGTTGTTTTGGGGCTGAACCCATCAATTGCATTGATGTCTGAAGCTGACCAATCTGCCAATCCGGAAGAGGTTGCCGAAGCAACTCCCGCTCCTACCCCGGGTCCCACGCCCACACCCACCCCGGTTCCCACACCAACTCCTGATCCCACTTTGCAGGAGGGGATGGAAAACACAGAGGTGAACAAGCTACAAGAGCGTTTGATGAACCTCGGGTATCTTGATATCGACGAATCTACAAATTATTATGGCCCGGCAACCAAGTATGCGGTTTCTCTATTCCAGCGCCAGCATAGTTTGCAGCAGGATGGAATTTGTGGCCCGCAGACACTGGACTTGATAAATAATGAAGACCTTGCGCGGCCTTATACACTGCTGGAAGGAACGGAAGGCAACGACGTGGACATGCTGCAGGAGCGTTTAACAGAGTTGGGCTACCTGAGCAAATCTACCGGGTATTACGGCACGGAAACAATAGACGCTGTTATGGCATTCCAAAAGCGAAATGACATTGGCGTGGATGGAAAAACCGGACAAGTAACACTTGACCGCATTTATTCCGCAGACGCCATGCCTTCCGAAGAATATGAACAAAGGGAACGGCGACGCGGCACGATTACCGCATTCTTAGCATCAGCGGAAGACCAGCTTGGAAAACCTTATGTATGGGGCGCGGCAGGGCCAAATTCTTTTGACTGCTCTGGGCTGGTAACGTATTGCCTGCGCGAGGCAGGTTCCTCCACAGGTCGGTTGAATGCTGCCGGGTTCTCGGCAAATTCTAACTGGACAGAAATCAAATCAATGGACGATATGGAAATAGGCGATTTAATCTGTTTCTATAACAACTCTAAAAGCAGGGTTGGGCATATTGGAATCTATGTCGGCGACGGCATGATGATAGACGCGTCTTCCTCTAATGGCGAGGTCGTTTACCGCAGCTGCCGGACATCCTACTGGGAAAGCCACTTCAAAAATGCAAGAAGGGCATGGTAGCCACAATAA
>JAJDHD010000065.1 GCA_030266015.1 Christensenellaceae bacterium OttesenSCG-928-K19 | reverse complement strand
GCTCTCGCGCGCCCTCGTTAAGCGTGGCAAGCGCACCGCCACGTACAGGTTCCATCACAATCACGGGTATGTTTTTTTTGGTTAACAGCTCATACTGTTCACGCGAGTGCAACAAATCCCAGTCCATATAATTGAGCTGAAGCTGCGCGAATTCCCATTCATGCAACGAGGCGACATGCGCCAGGCCCTCCAGGCTATCGTGGGTGGAAAAGCCCAAATGACGAATTTTACCCTCCCGTTGTTTTTGCTTTAATATATCATAAATGCCAATCTGCTCGCCCGTTTGCGCGCTTTCGGCACTGTAATTATGCATCAGGTAAAAATCAAAATAATCCGTTTGGCATTTCTTAAGCTGGCCGTCAAAATATTTGTGCACATCTTCCTCTGATTTGATATACCAGATTGGTAGCTTAGACGCAAGGTAATAGCTGTCTCGCGGATAACGAGAAAGCGCCCTGCCCAAAAAAGCCTCGCTTTCCCCGTGGTGGTAGGTATAGGCTGTGTCAAAATAATTTACGCCGTTTGCGAGGGCATAGTCCACCATCTTTTGCGCGGCGGCCTCGTCTATTGTTTTGTCGTCCTCGAGCACCGGCAGGCGCATACAGCCAAAGCCCAAAAGCGGCAGCTTTTTCCCTGAATTCCCAAAGTCACGATATTGCATGATTTTCCTCCCATTTGCGATTATATACCACGAGGATATTCTACCATAAATTGCGTGTGAAAATAGAAATATTTTATGAACGGGGCTGGATTTCCTGCTGATTATCACGTATGCTACTATAGAGTTGGGTATGCTAAAAAACGAGATTTCAAAACTACAACGGCAACCGCCCGAATTTCCTGATGTGAACCAAGTGGCGGAGCAACCGGAGAATGCCGGAGCAAAAAAGCTCTCCAAAGCGTGGAAAAAGCAGCTTTGGCGGCTTCTTTGGCTGTTGCTTTTTCCGCTTGTTTTTTTCATTAAAGAATGGGCGGCGGCAAACCCGGACGTTATAGAGCAGGTTTATTCCGGGCAAGTCTATCCCATTTTAAGTATGATTATAGGAAAACTATTTGGCTGGATGCCGTTTTCCTTTGTGGAATTCGTTATATACGCACTTTTGGGGTTGTTTTTCGCATGGATTATTTACACCATTGTAACAGCGGCAAGAAAACGATTGCGCGCCATAAAGCTGGTGCAAACATTAATCACCTTCGCCATCATTGTGGCCGTTGCTATGAATGTATTTTACGGCATGTGGGGGTTCAATTATTTCCGTCATTCGGTGGCGTATTCCATGGGGCTTGAGCTGAAGGAGCGTGAGCCGCAGGAGCTTGCCGACCTCTGCGTACTGCTGGCAGGGCAGGCGAATGCTCTTCGTGAAAGCCAGCTGGAGGATGAAAACGGCGTTTTTGTGTATGCCGAGGGTAACGCAGGTATCCTCCAAAAAATCCCATCGGCATATAGCACGCTGGCAGAAGACCATCCCGAATTTAAGCGTATGGCTGTAATACCGCAACCAAAAACGGTTGCGGCTTCCGAGCTAATGAGTTATGCGGGTATTTCCGGTATTTTCATTCCGTTTACGGAGGAATCCAATGTGAATGTGCACCAAACACCGCTTCTTGCCGCGGTGACAGGCGCGCACGAGTCTGCGCATTTTATGGGGATTGCACGGGAGGATGAAGCCAATTTCCTGGGCTACCTTGCCTGCCAGTATTCAGATGACCCCGCGGTGCAATATTCCGGCATCATGCTTGCGCTCATCCATGCGGGCAATGCCTTGCACCGCATCAGCCCATCCGCCTACTCCCAGTTATACAGTCACTACAATGACGGCGTAAGGCGTGACCTTGCCGCGCACAATGAATACTGGGCCGGATATGAAGGAAAGATGGAAGAGACGGTAACCCAAATGAACGACAGCTACCTGAAGCAGCAAAAGCAAGAGGACGGAGTGCAAAGCTATGGGCGCATGGTAGACCTGCTTTTAGCCTACTATGACCGGTAAAAAACAGCTGTTTTAAGCCAAATAACAAGATAGTTCAAAAATTGCGGGATATGTCCAACGCCAATAACAGAATAATCCAAAAAGCACCCGATTTGTGCAATACGGTTTGCACAGGCCGGGTGTAACTTATAATTAAGGATAAAACATCTATGGTAACCGGCACCACGCATACCGCCGGGCAAAATCTTGCAACAAAACCGCTGTTGAAATGGAGTGTAAACTAATATGAAACGAAATATGGACAAATGGTTTGAAGAAACATTGAAAGAAGAAAAAAAGCAATCCATCCCTGTACTTTCCTTCCCGGCAATCCAGCTTATGGATATCACGGTGAAAGACCTGATCGCCTCCAGCGACGCCCAGGCAAACGGCATGGCAACGATTGCACAGCGTGTGCCCACAGGCGCAAGCGTCAGTCTGATGGATCTTTCGGTAGAAGCAGAATGCTTTGGCTCTGAAATACTGGTATATGACGACGAGGTGCCTGCCGTAATCGGCAGCATTGTATCTACACAGGAAGAAGCGGATGCGTTGAAAGTTCCTGAAGTGGGTGCGGGGCGCACGGGTATTTATGTGGAAGCGATGGAAAAGGCGATGGAGCTTATCACCGACCGCCCGGTATTTGCTGGCATCATTGGCCCATATTCGCTGGCGGGCAGGCTGCTCGATGTAACCGAGGCAATGATCTATTGCTATGACGAGCCGGAGATGGTGCACACTGTGCTCCGCAAAGTTACGGACTTTCTGATTGAATACACAATGGCATATAAAAAAGCCGGGGCAAACGGCGTTGTGATGGCAGAGCCACTCACCGGCCTTCTCTCTCCCGACCTTGCAGAAGAATTTTCCTGCACTTATGTAAAAGAGATTATTGACGCGGTGGAGGACGAGAACTTCCTTGTGGTATACCACAACTGCGGCGGCGGCACAATTGCCATGATCGACAACCTCCTTAACACAGGAGCGCGCATGTTCCACTTTGGCGATGCTATCGACATGGAGGAAATGATGAAGCATATCCCGGCCGACCGCATTGCGATGGGCAATATCAGCCCCTCGGCACAGTTTAGAAACGGCACGCCCGAATCCATGCGTGAAGCAGTGCTGGCACAGATGGAAAAATGCACAAAATACCCCAACTTTGTAATTTCCTCCGGCTGCGATGTCCCGCCACTTTCCCCATGGGAAAATATCGACGCGTTTTTTGCGGCGGTAGATGAATTTTATAAATCAAACAAAGTTGGAAAAGCATCATAATACCAACCACAACCACCTTTAATTGATGGATAGTATAAGTAAGAAAAGCAGGGCAAAACTGCCCTGCTTTTCTTTTTGCCTGCCGTGCAGTATACTGAGGGCATGATGAACGCATGGAACCCGTGGCATGGCTGTCACAAAATCAGCCCGGGCTGCAAAAACTGTTATATGCACCGGCGGGATGATTCCATCGGTATTGACGGAAATATTGTCCGCAAAACAAAATCCTTTGACCTGCCCGTGAAAAGGGACAAAGAGGGGAAATACAAGCTACAGCCCCAAGGCGAGCTTTTTACCTGCGGCACCTCAGACTTCTTTGTGGAAGAAGCGGACGAATGGCGGCAGCAAGCCTGGCAGATTATGAAGGAACGGGCAGACATTGATTTTTTGATCCTGACCAAGCGTATCCACCGCTTTGCAGAGTGCCTGCCACCAGACTGGGGCGATGGATATGATAACGTGCGAATTGGCTGCACTGTGGAAAACCAGGACAGGGCGGATTACCGCTTGCCCATTTTCCTTGCCACGCCCATCAAGCGCCGCGCCATTATTTGTGAGCCGATTTTAGAAGAGCTGGATTTGTCCCCTTACCTGCAAAAAGGCAAGGTGGATGAGGTGGTGGCAGGCGGCGAATCTGGCTGGGAAGCACGCCCCTGCCGATACGAATGGATATTAAAGCTACAACAGCAATGCGTGGGAGCGGGCGTGGGGTTTTGGTTCAAGCAAACGGGTAGGTATTTTATAAAGGATGGCAAACAATACACCGTGTTAAAGAGATATCAGCACGCACAAGCAAGAAAAGCAGGGATTAATCACAAGCCATAGGCTGCCATGCACACGAAAAAAAGCTTTGTATATGTGTCCACAGGCGCATATCACGGCATAAGCGGGCAGGATTGTGTTTATTATAGAAGATAGTGTTCAATTGCTTCATTGAAATAACAACCCCTTTGGTATGAGGTGAAACCCGATGGCAAAAAAAGTATTGAAAATAATAGGAATCGTGCTGCTGGCAATAATTCTGGCATTCGTTGGCTTTTTGGGAGCGTGTACCCTGCTGGAGTATCGGCCAGACGACGTGGAAGAGCTGGAGATGGTAAATGGCGGCAGCCAGCGAAACCTTAGCGCGGGCGACTCGCTTTCCCTGCTTACATTTAACATTGGCTACGGCGCGCTGGGTGCAGGGCAGGATTTCTTTATGGACGGCGGGGACATGGTACGCCCGGAAAGCGAATTTGTGATTGAGGGAAATCTTGGCGGTATTTTTGATTTTCTGTCCGCAACACCTGCCGACGCATACCTGATCCAAGAGGCGGATATCAACTCCAAACGCTCGTATCATATTAACGAGGTGGATAGCCTGATCAGCTTTACACAGAAAAACGGCGCGTTTGCGTATAACTTTAACAGCCTGTACACACCTTACCCATTGCCCACCATCGGCAAGGTGGAAAGCGGCCTGTTAACACTCACCGACCTGGATGTGCGCGAGGCGCAGCGGGTATCGCTGCCTGTGCCGTTCAGCTGGCCGGTCAGCCTGTTTAACCTAAAGCGCTGCCTTCTGGTAGAGCGCATCCCAGTGGGAGAGCGGGAGCTTGTGCTGGTGAACCTGCACCTTGAGGCATATGACGACGGCGAGGGCAAACGGGAGCAGACAGAGGTACTGATGGGACTTTTAACAGAGGAATACCGCAAAGGGAATTATGTGATTGCGGGCGGGGATTTCAACCAGATGTTTCCGGACTCCGCCTATCCAGAGGTGGACACAGAAAACTGGGTGCCAGGCGAGCTCGACGAAACAATGCTGCCAGAGGGCTGGCAGTTTGCGTATGACGCGTCCACGCCCACCTGCCGGCTGTTGAACAAGCCATACAGCGGCAGCTATGAGGATACGCAGCTATATGTCATAGACGGGTATATCCTGTCGCCCAACGTGCAGCTTGACCGTGTGCAGACAATCGACCTCGATTTCCAATATTCCGACCACCACCCTGTGCTGCTGGAGGCTACGCTGCAATAAGGGGCGAAAATGTCGGGATCAACTATTTAAAAATTGTGATAAAACAGCAAAAAACGCTTGCCCCACCCGGCGCAAGCGTTTTTTAAATCTATTGATGATAGCTTTATTATATACCGCTCTCGATTGACTCTGTTGTGCTGCCGCCGCTGGAAAGCGACGCCGCCAGCGCCTGCACGTCGGAAAGGGGTGTGCCATCCGCAGGCAGGGGGATGCCGCTGCCCACCTGGTATTTCGGCACGATGGGTTTATAGGTAGAAGTGGTCACCGATTCCTTTTCCTCAATTACCGTGCCGTCAT
Organism: Christensenellaceae bacterium OttesenSCG-928-K19; assembly: GCA_030266015.1. Taxonomy (GTDB): domain Bacteria; phylum Bacillota; class Clostridia; order Christensenellales; family Christensenellaceae; genus UBA5399. Next base: position 4,841 of record JAJDHD010000065.1, on the reverse strand, counting down.
AGCCCGTTTTTTTGCGGTATACCTCCCACCCCTCGCCCTTTTGGCCGGGTCGCACCTGTTTAATCTCATACGCGCCCAAGGAGGAGTTTGTTTCATAAACCGGCGCGGGCTTTTGTATTTCCTCCACAAGCTCGCTCCAGAATTCCAGCTCGTAATCGCGCTGCAATGTGCCGTAAAGCTCCACCTGTACCCAGCTTTCCGGTTCATTGCAGGTGACAATAACATACATATTCGTGTCCAGCACATTTTTCACTTTATAATCCGGCCCGCCGGTGGAGATGGTAGCGTCCATCCCCTTGGGCACATAAGACGCCGCTATGGTGTGGGGCACGCGCGACACAGGCTCCATCTCGGCCCGCAACGTGGCGTTGTAGAATGTGGAAGATACCTGGCAGATTCCGCCGCCATATTGCTCAGTGTAAATACCGTCCTCTATGCCATAAGCAACAGCCCAGCCGTTTCCCTCGTTCCGCTCGCCCACATGGTCGTTTATAGAAAATACTTGCCCCGCGTAAAGCTTTGCGCCGTTCAGCTTGTCGCTGATTTTCCAAATGTTATAGCGACGGCCTTCGCTAGAGCTTTCATAATAAGTACGGTAGCGGCCCATCAACACCATCTCGCCCACGGCAGAGACCTCATCCTTCCCATCCAGATGTATGAGCGGCGCTTCAAAATCACTAAAATCACGCGCCTCTATTTTGGATACAATGGTTGCGGCAAGCTCGTCAAGATTCACCTCATAGCCGTCCTCCGGCTGGGAGATTTCCAGCGTGCCGCCCGTGGTAAGGTTGTCTTCATCCGAGCTTTTCTTAACATAATAGGAAGAATTGACCGGGGCAAGCCCCCAGTCATATTCCTCTTGCAGGCCTTCCATCAGGCCAAGTACATAGGATTCGTCTGCCGCTAGGTCAAATTGGAAGTTAACAGCCCCACCTCCCTCGTTTTTGTAGCCGAAAACCTCGCGCAAAAACGGCTCGGCGTCTATGCTTACACCAAGACGGTTCAGACGGTAGGAATATTCCAGCGGGGCATCCGGCGTTTCCACAGAAAAAGTAATAGAGGTTTCCAATAATGCGTCTATCGCATCTGCCAAAGCGGCAGCGCCATCCTCCAGCGATAGGCCAGATACGTCCACACCTTCTACGTGAACCCCTTCGTCAAATACCTTGGGGCTGATATCCACGGTGGCCTGTGGCGTGGGTTCCTCCTGCGCAGAGCACGAAGCCGTCAGCAGCAAAAATGCAATCACCGCTGCCAGATATATTATTTTTTTCCAATTTAAACGCTGCATCTTTTCCATAACCAGTTCTGTCTATTATACAGTAAAGACGCAAAAAATGGTGGATTTGTTTCATTCTGTTTACAAATAATGGTCAGGAGGCGGCAGCACCGGAAATGAGGTTGCCAATGCATCCGATGCAGGAAACAAGCGAAGCAGTGCGCAACACGCAAAGGCCTGTCACAATCGCGCCAATGATGATGCCTGCAACAGCGGCTTTGCTTTTTTTCCTTTTATGTGCGACAAGCGCCAATATCAACCCGATAATCCCCATGACAAGGCCGATAAAAGGGCCGACCAACAGGCTTAGCGGAAAAAACAGGGCATAGCTTAAAACAATACCCGCAACACTTACGATGATAGACGCAATAGCCATAACCCCTCCTTTGGATATGTTTTTTTCATATATCTATTACAGCAGAAACAACAGGCTGGCTATTTTGCAGAAACGCAATGTGCGTCAATCCAACCGAGGATATCATCATACACTTCCCGCTTGTTTGTCTCGTTGAGAATCTCGTGCCGCGCTCCCGGATACAGCTTCATCTCCAGATCGCTGACGCCTGCGTTTTTCATCAGGCCATAGACCTCCTTCACCCCTTCGCCATACCCGCCCACAGGATCCATATCGCCCGCGATCAAAAGGTAGGGGATGTCCTTTTCCAGCTTTACCGCCCATTTTTCGCCAGACATAGCGTCCAGTATATTTGCCAGGTCATGGAACGCGCTGTGTGTAAATCGGTAGGTGCACCACGGGTCAGCGTCATATTTTTGCACGACAGCCCTGTCACGACTCAGCCATTCGTTGGGGCTGTTCACTTCCTCATATCTCTTGTTGTAGCCGCCAAACGCCAGCTTAGTGATCAAGTTTGCAGGCTTCTTTGCCTTGCCAAAAATCATGCCCAGCTTTGAAATTGCGCGCAAGATGGCTACACTGGGGTTGGTGCCCGACGTCCCCATGATGATAACAGCATTTACATCCCCGCCATATTGAGTCGCGTATATTCGCGTTAAAAAACTGCCCATGCTATGCCCCAGAAGCACTATTGGCGTTTTGGGATGCCGCTGCCGGATTAGCCCTGTCAGCTTGTGCATATCCTCCACCACAAAGCGGTCTCCGTCTTTTTCCGCAAAATAACCGAGAAGCCCGGCATTCTCCCCCGTATACCCATGCCCCAGGTGGTCGTTGCCATAAACAGCCCCGCCATTTGCGCAAATAAACTGTGCAAAGTCATCATAGCGGTCGATATACTCCACCATGCCGTGTGCAATCTGCAGGATAAACTGCGGCTCTGCTTCATTATCTTTCCACGCGCGGACAAACACATCTATTTTGCCAGCCGAGGATTTGAAGGTAAAATCGGTTTTTTCTACCATAATGGGCTCCTCCCGTTCAACTTAATTGCTTACGCATCACTTCACAATTATGTTTTGCATCCCCAACGCGGCAGTTACCTGATGCGCTGCCCCTCATGGGTCTATAGCCACCTGTTCGTTTGTTCGTTTGCTTATTCAAAGGATATGTTATATTTACTATAACACAACTACCGGCCTGCAAACAACAGCCCCGTAATCCTTACAGGGGAAAAAGAACACGGGGTAGCCTTCAATTGTACCGAATTTAGAAAAATGCAAAAAAACCCTAACCTGTTTCCAGAAAAAAATCATTAAAACATGGCTTAACCATCGTGTTTTTTGTATGCGACAAAAAGGGAATAGAGGTGTTTTTACAATAATTAGAAAAAATTATGTTTATCAAATATCCGCTTGTTTATATATAATATGAATCCACTGTGGTTTCCTGAAAATGCGTACGACGACTGACAATACATACCCCCAATCACAAGAAAGCAGCCAATGGCTGCTTTCTTGTTTGCGCGAAAAATTTTTACTCCCTCTTCATTCTCCCTGTATTTTTTCACCCTGCCTCCCTTATGTGGTGACAAGGCAGTCACATCTGCCATTTTTATCAATGATTGATATTATAGCAAAAATGTACAAAACATCTCCCCTGCATAGTATTTTGTGCTATACTGCCCATTTTATCCGGAGTATAATAACAGCATGACATAACGTAAAGGAGCAGGGCTATGGACACAAATGAGGTTGTTAAGCTGGCGCTTGGGGCAGGAGCCATGCACGCCGTCCCGGCAGACCCGGCAAAAATCGGTTTCTATGAGGAACTGCGCGAGATGTGCGCCATGAACAGTTGTGGCAATTATGATACCAACTGGGGATGCCCGCCGGGCTGCGGTGAAATGGACGCGTTGGCGGGGCAAATCAGCTCTTTTCAAGACGGCGCGGTATACCAGCTCATCAGCGGGCTGGAGGATTCCTTTGATTTTGAAGGAATGCAAAAAGCGGGAAAAGACTTCGCGAAGATTACGCTGGCAATCAAGGAAGCATTGGGTGGTACAGGCGAAGCGTTTATGGTGTTTGGCGCCGGTGGGTGCAGTAATTGTGAAACATGCACCTATCCGGATAAACCATGCCGTTTTCCGGACAAAAAAAACATTTCTGTGGAGGCGTGCGGTATCCATGTGTCCGAGCTGTGTGGCAACGTGGATTTAAAGTATATCAATGGCCCAAACACGGTCACAAACACGGGACTAATTGTATTCAACAAAAAATAGCGCAAGAAAAACACCCATGTGCCGCCATGGGTGTTTTAAAATCCAATGGTTCTATTAATGCTTTAAAGCTTGCTTCGCGCAGACTGCATCGCCGCCCAGTTGATGATGGACAGTATGCCAAACAACAGCATACACACACCCAGCAGCACGCCCACCACATTGCCGCCGGCAAACACGCCTACCAGTGTAATGATACCCAGCACAATAGCGCCCAGTGCCATAATCATTGTCACCCTCCAGCTTCCCGCGCCAGCACCCTTTAGCGAACCCGCGGAAACCAGGTTCATGATGCCAATTACTAGCATCCATATGGCAATAACCAGCGGCAGCAGGATGTTTGCAAAAAAACTGTTGAACACAAGCAAAACAATACCCAAAATAAGGCAAATGACAGGCGTTAGTATATTGCTGCCATCATCTGTGCCCTTGCTCCGCTTCACTGCAAAAACAGCGACGGCAATTGCGCCAAACGCCGTTAAAATAATGCCGAGTATAATGACAATGGCTTGCATAGCTGCGTTTGGCTGCGCAATGAGGATGATGCCCAGCACCAAAATCACAATATTTACGATCAATTTAAATGTGTCGCCGGAAATAGCTTTTTTCTTTTCCATATAAATCCCCTCCATGTCAATACCATTATAATTTACTTTGCATTATAAGTAAACACAAACGGGATGCAGAAAACGCCGCAGGTCAAAAATCCCTTTGTTTACGGCTGCTTGTGCGCAGGACTTGCCGCGCGAACTGGTATCATATATAATATTATTGTTATAGAAAAAGCGGTTTGAGTAGATTTAACAATATAAAGGAGAACTATATGGCAAGGTATAGCAAGCAGGACATCCACAAGATTATTGAGGAAAAGGACATTAAATTCCTGCGGCTTCAATTTACGGATGTGTTTGGCATATTAAAAAACATCACCG
>JAJDHD010000063.1 GCA_030266015.1 Christensenellaceae bacterium OttesenSCG-928-K19 | reverse complement strand
TCGGATGAAGGATGGCGCAATTCACTTATTCGCGTTTAAAAAAGCGAAAAAAGCAGAGGATGCGGCACAGGCGCTAAACAGGCTGAAGCTGGTGGCGGGATAGCCGATAAATACAAAGTTGGGAGCAACATTGCCATGATGTATTTGAGTAAGAGCAACGCGAGGGCACTGTATCGACTGTATGAGAAAAAGTGCTTTTTGGACAGCTTAGCTGACCTGGCGAAGGAAAGTGGTGTTCCGCTGCAGGATATTCAGGCTTATTTTAATGCCGAACGTGAAAAAATCGAGTTGGAGCACGTGGCCGGGCTTGCGGAGGTGTTTGGCATGACGGTCGCGGAGCTGGATTTGTTTTTATTGGATCATTATTGAGAGGTGTGGGATTTATGTTTACAGGACAATTTGCAGGTGAAATAGGCAGGTGGGGCAATATGCCCCTGCCGGAAAAACATATTGCCGTACTGCGGGAGGAGGAACACGAGCCACGGAGTATGTTCCTTGTGGCGGGGGAAACGCTGGCTATTTATTCCGACAAAGCGTTTGGGCGTCTTGTCTTTGGCCTTGCGGACAGCCTTTTGAAAGGCGAAGACCCAATAGAGCCGGTGCGGCATCTGGTTTCCATTCATGAGCAGGTGAAATCAAAGGCGGGGAAAATAAAAATACCGCGAAAATTCAAGGAAATCTATGGATTTGAAGCAGGAATGGAAGTGTGCTTTGTGGGGTGTGGGGAATATGTAGAGGTGTGGGAACGGCGAGAATGGGAACGGCGCAGTCGCGGGGGACTTTAATTCGCGATTCATATTGGCGGGTGGGTGAGCTCTTGCGGTGTGATGGACGGCTTCCCGGTTATGTGGAAATATTGAACTGACCGCACTGTTGTGATATGATATTGATGCGAACAATTCGTTTCCTGTTGAAAGGATATGCCGATGGCCAGTTTTGGGCAAAAACTGAAAACCTTCATGACGGACAAAAAAATAAAAGCGACAGAACTTGCAGGCTTTTTGCATGTGGATCCCACCCTTATCAGCAAATGGACAAAGGGTGTGCGTAACGTAGAGCAGGATTCGTTGATCCTGCCCGAGCTTACCTATTATCTTTCACAAAAAATCCGTGAGCCGCAGCCCGTTATTGATGAACATCTGGGGCAGATTCGCACCGCCATCAAGGACTGGCTGTATGACGGCAGCGATATCATGGAGCCTGATCTTTCCTTTTTAAGAAAAGGAGGGGGAGGCGATGATCCACCGCCAGTGCAGCAGGGCTATGGCTATCTTGGCATGGATGGCGTGCGCGTGTCGCTTGGTTTTTTAATGGAGCAGGTGCAGCGGCAAAAGGACGCACCCGAAACCAATGTATATATCTCTTCTGAATATTCCATGCTGCTTACGGACCCTAAAGCCGAGCCGGTGTGGGACTACCTGTACGAAATGAACGGGATGCGGCCGGTGCGCGTGATTTTTGAACAGTGGAAGGACAAAGACCGCACCGAGCAGATCACAAAATGCCTGATGCCGTTTTTGCATGCGGGAAAAATGGAGCTGTTGTACCTGATTTCTTCCGAACGGTATTTGTGCTACAATGCCATGTTTTACGCGGATGGAGCGGGCATGGTGATGACAACGGAACCAGCGGGTGGCGCAGGTAACTGCGTGTCGCTTTTTCTCGACAATAAAAGCTTTGTGCACCCCATGGGCGCGGTGCTGGATAAGCTGGCAAAGAACGCTGTGCCCATGCTGCGCGTGTGGGACAGTGTGAAAAACCGCGGCGCGATGGATAGCCGCTTTTATGACGAAATATTATATAGGCCGGGAGACCTGGATGCGGTGCATCATGGAATGCATCTCGCGTATCTTTCGGTGGATGCTTATGAAAGACTGCTCAAAAAAAATGAAATTCCCGCGGCGCAAATTCGTTTTCGAAAAAAGAAGTTTGCCGAGCAGAAGGTTAAAATGGATCAACTGCTGCAAGGGAACCGTTGCCGCGAGATCTATCGATTTGACGTGCTGGACCGTATGCTGCAAAGCAACGTGATAGAGACGACGGATCTTTTTTATGCAAACAGGAACTGCCTGCGGGCGGACAGGGAAATTGTGGAAGACCTGCTGCACGGCATGGTGGATATGTTGCAAAAATACGGGAATCTGCAAATGATGCTTGTGCGGGACGAGCTGGAGGAATACGCGGATGTGTCGTGGCGTGTGAAAGAGGATAAATTCTTGCTGATGCATACAAGGACGGACAGCATGAAATCTGTCAGTTCGGACAACTGGCTTTTGTGCAGGCAATATATGCGCAATTTTGAAGAGCTATGGGGTAGCACATACCAAGCGGTGCATGGCAAAAAAAATGTGATAGACGCGCTCACACTGCGGCTGCAAAAGTTAGGGAGGATGAAGGATGAAGTATGATTTGGCAATTGGAGGACATGCGTGGAACAGGAAGATGTTTTATTCCTTGGCGGGCCGTTACCATGAGTTTGGCATGGCGGGTGGCGGTGCGCTGCTGGCGCAGGTTTTGCAGGCCGCGGGTGCAAAGGTTGCGCCCGTGCAGATGGACGATTCCTTCCGGCGGCAGTTTGTAGAGCTGAAGCAGGCGCAGCATCCCAAAACAAAGGAAACGATTTTCCTTGTGGATCAATACGTGGGGTGGGAAGATGGCGCGACCATATTGCCCGGCCAAGGCGCACAGGCGACTGTGATATATGACGCGGGGCATGGTGGTGTGAATGTGCCGGAAAAAGGGCCGGTGCTGTGGGCTTGCCGCAGGACCCTGCCGGAGGAAGGCGCTTTTGCGAAAGTGAAGGACAGGGCGTTTTTGATGATGGATGTTGCCGCGCTGCGCGAAAACGGCGGCATGGTGAGCCAGCAGATTTCGTGGGAGCGCACGGCGACAGAGCTGGTGTGGCAGCTTTTTAACAATCCGTCGTTTGAATACCTTTTGGGTACAAATCATATTGTGATTACCATTTCAGAGGACGCGCTGGTTTATTTCTGTAAAAACGGAAGGGACTACGTGGCGCGGCTGGTGCTGTCCCATGGAGGCGGAGAACGCATGCTGCGGGACGCGCTGCCGGGCAGTATGCCGGATGTATGGCCGGCAATAGTGGCTGCCGCCGCTATGCAGTTTGCGGATGTGATGGAAGGCGCATGCGAATTCCTTGCCGCGCCGTTGCTGTGCACGGCAAGCTGCCTGCTGGAGCATGGATACGACCCGCTTGCGCTTGCGGATGGCGATTACACAGGCTGGTTGCAAACGGATTGTGAGGAGGATACATATACGAGCACCGAGGTGCCCATGTCGCTGGGCAAGCACACGGCTGATCCGGATTTCTGGTGCATCAGCGACAATTTCAAGGATATCGAAAACAAGGAGATCAAGCTATATAACCTTGCGTTTGCCACGGTAAAGCAGGGGCTTGACGCTTTACATGGCCTGCCTCATTTGACGTTTGGTTTTTTGACAACAGTGGACCGGCGGGAGATAGAGGCGTTTCAAAACATACGCAACCTGATTTTGGAATATGCGGCTGGAGGCTCTTCGCGCCCACTTTCTATTGCGGTGTTTGGCGCGCCGGGCAGCGGCAAATCGTTTGGCGTAACACAGATTGCAAAAAATATCCTGCCCGGCAAGGTGGAGAAGCTGGAGTTTAATGTTTCCCAGCTGCAAAGTGCGGAAGACCTTGCCGCGGCCTTCCATAAAGTGCGGGACAGCGTGCTCACCGGCAAGCTGCCGCTCGTGTTTTTTGATGAATTTGATTCTGACAAGGACGGTATGCCGCTTGGGTGGCTGAAATCCTTCCTGATGCCTATGCAAGACGGCACATTCAAGGACGGCAGCGGGGAACACCCGGTGGGCAAGTGTATCATGGTGTTTGCGGGTGGCACGTCGCCCAGCTTTGAGGAGTTTACACGCCCACTCTCGTCGGGGGATGCGGAGCTGATACAATCTTTTAAAAATGTGAAAGGGCCGGATTTTGTCAGCCGACTGCGCGGAACCATCAATATTATGGGGCCCAACCCGGTATACGAAAGCGATAAGAACTACCTGCTGCGCCGTGCCATATTGCTGCGCAGCCTGTGCCAGCGTAAGCTGAATGTGAAAGATCCCAATTTTATAGACGATAACCTGCTGCACGCTATGCTGGTGATTGATAAATACAAGCATGGGGCGCGTTCTATGGAAGCGATTTTGGACATGAGCCGCATAGAGGGCAATTCGTTTACGCCCGTGTCCCTTCCTTTTTATTCACAGCTTGCGCTGCATGTGGATGCGGACGCGTTTATCCGCCTGGTGCTGCGTGACGTAACGCTGAACAGCTACACAGAGCAGCTTGCGGCACAGATCCACAAAAGCTATGTCGACAAGAAGAAAAAAGCGGGCGATACTGTGGACGCGGATAACATGAAGCCGTGGGAAGAGCTGAGCGAGGATTACAGGGACTCTAATCGGCGGCAGGCGCGCTCTATCAAGAAGAAACTGAACGCCATAGGCTGCGGGTTTGACGCGGGGGATGCGTTGTTTCCCACTGTGGAGGCATTTACGGCAGAGGAGGTTGATGTGCTCTCCCGCTTGGAGCACGACCTTTGGATGACGGACAGGATTAGCGCCGGGTGGAAATATGGCAAGGACAACAACCTGGAAAAAAAGACAAACCCGTCTATTGTGCCGTGGGAAAAGCTGCCAAAAAAAATTAAGCAATACGACATTGACACAGTGCTGAATATCATGCCGCTGTTGCACAGCATCGGCCTGCGTGTGTACAGGACAATCTGATGGGTGGGAAAAGCGGCGATATCCCTTTGGTGGTGGGGATAACCGGTCACCGTGATATTTCCACGGAAACACAACAGAAGCTATATGAGATCGCACATGGATTGTTTTCGGATTTGCGGGCAAGATATCCGCACACACCTGTCCATGTGCTTTGTTCGCTTGCCGTGGGTGCGGATACCGTTTGTGCGCGGGCCGCGCTTGCCGCGGGGTGTGAATTGATTGTGCCGTTGCCCATGCCGGAAGAGGAATACCGCAAGGATTTTTCTAAAGAAGAACTGGTGGAATTTGACGCGTTGCTGGAACGGGCGGCGTGTGTGTTTGAGTCGCCGTGGTATGAGCGTTCGGAAATTACGCCGCAGCGTGGGTTTTATTATCGGCAGGCGGGCATTTATGTAACGCGGCACTCCCACCTGCTGTTTGCGTGCTGGGATGGCGAAGAAACACTCTTTGCTGGAGGTGGAGGGACATACGAGACAGTCCGGTTTATGCGTGAGCAACCGTTTTCCCAAATGGAGGACGCGGGGTTTGAGTATAGCGGGGGAATGGTATTGCAGGTTGTTACGCCCAGGCAGGATACACACTCGCCGAAAAATCCCTTCCAGTTTGTTTTGATGGACGGGCCGGAATGCAGCGTACAGGAAAAGCCTATAGTGCATACCAGAGAGTTTGCCTATGTGGACGGGTTTAACCACGATTGTGAAAAATACGGGACGACGCTGCAAAAGGAAATGGAAGAGAGCCAAGCTGCCTGCGTTGACTCGCAAGCAAAGATGGGGATGGACGCGGAAGAGGCAAAGATGCTGCATGTTTATGTCGCTGCTGATGCAATGGCGGTGCATTTTCAAAAACGGCGTGTGCTTGCGTTGCGCCTGCTGGCTGTGCTGGGGCTGCTGTTTGTTCTGTTTTTCCTGTTCTATGACGAATTGGAATCGCCGCCCATGCTAGCAGGATATGGCGCGCTCATTGTGATTGCGGCCATCTGTTACCTGTTCTTTACCAAAAAGCGGTTCCACGATAAATATGTGTTATATCGCGTGCTGGCGGAGGCGATACGCATCCAACTTTATATGGAAGCGGCAAACCTGAGGGAATTTGCCTTCCACATTCCATGGTGGAAGCAAAACACAGGCCTGCGGTTTGTGGAGGACACCTGCCGTATATTGCGCAAAACGCAATGGGACGGGCTGCGTCCCTGTGATGCGGGGCTGTTGGAGAGGTGCTGGATTACCCCGCAGCTTGCTTATCACAATAAAGCAATGCAAAAAAAAGGCGGAAAAAATAAATGGAATGGGCGTGTGGCACAGATCCTTCTTGTGCTGGCGGTTTTGTTTTTTGTGATTGTTGCCGTGATTGAAGGATGGTTTCCGTGGGTTATGGGGCAGCGGTTGCCCAATTTTTTCAAAGTGGTTTTTCCGTTCCTGCAGGATACACTCACGTGGAGCGCCATTTTTAAGATCATACTGGGCACGGTTTCGGCTGCCGCGGCGTTTTTGGCGAATTACTATGGCAAGCTGGCGCTTGCGGAGCAGGTGCGCGGCAGCAAGCGTATGTACAGGCTGTATGGTGAGTCAAAACAAAAGCTGGAGGCTGCGCTGCGCGAGGGCAGGCAGGGGGATGCACGCCGTATTTTGCTTTTGCTGGCAAATGCCGCACTGGAAGAGAACCTGGACTGGTATACCTATAATGTGGATAACGCGCCGGAGTTTTTGATTGGGTAGCCAAGCAAAGATGCCCCGCTATTGCAACGCTGGATTATCGTTATGCCTACAGTAAAACAGGCGGTGCCCAATGATTGCTTTTTGCGCTAATCACTTTCTGTTTTTGGCGGTGCGAATGGCTCTTGATGTTTACTGAATGCGGTCACCCAGCAGCTCGCACACCCGGTCATAAACATTCATGAAATAATCTACTCCGCTTGAGAAGTCGCCTTTTGCAAGTCCGCCTATACTTTGTGACATTGCTTTAAAATCAATTCCGCCAACGCTTGTGGATTTTTCAATCCGGCGTATGGTAATTGTATGATCCTTTACAGTAATTGTCGGCTGCACCTGCAGGTAAACATCAAACTGTATCGATTTTCCCAGCAATCCGCCTTTTAACTTAAACCTTCGGGGAAATGCCGTGGTTTGGCTTTCCGTCATCAGGTTGTAAAGCTCTTCGATGGCCATGGGCTCCTTAAGTTTTATTTTCATTACAGGACTGGATATTCTTACATTCATTTTTCTTCACTTCCTTTTTGCGCTTTATATGAATTTGATGCGGGATATAGCCCGCCCAATCCGTTCAGGCGATACAGGCTTGGTCAGGTAATCGAGCACATGCAGGCGGAATGCTTCTATGCTGAAGTCGTCCACGGAGCTGACAAGGAAAATGGGGCATTCGCCATCCATCTCCCGGATATTATGGGCGGTTTCCACACCCATCATATCATCAGCACAGATAAATACCATGTCATATGGATCACCACTATCACGCCGCTCTTTGAATGCATATACAAAGTCTTGCATAACCGTGTGCTCTGTAACCTCTGCCCGCTCCACGCCATACCATTCCCGGATGACTTGCGCGGTGTAGGCGCAGTCTGTAGGAATAAAATCAAATACGCCAATCTGCTTTTTTTTCATTTTTTTCTCCGTTAAGGGAAACTTTTCATTGCCCGGCGGTTTCCGCAAGACAGCCAGTTGTCATTTGCGAACAGCGTATTGGCTTCCTTCCGAAGTGAGCAGCATATCCCCATCTAATTGAAATTCAAGGTCAAAATCATCAAAATGCAGTGTAACAACATTGCCTTCCACTGAATAAGTCGTTTCAAATTCCGCGCCGCCCTTCGGCCTGGTAATGAGCGTGCCGTCCTCCATCAGCTCCATTTCACCGATTGGCTCGGTGTCCATCTGCCCCATAATCTCCCACACACCCACAGGACTGACAACCTGACCCGCGGCAGCATCGTCTTCCGGTATCCCGTCTGCGTAATCCGCATCGTTTTCCGTATTGGTAAAGATGACATCCAGATTTGTTTCCTCGCCCCCTATGGTGCCCACCCATGCGGTTTGGTCTTCAAACACTAAAATCTCGCCACCCGGTGCAAGTGGTACTTCCAGCAGGCTCCATACATCTTCGTTTTCGTCTATGATTTCAATATCATAAAATGATTTTTCACCGCTATCCAGCCAAAGCTCACACGATTCCCCGGGGTTAATTTCGGCATCGTTTGCCCACTCGTCCGGCCATGCGTCCTTGGCAGATGGTTTGATATCTATATAAACAAAAACCAGATCCGCATTGTTCCAAAGCATCGCTGGCAGCGCCTCCAAACTTCTACTGTCATCTGCTGTCGCTTGCGTTGGCGCAGCCGGCTCCTCATTCGATCCGCAGCCCAAAAGCATTGAGACAGAGAGGAGCAGGCAAAGCGTCAGGTATATATATTTTTTCATTTTTCCTCCTATTTGTATGTGAAAATTAATATAAAAACTCAAGTTAATCATCCTGCTTAATAAACGCGCCGGTTTCCGGGTTCACTTCAATTATCACAGAATACAGCGTTTGGTTGTCTCCGCCCAAAAGTTCAAATGTTGTTTGCCCGGTGCCGGTTGCTTCAAACTCCAAATAGATAGAAGCAGGATAGGTAACGAGGTCTGCTCCGGCTTCTTCCGGGTCATCCGTAAACACTACAACATCTTCATAGGGCGCTTCGAACTCGCTTACGATTTCATGCAGCAATTGTTCATTACTGATCCGATAGTTGATTCCTTCCAGGTCGTATGAGGTGTAGTGGATAGATATCATATCGCCTTCAATATAAGTCACGTTATCATCAATACAAAGATACTCGTTGCCTGTGATTTCTGCGAGCGTGCCGAAGAAACCATCCGGGGTTTTGGGCTTGTCCGCCAGCAAGGTGCAATATGCATAAAGATCGGGATACGAAATCTGGCAACTATTAATCTCACCGTTTAACACCGGAACCATTGCCGTATGTTCTCCGCTTGTTCCTTTATACCACAGTATATTCGCATCCTCCGGATAATTGAAAAACACGTCGTCCTGCAGCGCGCTGGAAAAATAATACTGATTTCCCCCATGCTTGAACGCAACGGCGGCAACCGGGAAATTTTTGTCATAATCGTAGGTATAATAGGTTGAAAAGTATATCTCTTCTTCAAAGCTACCCGCAGGAAATACTGCCATAGCTGTTTTAACATCCGCCTCTGGAATATCCTGCATCAGTTCGTCAAAAGAGGCATATACCGTTTGATCCATTCCAAAATACGTATATTCCGGCGTATCATCCATCGAATCTTCCGCTGCCGCTTCGGTGTTGACTGGCAAGGAATTGTCCTGCCAGCCACATGCCGAAAAAGCAAAACATCCGAGTACTGCCATTGCCAATAAAAAGTATCTTCCGGTTTTTTTCATTTCCGCTCCTTTCTACAGGGGCTGCAATATACCGCTCTCGTCCATGTAATAGAACACATTTTCATTTGAGAAGCAGCACAGTTCATTTGTCAGATAGGTTTGGCCATCCCAGGCGTATTCCCCCGAAGCTTGGTCATAGAGCAATACGTTGATATGAACCGTGCCAGATTCGTCCTTTGACAGTATGAAGACCTGTGGGGCGTTAAACATATTGACGGCATAAAAATGAATGGGATCGTGCACAATCGTCCCGGACGCGTCCGTTGCGCCAATCTCCGCGAGAAGGGGGAGTAAATCCAGGTCCCCCAGCGTAAGCTCTTGTATAACACCGTTTTCCCCACTGCAATAAAAGGATTGATCTACATCGTCCATGGGGCTTATGTAGCTGCTGAATGCGAAGAAGTCTTCCTTTGTCGCCCATTCCATTGTAATGGAGTGTAGCTCGTGATTCCTTCCCAGGCACAGAAGCGGGCTGTAGCCGCCACCCACGGCGAGCAACGAATCCGCCGTTTCCAGCACCGCATCTGGCGCGGGCGTTATGAGCCCCATATCAATTGCCTGCTGGTATAGGTATACATCGGTATAGAAGTCTTGATCCGGCACGTTTAACATGTCGCAGCCCACAGACCATAAGCAATAGGAGCTAATATCCGCCTGATCCAATTCTTCCCGGAATCCGGCTGCATCCTGCTGGATATCCACATTCACCGCGCGCGCAAAATTCAATATATCGGCTGCGGCCTGGTCGCGTTCCTCATCGCTGTACGCAGCCCAGTCTTCCGCAAACGCGCTCCAATAGATTTCGTAATTACAGGATTGCATTAGCGCATAGATTTCAACGGCCAGCTCTGCGCTCATGTGCTTTGATGTGTCCACATCGTCGATTGCATCCGTGCTTTCCCCTCTGCCGCCTTCCATCTCCGCCGGGAAATCGCTGGATACCCCGCCGTGATAGTATACGGTTAACATGGATGTGGTGGCGCGCGCTTCTCGCGCTTCCCCAAAATCAACGCCATAGTAGCTTAAAACGCTTCCATCATCGCAATTCACAAAGACATTATAGGACGCGTATTCCTCCACGCCAATGGTGCAGCTTTCATACGATCCCAGCGTGGTAATCGATTCGATGTGGTTATACCCCGGGTCTTCGACATTCGCATCCGAAATCCGAATGTCTGTGAATGCTGTATCCGTCTCATTGAAAAGTATAAATTCTATCCAGTTACCAGACTCCTCTGCATCGCCTAAGGACGCATTCTCCTCCGTGACAACCACTTCATCAATGCCTGCCGTCGCATCCGCCGGGCTGCACCCTGCAAACACAGTTGCCGCCAGCAGTATACATAAAATCACAACAAGTAGTTTTTTCCCAATCATAAATTCCT
>JAJDHD010000062.1 GCA_030266015.1 Christensenellaceae bacterium OttesenSCG-928-K19 | reverse complement strand
GGCGTGTTTTGCAGAAAATGGTTCAAATATTGAAGACTGCCTGTATGGCATTTTAACATATCGACACTGGTATTGCGGACATATTCATGTAGATGCCCAAATCGACGATAAGCACACTTTGCTATATCAGCAGGTGCTTCGAATTCCGGATTCGGCAGGTTAAGTCACATCCGCAATACAAACCAACTTCGTATTGAGAAACTGATATACTATTGACTACATACTAGTGATTTGTTATGGTATATTTACATCAAAGTATAGGTAATTATTTTTGGAGCAGATGATTTGGTGATATAATGACTGATAAAAAACAGGAACGGGTGTACGCACTGTTTGAGCAATATGGCCCTGTTCTAAAAACGAATAAGCTGCGTGAAAACAAGATATTCAGCCGAGATATTGCTGAACTTATTTCTAACAAAAAAATTAGAAAAATCAAAACTGGGTTTTATATACGAACGCAGGATAAAAACAATATGTCTGATCTTGAGATCGCGTCTGCCATTATTCCCAACGGAATCATATGTCTCCAATCTGCCGCGAGTTACTATGACCTAACAACAATAAATCCCATATCCGTTTATGTTGCTATACCTTCGAACGGTATGCGCCCGGTTCTGCCTTCGCAGCCGCCGATTGAACTTGTCGTTACCCCGGCCAGGCTTTTTACACTTGGTATTTCAGAACAAGACGATTCGCAAAGTAAGCTTCGGATATATAATAAAGAACGAACAATATGTGATTTCTTCCGAAAACGAAATCAAATTGGAGAGGACATTGCCATAGAAGTTCTACGAAACTATATGCAAGGCAAACGTGACCTCCAACGACTTTTTGAATATGCTGAGCAGTTCCGAATAAAAACTGTGTTGAAGCCCTATGTGGAGGCCATGATATGACCAATGCAACCAGTGTCAAAGCAAAACTTCGCAATGTTGCAGAAAAAGAAAGCCGACCTTTTGACTATATTCTAATGCATTACTTTGTCGAACGATTACTTTATCGCCTGTCTATTTCAACGCATGCTGATAATTTTATTTTAAAAGGCGGCATGCTGCTTTATGCAATGCTGGATAACGATGCTCGGGCAACCAAAGACGTAGACTTTTTAATTATAAGAATAAAGAATACACAGGAAGAACTGGCTCGCGTTTTTACTGAAATCTGCAATGTATCCTCTGATGATGCCATTGTTTTTGATGCGTCTTCCATTACGACTCAAAAAATAAAGGAAGATGCAGACTACGAGGGCGTTCGCGTAAAAATAACAGGATATTTAGACAAAACTCGTCAGGTCCTACAATTCGATATTGGCTACGGCGATGCGGTTGTTCCTCATCCCCTAGATATAGATTATCCGTCTTTGCTGGGGATGGAGCGTCCTCATCTGAAAGCATACTCAAAGGAATCTTTTATTGCAGAAAAGTTTGAAGCCATGCTTGCCCTTGCCGACGCCAATAGCCGAATGAAGGACTTTTATGATATTTACACCTTGTGCAGCCTTTATGACTTCAACGGTGAAATCTTATCGGAAGCGATTCAACAAACATTGACGCGACGTGGTACCCCGCTATCCGAGAACCCAACAGTTTTTTCTCTCAACTTCCCTCAAGATAAAAACAAGCAAGTTCAATGGCGCGCTTTTCAAAAACGAATTGAAGCTGATACAGACATCACGTTTGAAGAGGCATTATCAGAAATAAAAGAATTTTTAATGCCAATCTACATGAGTATCTTAAATAAAAACAGGTTTACAAGTTCTTGGTCATCCGACAAAGGCACATGGACGCTGGCGTAACAACCTTCACACCCATCGCAAAGATAATGTTCTGCCAAACAATTCGGCGGGTCTTCTTGGCAATGCTGATGCCCGTTTCGATCTTGGATGGCTCGTCCGTCATGAGTACGATATCGGCTGCTTCTATCGCGGCATCCGATCCCACGCCGCCCATGGCTATGCCGATGTCGCTTCTGGCAAGCACTGGAGCGTCGTTGATGCCGTCACCCACGAATACCAAAGCGCCGTTACTTTGCCGTGACTGCTCCAGCTTTTCCACCATCTCCACCTTCTGCTGCGGGAGCAGTTCAGCGTGCACCTCGTCAATGCCGATTTCGGAGGCGATACGTCGGGCGACCTTCGCTGAATCGCCTGTCAGCATGGCGGTACGCTTCACACCGATCTCCCTCAGCTTGCTTACCGCGTTTTTGCTGTCTGCCTTCACCTCATCCGCAATTGTGATATATCCCACGTAAGTTCCGTTTGCAGCAAGATATACGATTGTTCCGGTGGTGTCGATGCTTTCGTAAGATATATTCTCTTTGTCCATCAGCTTGGCATTTCCGGCAAGGATTGTTTTGCCGTCGATCTTCACACGCAGGCCCAACCCTGCCAGTTCTTCGTAATCGCTGATTCTTAATGTGTCCGGTTCCTGGCCATAGGCCTTTCGTATAGATTCTGCGATTGGATGAGTAGAATTGCTTTCAGCAAGAGCGGCAAGCTCCAACAGCGAATCCGTATCGTACCCATTCCGACCCTCTATTTGGGTGACTTTGAATACGCCCTTTGTGAGTGTGCCTGTTTTATCGAAAACAACGGTGTCTACGTTGTTCAACGCTTCCAGAAAGTTGCTGCCTTTTATCAGGATGCCGTTTCGGGAAGCACCACCGATGCCGCCGAAGTAACTGAGCGGGATGGATATCACGAGAGCGCAGGGACAGGATACCACAAGGAATGTCAGCGCGCGGTACACCCAGTCAGAGAACGTTGCGCCGGGCACCAGCAATGGCGGTATGACTGCCAGCCCCAGTGCGATGAACACCACAATGGGCGTATAATAGCGCGAAAACTTGGTGATGAAGTTTTCCATGGGCGCTTTGTTGCTGCTGGCGTTCTGCACAAGCTCCAGTATCTTGGATACGGTGGATTCCTCGAATCCTTTGGTCACCTCTATTGTAAGCAGGCCACTTTTGTTGATGGAACCGGACAGCACGTCGTCCCCTTTGGAAACATCACGCGGCAAAGACTCGCCGGTCAGTGCCGAGGTATCGAGGGCAGAATTTCCGTCCAGTACGATGCCATCCAACGGCACCTTCTCGCCCGGCCTTACCACGATGGTTTCGCCCACGCCCACTTCTTCCGGCGAAACGCGTTGCACGCCGCCCTCTGTTTTGAGGTTGGCAAAATCAGGGCGGATATCCATCAAGGAAGCGATGGACTTACGCGACCTGTTTACCGCCATTCGCTGGAACGCTTCGCCCACCTGATAGAACAGCATGACGGCAACGCCCTCCGGGTATTCGCCAATGACAAACGCACCGATGGTCGCCACGCTCATTAAAAAGTTCTCATCAAACACACGCCCCTTACTGATGTTTTTCAGCGCCCGCAAAACGACCTCGCCGCCGACCAGCACATAACTGGCAAGGAAAACGACGAGGTTCACCGGCCACGCTAAGTTCGCAAGCATACCGATTGCGAACAACGCCGCTCCTGATATAAGCATGATGCGCCTCACAAGGGGCTTGCGATCCTGCTGTTCCCGTACTTCTTCTTTATTTGTCAATGAAACTGTAATGTCCGGTTCAATCTCCAACGCAATCTGTGACGCATTGCGCACGATAGATGGAAGCTTTGTTGTATCTTCTGCTTCTATGATCATCTTCTGCGCCATCAAATCTACATTGACAGATTTCACCCCAT
Organism: Christensenellaceae bacterium OttesenSCG-928-K19; assembly: GCA_030266015.1. GTDB lineage: Bacteria > Bacillota > Clostridia > Christensenellales > Christensenellaceae > UBA5399. The sequence continues at coordinate 7,971 of JAJDHD010000062.1, read as the reverse complement.
CTAGCTTCGATACACCTTGCTCAATTTTAGAAGCACAGTCGCCACAGCATAGACCGTTCAGATAAACTGTTTTGCTTCCCAGCTGCGCTTTAGCCAATTCCGAAAAGTGGATGTCCGGTTCAATCTCGTGAACGATTGTCTCTGTTTGGCGTACAAAGTCATCGAGGTCGGCTTCACCCGAAACCTTTACGGTCAGCTTTTGGTTGGCAAAATCTATAGCCACGTCGCCCACGCCTTTCAGTTTGCGCACACCCGACTCAATTTTTCCCGCGCACACCATGCAGCACAAGCCTTCCAGATTAAATTCTTTTCTGATTACGTTTTCCATAACTTTACTCCTAATGATTGATAAGTTGAACATATGTTCAACTGTTTTGTTAAAAAAATTACTCTCTGACGTGAATAAGCCCTTGTTCCAATATGGTGCCTACATGATCGTCATCCAGCGAATAATACACAACCTTGCCTTCCTTGCGGTTTTTCACAAGCTTGGATTGACGCAGTGCCCGTAGCTGATGGGAAATCGCCGATTTTGTCATGCCAAGCAACACGGCAATATCACAAACGCACATTTCCGAATGCTGCAAAGCACTGATAATTTTCACTCTTGTGGAATCGCTGAACACTTTAAACAGGTCTGCAAGGTTGAGCATATCTTCGTCTTCCGGCATTTTCTCCCTGACTTGTGCGACGACTTCTTCGTGTATGGTATCGCAGTCACAACGGTCTGTTTCAGTAATATATCCTGTCATTTCTTCCTCCTCGGTTGAACGATTGAACATCTACTCAACTATTATATACCAGCTTACTATTATTGTCAAACATAAAAATATGGACGAACAGTAAAATTTATTATTTTAAACCAATATTTTCTCTGTTTAACGGCACAATTTAGTTTCTAGCCTATTTATGCATGGTTTTAGTGATCATTGATTGAGCATAGCTATTGTTCCACTTTATCGACACCTACCTGTATTGGATAGGCTAATTCATTATAGACGGGAAATGGTATCTTTTTTTCAATCCCCATAAAATCCCCACATCCATATATATACTTTTGATTATGATTGTTATAATCCGCTCGTTGGAAGGAGGGATATTATGAAGGAATCTAACAGATACGATGACCAATCTGAGTCCAAGTATTCCCAACATGACTCTGTTGAAAAATCTGAGGATGATTCTATAGATAATGAAGGATCTGCGCTCTCTGATATGCTTAACGCGATTGGATTATCTTTTGGTAAGAAAAAAAAAGAACGACATGATAAAAGGTCGATACATGCCAAGCAAAATGAGACTTTAGAAAATGATATCAAAGAAGAAAGCCGCTCGAACAACACACACACGGACGAATCGTTCATCGATCAAGACAATGACGTCTCTTATAATCAAGCCGATGATCTTGCAGAGAAGTCAGATGATGCCATATTTGATAATAGTTTGCCAGACGACGAAAAAAACAATCAGAGTAACGAAAAGCACAAATTGGATTTTCTTAAGAAGCCGGAAAACAAAAAAAGACTGAAAAGGATATGTATTTTCGCATCTGTTTTTACTGTTGTTTTGGTTGCGAGTGTATATTTTTATCCAATATTGTCGGAGCCACGTCCGCCTAGTGAAGATGTCGTGGCTACATATGCTGATAAAACTGTTACCAAGGAGGATTTACAAAATTTCATTCAGCTGGAGGGAATGAAAGAACAAACGCATATGATCTGCGAAGTTCATGGGTTTGACCATAGCAAATGCGATCAATATGAGGAATGTGAGCAGCATCCTATTGATAGCATTGAAGGATACCGGCAGATGACTCAGATGTTAGTATCTGAGCAAATCATTCTATCTTGGGCAGATGAAAATGGAGTATCTCAACGTGAAGATGTGCGCCATAGCTTGTCTGATTTATTGAATGATGCCAATGTTATGCAATTTATGGAACAGGTTCATAATTCAGAAATTACACCTGAATCAATTCCAAAATGGGAAGTTCAGCAATACTATGATGAGAATCGAGAAAAATACGAGGGCAAAGCATTTGGCGAAGTGGAGGCGGAAATCCGCCAATTATTGGTTGCCCAAAAAGATGAAGAGTATTTTCCACAATACATAGAGGAGTTGAAAAAATCGGCGGGGCTTGAAATCAATTTTGAGTTAATGCGTGTTACAGAACCAACTGAGAAAGAGATTTTATCTTATTATGAATCAAATACAAAGGATTATCAATCTGAGGCATCAGCAACAATTCAAGAAATAAAGATGTCCTCAGAGGAAACTGCCAGTGAAGCAGCAACAAAATTAGGAGCAGGAGAAAGCTTTGAAAATGTCGCTACCTCCTTCTCTAAAACAGGAAAGGCCGAGGAAGTCACCATTAAAAAAGGGAGCCGCGATAAGACTTTTGAAGATGCCATTTGGCGGCTACAACCAAATGAAGTTAGCAAGACAATAACCAATGAAGATGGAACATTCAGCATTATCCGGCTTGTAAAGCTAACCGATGCCGGCTCTCGCCCTCTTGATGAAGTTCGTGATGAAATTAAATCACTTCTCACTCTCGATAATATGGAACAGGAATATGCCACAAATAAAAATGAACCACTGTTTAGTATCCATAGTAAGAATTACACCCTGGGCGACTTCTACACAGAATTTAAGGAGCTTTCACCGGAACATCAAAAAATGTTTGCTACTTTTGATTCGAAAAAGCTGCTCCTTGAACAGTACATAACGAAGGAACTGTTTCTCGAAGAATCAACCGACGCAACAATATCTGACCGTGAGCAGCATGATATGGAAGATTTACGTATTCAGTATCTATCACAAATACTGCATAAAGAAGAAATTGATGCAAAGCTCGAAGATCCTACGGATGAAGAGGTCGAACAGTTTTATGAAGAAAACAAAGATAAATTGATAACTCCGGAAAGCGCCAAAATAAGCTTTATATGGTTAAGTCAAGGCTTAGAGGGCGAAACACAGGTTCAGGCCCTCCAAAGAGCAGAAGAAGCATTGTCAATGATTAGAGGCGGCACTGATTTTGGAGAAGTTGTCAAAACATATTCTGAAGATAATACAAAAAATACTGGAGGAACTATTAGCGAGTGGCTATATAAGGATACTATGCCCATCGAGATGTCAGACGCCGTATTCGCGCTTGAGCCGGGTGGTGTAAGTGAGGTGATTGACAGCAGGGGCGGATACTACATAATACGGCTGGATGAAAAAAGGGATGCTCTACAAAATTCACTTGAGGAATCTAGCGAAGCTATACGTCTTCATCTGCGAGATAAAAAGCATGCAGAACTTGAAAATGAAATGGGGGCGAACTTATTGGAAAAGTATAACTTAGTGGTCTACGATAAGACATTGCGGCAATTGTTAGATCAACAAGTTGCAGTAGCCAAACAGAAAGCGCCAATTAAGAAGCTCACCATTTTCAAACCCTTTCCGAATTCGCCATTTCTGGTTTTCACTTGCCGACAAACTTTCTTCCTGCGCATAAGAAGCAAGAATGGTGAGCATCAGCTCTCCCTCGGAACTCATGGTGTGGATGTTCTGTTCCTCGAAGAAAATGTCCACACCAAAAGCCTTTAGCTCACGCACAGTTTCAAGCAGAGTATCTTCGCTGGGTCCAAATCCTTGTGGTCGCTTGTTAATTGCCCTTTTTCCGGCTTGATAAAATACTGCACTTTATCTCCGGTACCAACGTAGCTAACATAAAGCACAACAAGCGTATCGCCATCTTTATCGGTCTTGATGTTTGTCGTAAGACGATATTGAGTATCAGGCACAGGGCAGTCATGCCCTGCCTGCGCTTGAACAGCAGCTTAAGGAAACTGGAAAGAAAATCGAAAACATGCTTGCCGCTATAGAGGACGGCATATATACATCTTCCACCAAGCAGCGGTTGGAAGAACTGGAAGCCAATAAGGAAGACCTTGAAATCGCGATTGTACAGGAGAAAATTGAAAAGCCACTTCTTACAAAAGAGCAGATTGTGTTTTGGATCAGCCGTTTCAAAAACGGCAATATTGACGATGAAAAGTACAGGCAGGATATTATTGATATATTTGTTAATTCTGTGTACCTATATGATGATAAACTGGTGCTGATGTTCAATTACAAGGACGGTTCAAAGACGATAACACTCGCGGAAATCGAGGGTTCGGATTTGGGTGCGTCCGCTCCGCCAAAACCCTGATAACCGTGAGGTTTTCGGGGTTTTTATTTTACTCCGTTTCATCATCTTTTTTCTCCTCAAATAGCAGGTTGCGCATTGCCGTGGATGATTCCTTTTTTACTGAGCGCCTCTAGATGCGAGTAACGCTGCGTGATCTTGAAGCTACTGTGCCCCAGCCAGTTCATCACATCTGTCAGGTTCTGCCCCGCCTTGATCAACATGGACGCCGATGTATGACGGAGATTGTGGAAACGGATTTTTCGCAGCCCCAGCTTTTCCAATATCTTTGAATAAGCACATGAAACATAGTTCAGCTTAATACGTTTGCCAAAGTCATCTACGCAGACAAACTCCAGATGCTCATTGCTGTAGCTGTAGCAGTTGCCGTACATCCTGCGGTTCTCCGCAATCTCTTCCCTGCGGCGCAGCAGGATGCCTTTCAGTGGTTGCTCCAACGGTAGCGTGCGGCGACTCTTATCCGTCTTGGTATGAGCTTCTCCAATTTCCATTATCTTGTCGCCTACCAGCCCAGGTATAACCGTGTAGTTGATCGTAGATGCCTGACAAAACGCCTACTCCCACTTCAATCAACAGTGCACCAATGATAGCCACAAGGGAATAGACACCTTCATTCCTTCATAGAAATACAGTCAATGACGAATAGTCGGGCCCGTTCTATTAAAGTGATAGTATTCAATTATGTACTAACGGCACATGGTTTTATTAACCCATTGCAGTCACGGCAAGCCCAAGAATAATCCCGAACAATGTCACAATAGTCAGCATACGGCTTTTTGTCATGATGATAGCCTGTGGTATGATCTCACCGAAAACAACATAGAGCATAGCATCCTGTTTATCATACTCATAGTCAGACTACGGAATCAATCAAATGAGAAATCATCTGTAAAATCCCTTTTTCGCATTATTTACAGTGCCGCGGTGCCCGAAAGCGCAGCCTGTTTGAAGTTGCTTTTATTACAATAGGTTTTTTTAAGCCAACAGGCACTAAAGTATCATAATAGTCTTTATTTTGAAGATATTTAATAACCGCATTTATCGAAGTTTTGTATTTTCGAGTTTTCTTACCTGAACAAGTGTATTCCGCAATTCCATGATCAGCGTCGTTGGGGTGACCAACATGCGCCTTGAGGCGCTGCTAGTAACAGAGCCTTTAAGGCGTTATAAGAAATACCACCCGCTTAGCGGGTGGATTTTTATTATCCTTCTTTTTCGATTCAAACAACAGACTACGCATTATCGTGGACGATTCTTTTTTTACCCAAAGCTTCCAAGTGCGAATAACGCTGCGTCGTATTAAAGCTGTTGTGCCCCAGCCAGCTCATCACATCCGTTAATTTCTATCCAGCCTTGATCAGCACAAATGTTGATGTGTGCGCATACCGTATAATTGTGACGCAGCGGAAACACACATGTCCTAAAGCTCGCCGTAATATATTTTAATCCTCTTGCAAATGAAAAACCGACGAATCAAAAAAACAACAAACAGGAGGTGTTATATTAATAATTAAAAAATTGGGCTTGCAGACAGGCATTTCACACACGGAATGTCCTTTCAGCATGATGTTTTGACTATACAGGATTCAGCAGAGTGCAAAGCAATCCTCACACAAAGCATGACAGAATGAATTTACTTTCATGACAGTTCCGCTTCCCAGTTGAGTTTTTTTATATGAACTGTGATATAATAAGCTCAGCGATTTTTGGGGAGTAATTATGCGCAAAAACACACGCGAAACAATCATCATTTCTATATTCCTCATATTTGTGCTGGCCGTATGGCTGGTGTTTTTTGCCGTTCCACAGCCTGCCGAGGTGAATCTCGAAAAGGAAAACGGAGCCATCACCCTGACAGAACTGGATTTCAGTAATACCATATATTACTATCAGGACCATTGGGAAAACTACGCCGGAAATCTATACACACCGCAGGACTTTGAAAGCGGAAACACCGTCCCTCCCAAGCATATGGAGCATGCGGACTATGAGCAATACCAATACGCCACCCACCGTATGCGGATGAATCTTATTCCCGGCACTACATACGCCATTTCCATGAAAAGCCCAGATTATGCCATGCGCATCTTTATAGGCAACGAAGAATTTGATGCGATAGGAAACCCAAGTGATAGCGAAGAGACCAATGTACCCCGCGTTGCAGAGCGAACATACTACTTCACACCGATGGAAAGCACGGTTACAGTCATAGCTCAAACCTCTAATTGGGTACACAAGGAGGGCGCGTACTCGCCTAAATTCTATATTGGAACTGCGAACAACATCGAAACCCATGTGCTCCATGACCATATGATGACCTTCCTCATCACAGGAGGGCTGCTGACTGCGTTTTTGTATCACCTTGGCCTGTTTGTATTGAACCGCAGGCGAAAACCCGTGCTTATTTTCGCGCTGTGCTGCCTGCTGTTGGCTCTAATGGGCAACAAACTACTGCCATTGTTTTCCCCTAATTATGATTGGTTTGTCGCTTTCCGCATGGAATATATCGTACATTTTTTAACCTTCGCCATGCTGGCACTGTTTTTGGACGTGCTATTCCCAAAACTGTTGCACAAAACCATCATGCGCATTTACTACACGCTGGCTGGGATGTTTGTCATTCTTACGCTTGTATTGCCGACCACGATCATTTCAAGTATGCTGATTGTGTTTGACGCGGTTTCCGGCGGCATGATTGTGTATATTCTCATTCGCCTGGGTATGGCGCTACGGCAAAAAAAGCCGCAAAACACCCTTGCCTTCATCGGTATTGCGCTCGTTTGCCTGTTTGGCATCAACGATATCCTATATAGCAACGATATCCACTTGTTTGGCGACTACGCCGGGCTTTTTGGCAACATTGCAGGGCAGGTATTCACTACGCCTATCGCCATGATGTTCTTTGTGTTCTGTTATGGGCTAGTAATCTCGCTGGAGTACGCAGAGACGGAACGTAAGATGATTGAGGCGCAACAGCAGGTGAAGGAAGCGGAAGAACGATACCTTGAAATACTGGCAAAGACAAACGCACAACTCCCACTTTCCACACCAGACGATTTTGGATTGACTGGGCGCGAGAAAGATGTGCTTTGGTTGCTACTTGATGGAAAAACACGTCCGGGAATCGCCGAATTACTGTTTTTGAGTATGGGTACAGTCAACACCTATACTGCTTGATGTGCGGACAAAAGACGAATACAAGAACGGCCATGTGCCCGGTAGCAAAAATATTGATGTTGCCGAGATCGAAAAAACAGCTAATCTGGTCAGCGACAGATCGACACCGATTTTTGTGCATTGCCTCAGCGGAGCGCGAAGTGGCAGGGCGGTAGAGATCTTAAAAGGCATGGGCTATACTAGCGTTAAAAATATTGGGGGCATCAGTTCATACCGTGGCTCAGTGGAAAAAGGCAGCTGACACACCAGCCGTTATTGCTTGGTGTTTTAAAAAGTGCAGTTCGCTTTGCAAACTGCACTTTTTTGTGATTATTTGTATAGCCTTGGGCTGGATGCTTTCACAACAAAGAATTCTGCTTGCTCTGCATCCGCATTGGAAATATTCATTTTAATTTTCCCCGGGATATTGATGATGCTTCCCTTCTCGTAACGTTTTGAAGGGCTATCTCCCAGCCGCACATCGATTGCGCCATGCACAACAATTAGATAGACGTTAGAATTTGAATCATGCTCCGGAAGTGCATCTTCTTTATTCAAAATTATGTGGTTTATCATGGCCACATCGTCATCTAAGATTTTTTCAACGAGCTTTTTTT
>JAJDHD010000061.1 GCA_030266015.1 Christensenellaceae bacterium OttesenSCG-928-K19 | reverse complement strand
CTCGGAAACCTCATGGTATCTTCTTCCATCCAGACTGTACTGTCGGCTGTGGATTCTCACCACATCAACCCTGTAAAAGGCTCGCAGGCTTTGGCGCAAAAAACGCCATTTACTGCCGGTCGGGAATTTCACCCTGCCCCGAAGACTTTATTCACTTTACTGGTTTTATTGTAATGCACTTACCACCATATGTCAATACAGGCTACTCCTCCTATTTTTATTGCAAAGCTTAATTTGTTGGTATATAATGAAATGCAAGGTAAAATTGCCTATTTGTGGGCATTTGGGCCTTTTGCACAGGCAACCTGCCGGAATCACCGGCATATTATACGCCATTGTCAGATACTGGAGGGATAGATATTGAAGCGTTTAATTACTGTAGCCATCACATTGTTGCTCATCCTTTCTTTTACACTTTCCGCGTCTGCTTTTGCTTACACAGACCAGGAAAATTCAATCAACATTGATTTGGATCTTCCCGAGGGCGCATCTTATTTCACCGCGGAAGGTACAAAGAACATAAACACCGATGCGGAAAGCGACCTGAAAACCGACGGAGACGTCCGCGTTTATGTCGCGACATACCTTGAATCTGAAGAAGATGCCCAGCAAACAGCATATTCCCTTGAGATTATCGCTATTCCACGCGACAGCGAAAACACGCAGCCAGAGGAAGACGGCGATGAAACGGCTCCCACAGAGGGAACCGAAGATTCCTCCGGGGATGGGGATGCAGACCGCTCGTCTTCTGACGAGACAGCAGCAGAAGAGTCCACCACACCCGGCGAAGATGTGGACGGTGAGGATTCCACGTCTGAGGAAGATACCGCAAGCGAAGCAGAACAAACTGTTGAAAGCGTGAACCCCGATAAAATCAACGAAGCGGAGCAGGAAGACCTACTTGGCGTAGCAACAGCGCTGCTAGAAGATAAATACGAACTGGATGAAGAACCGACACTTGCGCCGCTCGGCAATATTTCTGATACTTTATTTTTATCCGGCACAGGTATAACCGATTCTGATTATTCCGCTTATAATTGTGAAGTATATTTCACGATGAACGAACAAAACTACCTGATGACAGTTGCGGAATATATGATCTCCGCTGAAAATGAAAATTATATCGCGCTGCACACGCAGCTTGATGACATTGCCTTTGGAAAGCCAGAGCCTGTGGCTACGCCAACGCCTACCCCTACAGTCTCTGCGACGCCGGAGCCAACACCTACACCCACTGTGGTCGCAACCGCTACCCCAACACCGGAGCCGACACCGGCTGCCGGAGTATTTGACAACATTGGCGCGTTCTTTTCTAACATTGGAAAAATTATAACCCATGCATATCAAAACGATCCTAACTTCTTTTTCTATGTTGTGGGTATTATTGTTGTTGTAGCAATCGTGATTTTGCTAATTCTGCTGCTGCGCAACAAGCGCAAAGAGCGCGAGGCTCAATCGCGTGTGGAAGAAAACGAATACTATGACGACAGGTATGATGACCGCTACCAGAACGATCGCTATGACCGCCCGGGCCGGTATTATGACGACAGATACGATAACCGCGACCGGTATCAGGAGAATCAATATCAATCCCGCTATCAGGACAATCGCTATGACCGTTATCAAGAAGACAGATATGACAATCAGCCCATGCAGGAGCCGGCAAGGGACATTTCACAACGGACAGCCTATGGAATCGATATGGGTACCCCCGGCGCGCGCTATGACCAGGATTATGCAGAAGATATTTCCCGTTATACGCAGCATCCGGGACGCCATGTGAATGACGTTTCCCGCTATACACACGAGGAAGGCGGCTTACGCGGCGATACCGATTATTCCAGAAACAGCTACATTCCCGGCATGGACAACCGCAGGGACGAGTACCCGCCTACAAGGCAGCAGCCGGATTATGGCGCAACTGATTATTCCAGAAACAGCTATACCCCCGGCATGGACAACCGCAGGGACGAGTACCCGCCTACAAGGCAGCAGCCGGATTATGGTGCAACTGATTATTCCAGAAACAGCTATACCCCCGGCATGGACAACCGCAGGGATGAGTACCCGCCTACAAGGCAACAGCCCAATTATGGTATGCCTGATTACCCAAGGAATAGTTACAGCCCTGCCACGGATAACCACACAGAGGTTTATCCTCCAACCGGTGAACGGCCGCAAGCAGGCTATGGCGCTCCTCCACCGCAGGCTCGCCGTTATGAAAAAACCGTGGGCAGCCGGGCCGAGCGAAACCGGAAAAGAAAAAGGTAAACAGCAAAACGGCAGTGCAATCAACGCACCGCCGTTTTTTTGTGTCACAATATTTATGCTTTAATTACTCAGCCCATCGTCCGTCAAAACCAAAATGGCGGTGGTGCCCCATGCGCGGCGGAATCCCGTCAAACCCATGTCCGTGCGGCCCACACGGTCTTCTTTCGGGGAACTCCTGTCTGTCAAAGGATTCTTTCCACGATGCAATCAACTTTTCCAGCAGCCCATTTAACTGCTCCTGCTCTTCTGCGTTAAGCGCAGCAAACATTTTCCGGGTGATTTCATCCCGCCCGTCTGTTTGCTGCTCTGCCACCTTTTGCCCTTCTCCTGTCAGGCTGACCACCACATTGCGCTTGTCCTGCTCATCCTGACGGCGCTCTATCAACCCTTTCGTTTCCAGCTTCTTCAGCATCTCGCTTAGCGAGGACGGGCGGATATCCAGCTTCTCCACCAAATCCTTCTGCCCCACCGGCTGCATCTCACGGATTAATTCCAATAACCTGCCTTGTCCATGGTGCATGGGGCGCTCGCCCTTTGTATAAAAAAACATGCCGCGTCCCATCATTTTTACCGCCTTGTGGAAATTATGCATTAAGTTATTCTCATTCTTCGTCATTAAAGACCTCCTAATTTCGTTTATTGTTTAGGTACCTTGCTTTATGATACAACCGACACATGAAATTGTCAACATATATTATTTAGGTGCCTTGTTAATATTTTGTAAACAACCTATTTTCTCATGCCTTTTTTACATTCTTTTTACGAGTTATCAACATTTCCAGTGTACACTACACTTATGAAAAATTTTGTAAAAGTAGAAACACAGGATAAAGAAGGGATGCTGCACATCCTATCTCTCACCTTAAAAAATGGAACGGTTTGCCCTGTAGACCGTTCGTTTTTTGCGGGGGAAACCATGATGGGAGACGATTATTGCAACAGGTATGAAGTCGTCTCCGGCGGCCATCGACGATTTGTCTACGAGGATGAGCGCGGACGCTGGTTTGTGGTATAAAAAAACTCCTCTTTTATTGTTGCCCAGAAATCACACTCAACTGATAACAATTTACTGTATCCGGTTTTTATTTACATCCGCCTCAATGACATATAACATACGTAATATCTCACACATGTTGTGAGCCGTTCTGTGCTACGATGCAATCCCCCATTGTATATTCCTACATTTCTTGTTTTTTCACATTTACGTGTTTTCCCTGTTCTTCTATCAAAATAAACCTGCCCGTCTTTCCAGCACCTATTTCATCAGATCTTAAGGAAACCGTAAGATTGCCTTTTCCTGTTTCACAAGTTTTATGCCTTATGCTTCTAAACATGCCGGACAACACTGGCCGGTAAAAATTTATAAAAAGAGAGGCAAGAGTATGAGTATCTTACAGGCAAAAGAAGTAAAAAAGCATTACGGCGAAGACGAAAACCTTGTCAAAGCATTGGATGGCGTGAGTATTACCATCATGCCGGGTGAATTTGTATCCATTGTAGGTGCATCCGGCAGCGGAAAATCCACATTGCTCCACATGCTGGGCGGGCTGGACAACCCAACCTCCGGTTCTGTGGAAATCGGCGGACAGGACATATCCCAGCTTTCGGACGACAAGCTGACTGTATTCCGCAGGCGGCAAATTGGGTTTGTGTTCCAAAACTATAATCTTGTACCCATTTTAAACGTATTTGAAAATATTGTGCTGCCGGTGGAACTGGACGGCAAAAAGGTGGAACGCGACTACATAGACCGGATCATCTCGCTCCTTGGGCTGGAAAGCAAGCTAAACAGCCTGCCCAGCAATCTTTCCGGTGGGCAGCAGCAGCGCGTAGCAATTGCGCGGGCACTCGCCACAAAACCATCCATATTGCTTGCGGATGAGCCCACAGGCAACTTGGACAGCCACACAAGCATGGACGTGCTGAACCTGCTGCAAATGACAAACAGGCAATTTTCACAAACCGTTGTTATGATCACCCACAATGACGAGATTGCCAATCTGGCAGACCGAAAGCTTCATATGGCGGATGGCAGAATCATGCAACCCCTGGAAGCTAAATATTGCGGGCGGCAAAATATGCGTATGGGAGCGTGGGCGTAATGGATGCAACCCAATCAATGACCGCCAAGCTATCAGACAGGCAATACCGGGCAAACAAATCCCGCAACAAAACAACCATCATCGCCATTATACTTGTCACTGTCATGTTTACCACGGTTTTCACGATAGGGCTCTCCCTAATGGATACCAAGGCACAACTGGGCGCTGTAACAACAGATATGTCATCAATGTTCCTATTTATTTCCGGCATTATTCTTATATTAATCAGTGGATACCTTATCATCCATAACATATTCCAGATCTCAGTGACACAAGACATTCAATTCTATGGGCTGCTGAAGACACTGGGCGCCAAAAACACGCAGATTGGCAGCATATTGATGCGCCAGGCCGCGCGCCTGTGTCTTGTCGGTATCCCAATAGGCCTTGGCATTGGTTATGGTATTGGTGCGCTGCTACTGCCCGTGCTGCTGGCGGCAAACAGTGCCATAGCCGTGCTGTCCGTCAACCCAGCTATCTTTATTGGCGCAGCCATTTTCGCGCTGGTAACCGTGCTGATCTCCTGTGCCAAGCCCGCCCGGATGGCAGGCAAAGTTTCTCCCATTGCGGCTCTTCGGTATATAGACGGCGAGATGGACGACAAAAGGAAAACAAAGCGCTCTAAACGCGCCACCAGCATCTCACGCATGGCAAAGGAAAATCTTGGGCGAAACAAAAAGCGCACGGTTACCATGGTCGCTTCCCTTGCCCTTGGCCTGATGCTTCTCAACAGCTTTTATGTGATGCAAAACAGCTATGACGCAGAGGCTTATTTAAAAAGCTATTGTGCCAGCGACATCGCATTCTCGGACAAATCGGTCACAGTGGATCTTCTTGACTACAGCAACACAAACAACACTGTAACCCCTGAGTTAATGGAACAAATTGCGGCGGTGCCCGGAACACAAACCGGCGTGGCGTATTACACAGAAGCGCAAGCCGACCCCGGCGATACGGCTATAAACAACATCGAGAATTTCTATAACGATGAGGAGTCCGGCCCAGGCTCGTGGCTATCATCCATCGAAGCGGCAAGGACTTCCTATAACAAGCTGATGCAGACAGGGCGCGTAACCGCGGGCGTATATGGCCTTGATGACATTGCGGCAAAAACAGGAAACGTTTACATGGGCAAATATGACGCGGAAAAATTCGCGACTGGCAAATATGCTTTTGGCCTTGGGATTGCCGACAACGGCGCGGATAGCATCTTTTACGAGATAGGTGACAAAATCGAAATTGAAGGAAAGATGTATGAGATTATGGGAATGATGGAGCTCCCCACCTCTGTACAGGGCAGCTTGGAAACAGAAGCAACCGCACTCGGAGAGAAATATGCCATCCCCACGGCAGCCTTCCTGGAGCAATTCCCAAACACCCCCATCATGCGCGGCTTCGCAAATGTGGAGGGTGAAGAGAACAAGCGAGCCGCCGAACAAATTGTCCTTAGCCATATGGAGCAGGATGGTAACCTGACAATGCAAACACGCGACACCTATGCAAGTCAATTCCGTGAGCAGGTTGCGGCACAGGTTATTTTGGGATATGCCCTTGGGGTTATCATGGCGCTGATTGGCGTACTGAACTTTGTGAACACCATGCTCACCGCAATCATCGCGAGAAAACGTGAATTTGCCATGATGGAAAGTGTGGGCATGACAAAGCCCCAGCTAAAACAAATGCTTGTCTTTGAGGGAATAGACTATGCCGTGATTACACTTGTCATCAGCCTGTTGCTATCCCTTTTCGTGGGGTTGACGGTGATACAGGACAGCGTGTCTATGTCTTGGGTAGCAAACTTCCAGTTCTCGTTGCTGCCGCTCGGCATCCTTGCCCCTGTATTGATTGTGCTTGCAGTCTTCATCCCGCTGAAGTGTTTTGGACAAACACAGCAACGCAGCCTTGTGGAGCGCTTGCGGGAAACAGGCTGAACCCGCCTAATTAAAAATACTATACAAAACGCCGCAGTATGCTAATAAAGCGTTCCGCGGCGTTTCCTTTTACATCGTTGGCGGCACCTGTCAGCCACCCTTTCCCATGTCTTTCAGTTTCTTCTTAAACCACAGCACGCCCGCCAAACAAGCACTCATGCCAACCAACATCACAATATATAAATCAAGATGTCTCTCGTCACTCGTTTTGGTGGCGCTACTGCTGCGTGTTGTTGAGCCTGTATTCGCTGTCGTATTGTTGTTATTCTCTGTTGAACCACCGTTTTCTGTTTCAGTGCCTTTCTTCTCGGCTTCCGCAGTTGCAGTAAGCGTTACATCACGCGCGGGCATGGTGATTGTGGATTGTGCATTTAATAGCTGCTCTTCCCAGCCGCTCCATCCCACAAATGTATAGCCTGCCACAAGCAATGCGTTAATATTTACTTCCACGCCTGCAAGATAGACCCCGCCACCGCTAACGCTGTTCACTCCATCACCCGCGAGCAGTGTCAATGTATAATATTCCAGCTTGTCCGATGACATTGTCACTATACCATCCGCAACAACGACTGTTTGTCCGGTATCAACCCCATCAGCAAAGATTTTGTATTCCCCATCCGGCACTGCCGCGAGGTCTGTGATTACAGTACCGTCTTTGTCCACCAGCGTGATAGCAGGCACATCTCCATCCGTCCACGCGTTGCCATCCTTGTCTACCCCAATATCAACCTTCGTGCCTACAAACTTTGCCTGTGCCTCCAGCGTCAGGTTGCGCGCGGGCATTAGCAAATCTGTTTCACGCTGCAGGATATCGTCATATTCGCCTGCCATTGCCATCATCGCCCCGGCAATTCTTGCCGCGCCCGACTCATTCCAGCTCTCAAAGCTATATCCGCTTTTCACCTCCGCCCGAATGGGAACGATCTCCCCCGCAAGGTAAAGCCCGTCGCCATGGGTGCTTTGTACGCCATCCAGCGGTACCAGTGTCAGTGTATAATAGGCCAGCGTTTCATTATATTGCGTACCATTGTCAAAATTCACAAGGATTGACAACCCTGTGTTTTCTCCATTGGCGTAAATCCAATATTCGCCGTCCGGCACAGATCCAAGGTCTGTAACCGGTTCCCCGCCATCTTTAGGCACAAGCGTAATTACAGGTTTGTCGCCAGCCGTCCATGGGCTGTCTTCTTTTTCAACGTCAACCTCCACCGCACTACGCCGCAGTACCGCTTCCGCCGTTAAGGTAAGGTCTCCTGAGGGCATCGTTATGGTCGTGTCTTTTTGTGTCACATTGTCTGCCACACCAGTATCTGCTTTCCACGCGTCAAACGAATGATCGTCCATAAGTGTCGCGCTGATATCTATACTTTCACCGTAATAATATGTTCCTCCGCCCGATACGCCAGATATGCCATCACCTTCAACCAGTGTTAGCGTGTGCTGCTTTCGTTCATAATACAGGTTTACCACAAGACTACCGTCTCCCGCTACCACAGCCGTGGTTGAAATGACAAACGCAGGATCTGTCTCTGGACCGATAATGGTGCTTTTTGCCTCGCTCTTATCCGTATCAAATTCAATACCGCCCGCCACCTGTAATGAGGCCTTTTGAAGTTCAGACAGTGTCAACGTTTCGTCCGTCGTTCCTGTAACATTGTCCACCGCAGTCGCAACATCACTGTATTGTCCATCCAATCCCATCACAAAATGATTGACCACATAGGGGGTATCATCATTTGGCGTTGTGCTAGCTGTCACAGTTACTGTTGCCGCCGGCATGGTAAACCCATTGTCCTTGACTGACGAAGACGCAAGCTCTACCCCACTGGCAGTCCACGCCTCAAAACTGTATCCGGCATTCATATCAACATCTATGGTTACCGACTGGCCCGCACGGTAAATGCCACTGCCAGCCGGATTGCAGCAGCCAGTTCCATCGTCGCACACTGTCACAGTATAATAATTCACCACAAGCGCTTCCGTTGGGTACGTAACCTGCCCATTTGCCACTGTCACCGTCATGCCGGTATTGTCCTCACCCACCCATATAACATAGGTGCCGTTGGGTACATTATCAAGATCTGTCACATCGCTTCCTATTGCTCCGGACGGTTTTAATGTAATGGATGGATGTCCAGTCCACGAACTGCCATCTTTGTTTACGGTTATGTTCACTGCGCCACTGTCTTTTGTTGTGGTTGCCTGTATTGTTGTCGTCTTGGTTATTCTTATGTTTGTAGAACCCTGACCACTATTCGCTACGCTATTGCCGCCATCTGTGGTTGTCCACTCCTTGAATGTATAGCCATTTGACGCGGCCGCACTTACCGGTACCACCGTATTCTTCAGGTATACACCCGAACCGCCCAAACTGCTTTGATCAATTCCAGCGTCGCCCCCCACCGTCAATGTGAAATACTCCACCTTGGGTGTGTGTCTGTTATCTCCCTGTGAGTCATACACAACATCGACCTCAATCCCTGTGCTTTCTCCGTTCACATAGATGGTGTACTTGCCATCTGGCACAGCATCAAAATCAGATTCAGCAAGAGGATTCCTCCCGTCATCCGGCACAAGCGTTACCGTCTGCCCTGTCCAGCCCGAGCCGTCTTTTTCCAGATCCACCGCCACCTCTGAGCCATCCACCACAGTCGTCACCGTCTTGCCGGATGTTGCCGGATAAGTCGCGAGACTGTTGCCATCCATTTGGATAATAGATGCCTCATTCTCATATTCCGTGCTTGCCTGTGCCCCCGTAGATATCTTTACTGTAAACGACAATTCCACCGAGCTGTTTGCTGGAACAGCCAGCCCGCTCCACGTAAGCGGATTGCTTGTTTTATCAAACACCACCGTTACGCTTGTGCTTGTTGTATCCGTTATGTTTGCGGGAATATACAGGGCATCCGGCAATAGATCCGTCACCGTAATCCCCGTCTGGTTCTCATCCGAATAATTTGTCACAGTGATGCTATAGGCCAGCGTTCCTCCCGGCGCAACACTTTGCGTCGCGGATTTTGCAATGCCTGTCTTCACCGCAAGCTTGCCGTTGTTTCCCAGCAGGGATGTCATCCTGCCGTTTTCGAATGCAGCGCTGGTAGCGTATGCCGCGGTTTCCGTTTTGTTTTCACCTTTGGCAAAATGATCTTCCACATCAGCAGCGTCTTTGGCAATGCCCCGCTTAAAAGCAAAAATAGCATCTGTAGTATTTCCCTCATCAGCAAGCTCCGCCTGTGCACAATTGCAAATCGTTTCCAGGAATGCGTCATAATAATCACTATCAGCAGCCGTCGGAATATCCGCAGACTCAAAATCTACCACCTTACCAATCGCAGTCCTCGTAAACACAGTATCCCCGGCTGCTTCCACCATATCATAGGTAATATAAACCCCCTTCAGGCTGCCGTCCGGCTGAGTTAGCCCTGTGTCCATGGTCGTACCGTTTGAGCTTACAGGCACACCTTTCACATAATGGCTTATATCTCCGTCTACCGTGTTAGCACCCGTCTGCCCTGCCTGCTCCAGCGTCCCCACCGCGCCCATATATTTATTCGTAAAGTAATAATATGGATTATCTGACACAGGAGTAAACACCGCTTTTGTTTTGGCGGTAACACTATCATCCGCTTCTTTTGTAAATGCATTGCTGTAGAAGGGGGAATCCCCGCCCTTCGCGTTCTCCGCCAGCTTTACATTATAGCTTAACACAAGCGGGTCTGCAGGTAGGTAACTGTCGGCAGATGGATTCTTTCTGTCACTGAATGTATACATATGCGGCCCCATGTCCTCCGCGCTGATATTCCATGTAATTGTAGCGCCGCTTACCGCTGCCGAGCTTTTATAAGTACTGCCAAATGTATACACGGTCTTCTGGCTATCGCTGGCGTCCTCATCCACCGTGCCTTCAACTCCTGCCAGAACGGGCGCGCCGTTCATTATCATTCCGTTGCCTATTTCGTCTGCGAACATAATTGCGCCGCCACCGCCGCCCACCCCAGTTTCTGTTTCCGTTTCAACGGGGAGTGTAACTGATTGGCTGGCCGTCGCCACATCCTGCGCAAGAGAATCAAACGCATCGCCCAGCTTTGGATATGTGTCCGCATACCTGTAAAAGCTATTGAATATATATTTTTCCGGATTCAAATACGCATCATACGTACCCGCGCCAACATCCGCATTCGCAGCACTAACCAGCGCCGATATCTGTGCAATCGTTCGCGATGCCGCGTTGCCATTCGCCCCTTGGTTGTTAGTTGGTTCATTGGAATCCTCTGTAGCCGTCAAGTCACCCACTTCGGAATAATATTTGCTGGCATTGTAATAATACCTGTCTGTCATCGCCCGCGGATTTAGGCCGCACCACGCGTATTTATAAAGGGTATTTGTTGTCACCCACGGGCCATTAATAGACGCTGACGAACCCAGGCCCACTGTGTAGAAATTCGTGGGATATGGATCTGCCGTCCCGCCTGCCGTGCTTTCCGTACCCTTTGCTGTATTATAGGCTTCATTGTAATCCGCATATGCGGCCGAAAGCCTGTCCTTCATCACAGCGGACGAAAGGATGAGAGCCGCCGTCAAACCTGAAAGGGTTGCATCTGTACCTCTCGTTTCACTACCTGGCCCCGTGCCATATTGCGTAATGTTTTCAAGGTTCCACCATTTTGCATTTGTATTTGAGCCAGTAGTACTCCCATACGAAGCTCCACCGTCCGAAAGTAAAAATACAAACGGCTGGCGCTTGCCTAGCTTGTCAAATCCAGCGCTATTTGTATTTGCCTGTATATCTTTAATTGCCGTATCTATGCCGCCAACAACACCGCCTTGTGTCCATGTTCCTCCGCTCATAGGAGTATTAGATGGATTGGCATTGTATAGCGCCCCATCTTTTATCAGTGTGCTATTCGTTATCACATCGCGGCGGTTCTCCGGATTATCAGCCTCATCCAAGCCAACACGCCAGATGAGGTAGGTATATTTATTGTTGAACTGTTCTTCCGGCAATCCATAAGACCCCAACGGCAAGAGTGTATTAAAGGTAGTTCCATACCAATACACCCCCACACGATTATTGGGATTTGCTTCCATAATCACCTTTATCGCTTCGTTTGTCGCCCGGATCATCGCATCTATGCGGTAAATATTTCCATCGCTTTCTTCATATACATCATTGGCTCCGCTTGAAGACATAGAGCCAGAGCCATCCAACACAAATATGACATCTGCCTGCACAGAGGTTGTTCCCCCGCCGCCGCTGCCTCCCGCATGTACAGAAAGGTATTCCTGTGCCAGTGCAGAAAGGTCTACATCAAAGGAACCGTCCGCCTTTGCCGTGACGCTCTTATCCACCCATATCCGGCCTTCGCTGTCTACACTGCCAAACCCATCTAATATACCGTCGTCTTCTGTAGGCGGCGTACTTGTTTTGACGTCCGCTACTGTGTCCACCACATAACTGCCGTCGCCTGCCCTCGCTGCCATCACCGCATTTGGTATTGCAATTCCCATCGATACTACTAACCCAATCGCAATCAACCACGCGATGCCTTTTTTACCGATTTTTCTCATTTCTTTCTCTCCTTAAGGG
>JAJDHD010000060.1 GCA_030266015.1 Christensenellaceae bacterium OttesenSCG-928-K19 | reverse complement strand
CACCACGCCCGCGCAAAAGCAGGCAGTGGAGGAATACAAAGACTATGCCGCCAAAGCGACGGAAATCGACCGGCTTTCCACCACAAGGGAGAAAACAGGCGTATTCACCGGGGCGTATGCGGTAAATCCCATCAACGGGCGCAAGGTTCCCGTGTGGACGGCGGATTATGTGTTGGCAAGCTATGGCACGGGCATTGTAATGGCAGTACCTGCGCATGATGAGCGCGATTTCGCGTTTGCGGAGAAGTATGGCCTACCTATAGAGCGTGTCATTAAAGCTAAAAATGAAAAAACAAACGACGACCTGCCGTTTGTGGAATATGGCATTTTGGTCAACAGCGAAGGCTTTGACGGGCAAACGACCGAGCAGGCAAAGGAAAGCATTATAAAGACACTGGAAAAGGATAGCAAAGGCGCGTTTAAAACAAACTACCGCCTGCGCGACTGGCTGATCTCCCGCCAGCGCTACTGGGGCGCGCCCATCCCCATTGTTTATTGCGACAAATGCGGCGAAGTGGCCGTGCCCGAATCCGACCTTCCTGTGCTGCTTCCCTATGATGTAGAGTTCACACCGGACGGCACCTCCCCGCTTGCCAAGAGCGAGGAATTTATAAACACAACCTGCCCAAAATGCGGCGGCCATGCCACGCGCGATGTGGACACAATGGATACGTTTGTGTGCTCATCTTGGTATTACCTGCGCTATCCGGACAATAAAAACAATAAGGAAGCATGGAACCGCCAGGTAATAGACCAAATGCTGCCTGTGGATAAATACGTGGGCGGCGTGGAGCACGCGGTCATGCATCTTCTGTATGCGCGCTTCTTCACCAAGGCATTTCACGACATGGGCTTTGTCAGCTTTGACGAGCCATTCACCTCGCTGGTGCACCAAGGGCTAATCCTTGGCCCGGATGGGGAAAAAATGAGCAAAAGCCGGGGCAACGTCGTTTCCCCGGACGAATACACACACAAATATGGCTCGGATACATTGCGGCTGTATCTTGCGTTCGGCTTCAACTATGTGGAGGGCGGCCCGTGGAACACAGATGGAATCAAGGGCGCTCACAAGTTCCTGGAGCGCGTTGAACGCCTTGTTCAAAACGTTTCCGCCCTGCAGGGGGGCAACGGCACGGTAGATGAAGATGTAAATTACCAGCTCAATTACGCCATTCAGCATGTGGCACAGGATATACCCGTGTTTTCCTTTAACACAGCCGTAGCACGCATTATGGAGCTTACCAATGCCATGTATAAGTACATGGACGGAAAACCGGACGCCTTGTTCGCAAAAGAAACCGCCAAGAAGCTGTTGCTCTTGCTCGCCCCGTTTGCGCCTCATTTCTGCGAGGAATTGTGGGAAGTGCTGGGGCAGGGCTACTCCATATTCAACCAGAATTTTCCAGTCTGTGATGAAAAAGCGCTTGTGCGAAATACCGTGAATATGGCCATACAATTAAACGGCAAGGTGCGTACCAAGTTCGACATCAGCTCGAACGCTTCAAAGGAAGAGGTCGAGGCATATGTACGCAACGAGTTCGCGGAGCTTTGGCAGGGCAAAGAGATTGTGAAGTTTATTGTGGTGCCCGGCAGAATCGTCAATATTGTGGTGAAATAAACATGGCAAAGCGCATCCTATTATTTGCTTGCATAGCGTTGGCACTATGCGCCACCGCCTGTGCAAAAACAGATGCGGACATCGTGGGCACATGGCAGGATGTGAACGCAGAGGAAATCACGCAGGTGTTTGATGCGGATGGCAACGTATACGGCTATTGGGAGGATACATTGCTGGACAGCTTTCCCTACACGGCAGACGGAAACGAGATCACCATTGACCAGAACGGCGATTCCTATGTCCTAGCTATTGATGGGGACGAGCTGACCTACCAGGGCGAAACCTTGTACAGAAAGAAATAATACCTATCTATTCAGCGGCGGAGCACACCCTGTTCCTGCCGCTGTTTTTTGCTGCGTAAAGCGCTTCGTCGGCCTTAATAATCAGCCCTTCGTATTGGTCGTCAATCCCCGGCACCCCAGACGCGACGCCGGCGCTCAGTGTCACATAGCCCTCGTCTACGTATTCATGCCGAATCTTCAGGCCATACACCGCCTGGCGCACTTCTTCGCTTATTGCCACCGCATTGCAATGTTGCGTATGCGGCAACAGAACAATAAATTCTTCACCGCCATAGCGCGCCACCATGTCAATCGACCGCTTGAAAAAGGACTGGATGCAGTTTGCGATCGCAACAATACATTCGTCGCCCTTCTGGTGGCCATAGTTGTCGTTATATTTTTTAAAGTTATCAATATCCAGCATCACAACTGTGATTTCGCCCCCGTTGCGTTTGCCCTCATCCCACACCTTGCTGATATAATCGTAGAACGCCCGCCTGTTTTTAAGACCGGTAAGCGGGTCAGTCACGCTCAATTGGCGCAGCTTTCCGTTCGCCTCCATCAGGCATTGGTTCAGCGCAAACGCCTTTACCGTATTTGTATATACAATATTGGCCACAACAACACAAGCCAAAAAGAACGCAAACACAATCTGTGTATACTGGTTTGTATTTGGCATTCCATTATAGATCAGGTAACCAAGCCCCGCCTCCACCACGAGCGTATAGGCTAGCAACAGGTAGAACTTTTCCTTGCGCGCAATCACGGGCAGCACCGCCACAATGAAAAACGTCGCCAAAAAGCGATAAATATTGCCGGATATCTCCACCTCCAATGTCGTTTCAAACCCTTCTAGTATCACATAAGAGGCCAAAAACAACATCGTTAGCATATGTGCTTTTTTTGCGTACCCGTCTTGTTCCTTTTGGCGCATCAACCGGAAAAACAATATTATGAAGCAAACGTTCACCAATATGTAGATAGAGGAAAATACCGTGAAAAACGTCGCGTCCAACGTGGGCAGCCCGGGATAGGTCGCCGGATATATGTATAAGTAAATATAATAGCAGGCAGCCTGCGTCAGGATATTAAAAAACGGCAGCACCGCAAACCGCAAATTATTTTTATTACCGCATTCACGGTCAAACGCGCCCTCAAACCTCTCCGGCACCTTTAACGTGAACACGCTTTTAAGCCATGCCCAGACCGAACCCATAAGTTGCCCCCCATACTTGTTGTATACTATACTAATACACTCTTGCATGGGGGCGCAAACGATTATTTCACTTGGGCGTAAAAATTCAAGTGCAAACACGCAATTTCCAACGTATTGCAGTTGCCCTATTTAATGCTGAGATAGGTCCGCGGCACTTTGCCGTCAATGATATCTTTCAATTTATGTTTTGCGTTTGCAATAATAACGGTAGAGCCATGCTTCACCGCTTGTTTCGCGTATTGCAGCTTGGCCGCCGCGCCATTCGCGCCAATACGCGAAGCGCCGTTGCAGCATTTTATCATTTCGTCAATCTTGCCTTCTACTTCCTCGTAGGTGCTGCCCACCACATCTCCAACCACGGTAGACGGGTCGTTGATATCCATATAAATGCCATCTATGCTGGAAAGGATGATGAGCATCTTGGCGTTCACCAGCTTGGTAATCACCACCGCCGTCTCATCATTATCCACACATTCCACCACATGAGCAGATTTCTTTTTGAGGCTGGAAAGCTCCCATTTCATATTTTCTGTATCCGAAACCGCGTCATTGTAGTTGATGATGGGAATGGCGTTCTGGTTTGCCGAGGAAAACAACAGGTTCTTGATATGCTTCACCTTGCGCTCATCGTTAAAATGGCTGTGCTCAATCAAAACCTGGCGTATAGAATACTTTGGGTTCACAAACCTGCGGTACATTTCCATCAGCAACGGCTGCCCCTGTGCGCAATATAAGGACAACAGCTCTTGGCTGGCCCCCTTCAGTTCACGCCCGCTGTTTCTTTGCATATAATCGATACGCCCAATCTCCGCCGCGCCGGACGACACCAGGATGTGGCCTGGCTTCAGCTCGCTCGCAAGCTGCGAGAAAATATTATAATCTATGTCGTTATCGTCCTTACGGATAAGCGCCATAGAGCCTATTTTTATTACTACATCAAAATCATAATTTGCCATATGGAAATTCCTCACTATACAACGCAAATATCCATAACACTTTCGAAGTATGCTTGGAATATTTGCTCCACAAAAGAGATTCCACCTCTCTTTTGAGTTCTCTAGACAGGAGCATTTTTATTTTCTGAGCATAGGCTCGCAGCCAAACAACTCAATACTTTGTGCCGGGGTTGGCCGTTCGCCAATACCCAAAGCTACTATCCCGCCTTCTCATCTTACCCACTTCTTTTTGCACAGTCAATAGAAAACAGGCCCGCTTCGGATCAGATACCACACGGGCCCGTTATCATTCACCTTTTACCAATTTCCGTCCTGCGGAAATCCTTATTATTTCTTCACAGCAGCTTCCGCTTTTTTCACCACATTGTCTACCGTGAATCCAAATTTTTCAAACAACGTGCCCGCCGGGGCAGACGCGCCATAATGGTCAATCGTCACATACTCGCCCTTGCAGCCAGCGTATTTCGCCCAGCCAAATGACGTTGCTGCTTCCACCACCACACGTGCAGTCACATCGCAGGGTAGCACGCTCTTCTTGTAATCGTCGCCCTGCTCTTCAAACAGGTCAACGCATGGCATGGATACCACGCGGGCTTTCATGCCTTTCTTCGCCAGCTCATCAGCCGCCTGCACGCACAGTTCCACTTCGCTGCCCGTCGCCATCAAAATAACATCCGGCGTACCATCTGTATCCTTCAGTATGTACGCGCCTTTCAGCGCATCCTTACCGCTTCCCGGTTGCTGGGGCAGGGGCTGGCGCGAAAGCGCGATTGTGTTGGGCGCTTTTGTTGTCATCGCGTGGCAATACGCCGCCGCCGTTTCCCTTGAGTCTGCCGGACGCCACATATACACGCCGGGCGTGGCGCGCATTGCCGCCAGGTGCTCAATCGGCTCATGCGTGGGGCCGTCTTCGCCCACGCCAATGGAGTCATGGGTAAGCACATAGGTTACAGGCTGCTTCATCAGCGCAGACATACGGATGCCGCCCTTCATGTAATCGCTAAACACGAGGAATGTCGCGCAATATGGCATAATACCACCGTGCAGGCTCATACCGTTGGAGACCGCCGACATGGCAAACTCACGAATGCCAAAGTGAATGTTTGTCCCCAGCCTGTTTTCCTTGGAGAAGAACTCCCTGTCCTTCATCAACGAGTTGTTTGCGGGCGCAAGATCTGCGCTGCCACCCATCAGGTTGGGAACCTTTGCCGCCAGCTTGTTCAAAACCTCGCCCGAGGATTGACGTGTCGCAACCGGCTTGTCCTCAAACTCCCAATATGCCGCGTCGTCAAACAATTTTGCGTCTACCGGCTTCATGTATTCCTTATATTGCTTGTCCAGCTCAGGATATTCCTTCGCGTATTTTGCATACAGTGTATCCCACTGCTTCTCTTCCTCTGCAAACACTGCCTTCAGTTCGTCAATATTCTTTTTCACCTCATCCGGCACCACAAACGCCTCGTCATAAGGCCAGCCGAGCTGCTTTTTCATCGCGTCAATGTTTTCCTGGCCAAGCGGTGAACCGTGGCTGCTTTCGCTGCCCTGCTTTGCCGGGCATCCATACGCAATACAGGTTTTTACAATAATCAGCGAGGGCTTGTTTTTCTCACCCTTTGCTTCTTCAATCGCGTCGGAGATTGCTTTCAGGTCAGTGTTTCCGTCTTCCACCTCCAGCACCTGCCAGCCATAAGCCTTATAACGCTTTTTCACGTCTTCATCAAACGTCACGTCTATTTTGCCTTCGATGGTGATATCGTTCTTGTCGTACAGTAAAATCAGCTTGCCCAGGCCCAGCGTCCCCGCAAGCGAGCTTGCCTCGCCGGACACGCCTTCCTGCAGGCAACCATCGCCCGTAAGCGCATAGGTGTAATGATCCACCACATTGTAGCCAGGCTTGTTAAACACCGCGGCAAGATGCGCCTCTGCCATTGCCATGCCAACAGCCATCGCAATCCCCTGCCCCAGCGGACCGGATGTCGCTTCCACACCCACCGTGTGGCCATATTCCGGATGCCCGGGCGTTTTGGAATCCCATTGCCTGAAGTTTTTGATATCGTCCATGGGAAGGCCATATCCAAACATATGAAGCAACGAATAAAGCAGCATGGAGCCATGCCCAGCAGAAAGGATAAAACGATCCCTGTTGTCCCAATCCGGATTTGCCGGGTTATGCTTCATATGCTTTGCCCAAAGCGTATACGCCATGGGAGCAGAACCAATCGGCAGGCCGGGATGGCCGCTGTTTGCTTTCTGGATTGCCTCCGCAGAGAGCACCCTGATGGTATCAACTGCCAACATGTCAATTTTACTCATAAACAATTCTCCTTTTAAAATATAGATATCTATTTACATTAAAACTTGTTCCTGTCCCCATATTTCGTGCCCGGGCCAGATTGCGGTTTTTGCTGTGGGCGCGGCTTCGGCGCTGCCTGCGGCTTTGGTTCTATCGTCTCCACGCGCTGCGTACGCTGCTGATAACGGCGCGACTCCGGTCTGCCGTCCATCTCATCGCCGTTCGCGCTGTTGTAGCGCGGCGGGCGCACCCTGCCATTGGGAGATATCTGCTGCTCGGGCTGCGGTTTCTTCGGCGCGGCTTTTGCCGCCTTGCCTTTCTTTCGCTGCTTGCTGATATAAACACCAAGGATCACCGCCACTGCCGCAATCGCTATCAGCACAACAATTACACCCAACATAGTAGAGGACATTCCTTCCTCCGCTTTTCCCGTTACTGTGATTGTAATCGGGTCCGTCTGCGATTCACCCAGCCGTCCATCCGGCAACTGTGCTGTCACTTTAAAGACATAATCGCCCGTTTCCTGTACATTAAGCAAGCCCTCCACCATCTCACTGCTACCCGCGGCAAGCGATTCCAGCGTGCCCATTGTCTTGGCCGTGTCACCTTGGATTGCCGATACGACAATATTGCTCAGGTCTTCCTGCACCCGGTTCACCACTTCAAACTTCGCCGTAATTTCCTGGGGTTTCGGCAAGTTTGTGGCAATCGTTACATTAATCATCACGATTTCGCCCAGCTCGGTGCTGTCTGTGGGCTGCGCGGAAGCCGCCGCGCCATCTACGCTAATGGCAACCGAATTACTGTTTGCGTTCACGTTGTTGCCATTTGCGTCCTTCGCCGCCACCCGAAAAGAATAATTGCCGGATTGCGCAATGGGAATTTCCACCGAGCCTGTTGCCCGTTCTCCCGGCGCAAGACTGGTTGGGGATACCGTCACAGCGTTACCGTCAAAGTCCGTCACCGACAGGCCGCTTAACGCGGAACTACCCGTATTATCTATGCGAAGGTTGAATTTGACCTTCCCTCCCGTTTCCACAGAGGTTTTATCCACATCCACGGCTACAGTCATCGCACCCGTCTGCGCATTGGCAACCGATATACTCATCGTATCGAGCGGCAAT
Source organism: Christensenellaceae bacterium OttesenSCG-928-K19 (assembly GCA_030266015.1). Taxonomy (GTDB): domain Bacteria; phylum Bacillota; class Clostridia; order Christensenellales; family Christensenellaceae; genus UBA5399. Next base: position 4,431 of record JAJDHD010000060.1, on the reverse strand, counting down.
GTATATTGCTGGCCGCCCGCAGTATAGGTGAACACTGGCTTCACTTCCATGCTCTCATTCACCGTCACCGTATATTCCATTTTTTTGGTACTGCCCGGGTCAAGCGAAAAATCCTTGCCAATCTTCGCGCCGTTGTCAATCGGAGGCGCATTCAGGTATGCTGTGTCCACCTTCACGTTGCCACTGTTTTTCATAATAAAGGTAAAGGTCACCTTATCACCCTTGTTTATCTCCCGCACGTTGGCTTCCGCACTGCCCGTCACATTCACCGACGATTCCTGCTTTGCTATGGTAAACGTTTCCGTACCGCCCGAGCTTTGTGTGCCATCCGCATTGGTCCAATACACCATAAACTGTAGCGGCACATTCAGCATATCCTCGCTGATTGCCCAATTGGGATTCACATGCTCTGCCGAGTTGCCTGTTCCCAGGTTATCAAGTGCCACTTCCGTGTTCGTGGGCGAAGGATATTTCAGCACCACGTTCGAAATCGGGTCACCGTTATTGGTAATGGTAACCGTAACCCCCACTGTGCCCGCGCCCGCAAGCGTGGAAGGGCTAATCTTCACGCTGGTCCTTATGCTCGCCGCAAGGGCTGTTGTTCCTGTAGAAAACACCAGTGTGACCGCAAGCGCAATCACAAGCAGGTAAGCTGCAATTTTTTTCACTTCTTGCTCCTATGCCGCCAATGCGGCTGCCGCTAGATGTGGCTGCGGCAAACGCCATATTTCCGTCTGCAGGGCAGATGCTCTCTCCACCCGGCGGGCACTCAAACCTTTTCGATCCAGCCAAACGGATCGTTTGTCTTGCCGTATTGTATCTCTGTTAATGTATTGTAGAATTCCAGGGATTTTCCACCCATTTTTCCACCGGCAACCGTAATGCGCTCATCTCCGTACACAAATTCGCCAATCGGGCTCACTACCGCTGCAGTACCCGTGCCAAACGCTTCACTCATCGCACCCGACTTTGCCGTTTCTATCAGCTCGTCCATGGACACCATGCGCTCCTGCACCTTGTAACCCTTGCTTTTTGCGATGGTGAGCACGCTGTCGCGCGTAATACCGGGCAAAATAGTGCCGTCCAGCGGCGGCGTCACAATGATATCGTCTATCACGAACATAATGTTCATGGAGCCCACTTCCTCCACATATTTGCGTTGTGCCGAATCCAGCCACAGCACCTGGTCACAGCCTTTATCGTGCGCTTCCTTTCCGGCAATCAGGCTCGCGGCGTAGTTGCCGCCTGTCTTGGCAAAGCCCATGCCACCCTGTGAAGACCTTGTGTATTCCTTCTCAATCAGTATTTTTGTGGGGGCAAGCCCGTTGGAATAATACGCCCCAACCGGGCCGCAAATGATATAGAAAATATATTCCGACGCCTCACGTACGCCAAGATACGGGTTCATCCCTATATAGTTTGGCCGAATATAAAGCGAGGTTCCTTCCGATTTTGGGATCCAGTCCTTTTCTATCGCAATCAGCTCATGCAGCGCCTTGTTCGCAAAAGCCTCATCAAACTCCGGCATGGCAAGCCGCTTTGCCGAGTTGTTCATCCTATTAAAGTTTGCCGTGGAACGGAACAGGTTTGTGCTGCCGTCCGCGCAATGATACGCCTTCAGCCCCTCAAACACCTCCTGCGCATAATGCAGCACTGTGGCGGCAGGCGAAATACTGAATGGCTCATACGCTTTAATTTCTGCGTCGTGCCATCCCTCCCCTTCCGTATAGCGCATAATGAACATATAATCTGAAAAAATCTGGCCAAACCCCAGCTTTGTTTCATCCTGTGGTTTTTGCTTTAATTCCTTTGCCTGAATAAATTTTACTTCCATATACTCTTTTCCTTTTTTTACAGCCCCCATGGCTTATTTATATTCCGCCGGCTTCATTATCATACACTCGCCGGTTACGGTATAGACCTCCGCGCCCAAAAACGCTTGTTTTATGCGTTCTTTAAATTGCGCTCCATATTCTTTTTCCACTACCAGGCGCACACGCACCACCTCTTCAAACCGTCCCTCGGGCGCCGCGTTAAACTCCGTTGCTATGCTGCATAGCTTGCCATAATCACTATAGTGCACGGTAAACTCATATTCGTCCGCCGGGATATATACAACTTTTTGTGCCCTGCCCAGCGCCTGGGCAACACTGCCGCTATACGCGCGCACCAGCCCGCCTGCGCCCAGCATTGTGCCCCCAAAATAACGGGTTACCACCGCCAGGATGTTTGTGAGCCCGGCTTTTTGCAGCACCTCCAGCATGGGGATACCGGCCGTGCCCTGCGGTTCACCATCGTCCGACGCGCGCTTGTAAGACGCGTCCTCGTTCAAAATCATGGCAAAGCAGTTATGCGTCGCATTATAATGCTTTTTGCGTATTTTTGCAAGTTCGTCGGCTGCCTCCTCCGGCGTTTGTACTGGCCTCAGCGCACAGATAAAACGCGACTTTTTAACCACCGTTTCATCTTCCAACGCCTGCCTGATACTGGTATATCCCACCACTATGCTTTCAATACCACCTTATGGAATACTTTTTTGCCTTTTTTCAGCATAACCGCGCCATCCTCAAAGTCGCTGTCCGCAATGCTGGCAAACTCGTCCGTCACCTTGTTTCCATTCAACGAAACACCGCCGCCAGCAATCAGCCTCCTGCCCTCGCCACGCGATTTGCACAGCCCGGTCAATATCATCATGTCAATCACTTTGTCATTTTCCGCAAGTTGCGCCTTTGTGATTTCCGTCGTGGGAATGCTGCCCGCCTCTGCGCCACCGCCAAACAGCGCTTCCGCCGCCTGCTGCGCTTTTTTCGCTTCCGCCTCGCCATGCACCTGCTTGGTCACTTCATAAGCAAGCACTTTTTTGGCTTCGTTTATCTCACTGTCCTTAAGAGCGGACAGGCGGTTCACTTCTTCCATAGGCAGGAACGTCAAAAGGGACAGGCAGTTTTTCACATCCGCATCCGCCACATTGCGGAAATACTGGTAAAACTCATACGGGGACGTTTTGTTCGCGTCCAGCCACAACGCGCCGCCCACCGTCTTGCCCATTTTTTCGCCGTCGCTTTTTAAAAGCAACGTCATGGTCATGCCATAGACTTCCTGCTTTTCTTTTTTGCGGATCAAATCCGCGCCCGCCAGGATGTTTGACCATTGGTCGTCGCCGCCCATCTCCAGCTTACAGCCATATTCTTTGTTCAACACATAAAAATCATATGCCTGCATCAGCATATAGCTAAATTCAAAGAAGGTCAGGCCCACCTCCATGCGCCGTTTATACGCCTCTGCCGCCAGCATACGGTTGACCGTAAAGTGCACGCCCACCTCACGCATAAAATCAATATAGTTAAGCTTTAGCAGCCAGTCGGCATTATCCACCATCAGCGCCTTGCCTTCAGAAAAATCAAGGAACCGGCTGATCTGCTCACGGAAGCAATTTGCGTTGTGCTGTATCACCTCTGGTGTCATCACCCTGCGCATATCCGTCTTGCCGCTGGGGTCGCCAATCATGGTTGTGCCGCCGCCAATGAGCACGATGGGACGGTGCCCGGCGCGTTGCATATGCGCCATCACCATCAGCATTACAAAATGCCCCACGTGCAGGCTGTCTGCCGTGGCGTCATATCCCACGTAAAACGTTACTTTCTCTTTGTCCAACATCTCGCGCAGGCCCTCGTGTGTCACCTGCTTGATGTATCCTCTTTCCTGTAGTGTATCAAATACGTTGCCTTCCATTTATCTTCTATCTCCTTCATTTGCAAAATCATAGTGTTGGAACACAGTCAAATTATTTGCGGGCGCACGGCCGTTCCTGCCGCAACGCCCTTTCAATACTTGTATTCCCGTATGATTCTACCCATGCGCTCTACACCTTTTTCAATATCCGCGCTGCACGGCATGGAAAAATTCATGCGCAACGTGCTCTTATGCCCACCATCCGCAAAAAACGGGCTGCCCGGCACGAATGCCACCTTACAATCCACGCACGTTTTAAAAAGTGCCTGCGCGTCCATCCCTTCGGGCAGCGTAACCCAAACAAACAGTCCACCCTCCGGATGCGTATGCCGCACATCCTGCGGAAAATATTTATCTATCGCCGCCAGCATACAGTCGCGCTGCGCCTTATACCGCTTACAAAGGGCCGCGACATGCTCTTCATAATGCCCGCCCTTCAAAAACTCATACACCATTGCCTGCGTCAGGTTGGATGTGTGCACGTCCTGCCCTTGCTTAAGCAAATTAAACTTTTGTATTACATCCCTGTGCGCAATGGCATATCCCACACGCAGCCCGGGCGATATCGTCTTGGAAAAGCTACCCAGCTTGCACACCAGGCCGCAATCGTCGTAAGACTTAATGCTCTCCACCGGCTGTCCTTCATAACGCAGCTCCGCATACGGATCGTCCTCTAAAATCATCACGCCATATTGCTTG
>JAJDHD010000006.1 GCA_030266015.1 Christensenellaceae bacterium OttesenSCG-928-K19 | reverse complement strand
TATCTTTATATTTACTCAATATTGCATCTGCATTGTTTTCGTATGATAAAACACAAACATGATTAAATGCCTTGTAATAGCTCGAGATTTGGCCATCAAGCCGATCAAGGTTATCAAGTTCAGTCTTTATTTCATATACTATAGCCTTTCCGTTTATTAATAAAAAATCCGCCTTCGATTCCGCAATAGGCAATTCTGTTAATGCAGTAGTAGTATTAACGCTATGGACACCGAGCAACAACTTGTTTAACAATGTGTTTTTATAATAATATTCATTACGATATTCATCTTTTAGAACTCGATACAATAATTCAAAATTATCACTGTTAGTATTGTTTTCCGGATGTGATATAAAGAGTTTTACTGCAAGATTATACATTTCACTAAAAGTTTTTCCGGTAGTAAAACTTTTCAGTACTGAGCGGGTGAAAACTCTAGAAAGTATAGGGTAATTATCACTATTCATATGAATCCTCCCTCCCAAATTATATAATAGCACTTATAAAATCTAGAATCAACCATACTAAAAAACAAAACAAATTATCGTTTTTAGTTGGCTGTTATATTTTAAATCACATCATATATTGAGTAAATACTGCTTTTGGTTGCTTGCAAATCCTTTTGTTAAGCCTTTTTTCAAAGGATGCTGTATCGCCATTCAGACCACAAGAGAAATAGTCAAACCTGGCTATTTCTTTTGTGTTTTCTGTTATTTTATGCAGTTTTAATTGGAAAAGTGCTGTAATAACACTTGCACCTTAATCTTAGAAGACAGGATGCCGTTGGTTAATTTTCAACTTGAAATTTATTATGTTATAATATGCTATAGTTTTACTCATATCGTGCCATGGATAAAATACAAATAAGGATTATGGAATGTATAACAGAACAAAGCTGTTTTTGCATAAAAATGTTTATAGTAAAAATACTGACGACATATTTTTTGGGGCAGTGCGCGAGAACATAGAATGGCATATTTCGCACTGCGTAAAATATGCGAGACTATTAGAAACCCAGGGTTTCACGTTGCAGAAATTAAAAAGCTATGAAGACATCTATCGATTACCGCCAATTCCCACATTGTTTTTGAAGAAACACGAACTGTTTTCTATGCCGCTTCAAAAAATCCACATGCAATCCACAACCTCCGGAACTTCCGGCACCCCCGTAAAGGTAGGGTTTGATAAATCCGCCATGCTTTTGGGATTGAATATGCTTCGCAAAACGTTTTTTTATCATAAAATGATTTCAGCTGTTCCTACAAATTATATTGTGCTAGGATACGAGCCAAGCACGCACAATCATATGGGTGCTGTCAGAACAGCGTATGCAGCTACCCTCCTGGCGCCTCCGTTGCATCGGGAATACGCATTAAAGGATACGGGCACAGAATACGTTTTAAATGAGGAAGGTGTTTTGAATGCGCTTATCACCTACAGCAAAAAGCCGTTTCCCGTGAGGATCAACGGTTTTCCAGCCTATCTGTATTTTTTGGTGGAAAAGCTAAAGCAAGAAAAGATCAGATTGTCGTTACATCCAAAATCTTTGATTTTTTTGGGTGGAGGATGGAAAAAATTTGCCGCACAAAAAGTTGACAAACAAACTTTGTACAAAATGGCGGAAGAGCAACTGGGAATTGCCGAACAACGATTTCACGAGTTTTTCGGTGTAGTGGAGCATAATGTGCCTTACTGCGATTGTAAAAACCATCACTTCCATGTTCCGGTATACAGTAGGGTATTGATCCGTGATATCCATAGTTTGGAGCCTTTGCCCTATGGCAAACCGGGGCTACTAAATCTGATTACGCCGCTGCTTAAGAGTATGCCGCTCACCAGCATACTAACGGATGACATCGCAGTTTTGCACAGAGGTGAAGAATGCGGATGTGGAATCTCCGCTCCCTATTTTGAAGTATTGGGACGTGCTGGATTGCAAGGCATTAAAACCTGCGCCGCCGGTGCGGGCAGTATGCTGGAGGAACTGAAATGAATCTGGCATTTGGAAAAATCATTGATCAAAAAGAACGAGCGGAAATCGTCGGTGCATTGGACATGTTTACTTCAAAGACATTGTCGCAGAAAACTTTGGTCCCATCCATTGTGATAAATGCCTGTGATAGGTTGGCCCGCTCCATCGGCACGGAACATATCGAGCTTCTGCTTTCCTTGGGCATTCCAAAAAAGCAGGGCATCCAATACCTGGAAGAAGCCAAAACAATGTTGAACCGGGATTATTTGTTATTCCGCTTGGAAAAAGAACTGGGGCCAAGCTATATGGAAGAAAACAATTTTACGACGGGCGACGAAACGCTTGCGGTGACGGAAAAGCTTTATCCGTTGGGCGTTTTGTTGCATATCACAGCCGGCAATCAATACGGGCTTGCACTCTACAGCGTTATTGAAGGCTTGTTAACGGGCAATATTAATATTGTGAAACTCTCCAGTGACGACGACGGTTTATCCGGTTTCGCGCTACAGGAATTGATACACATGGAACCCCTATTGGCAGATTATATTTATCTGTTTGATTACCCTTCGACAGATACCAAGGCAATAGGCAAGTTGATTGATGTCTCAAACGCGATTATTGTCTGGGGAGGCGATAGGGCCGTGCAAGCCGTACGGAAAATGACTTCTCCCTTAACACAAATTATTGAATGGGGGCATAAGATCAGCTTTGCCTATGCTACCAAACCAGGAATGACCAAGGAAAGCCTGACCGGGCTTGCACAAAATATTGTGCAAACCAATCAATTGTTGTGCAGTTCTTGCCAAGGCATTTATCTTGATACGGAGTCTATGGACGATATATACGATTTTTGTGATTATTTTCTTCCAATACTCGATGACTGTCGAAAAAACCAGCGACTTGAACTTCCAATGGAGATTCGAGCACAAAACTCCATTCAGATTTACACGGAATCATTGGAATCTATAGAAACACCCTGCAAAGTATTTAAAGGCGCTCATACCAGTATCGTCGCCTATGAAAACAATAAGTTGGATATTTCTATTATGCATGGGAACTGTTGGGTAAAACGGCTGCCTAGCCACGATATTGTTAAAATATTGCAGCCCAACAAAAATCATCTGCAAACAGCGGCGTTGCTATGCGGCGACATAGAGAGGAATCACATTACAAATCAATTACTGAAGGCCGGCGTAGTCAGAATAACAGATGGGGCAAATATGTCAAAGATTTATCGTGGAGCCACACATGATGGCTATTACCCGCTCAGAAAATATATGCGTGTTGTTTCCATCGAGAGGATGATTTAATTGTTATTGTCGACTGTGAAGAAATTTTATATAGGAGTGCTTTATAAGTAAATACTGCTTTTGGTTACTGACAATCTCTCCTGCTAAGCCTTTTTTCAAAGGATGCTGTATCGCCATTCAGACCACGTAAAGACGCATCTTTGATGCGTTTTTTGCTTTATTTGAGCGATTTTTCTCCACTGTTTTATTGTCTATAAAATAGTGTGACGGTGGTCATAAAGGAATTGCTTTTACAAATATTTCTTGTAATTCTTTTGTTTTTACATAATGCGTGCATAATAGTGGAGTGCGGTTCGGTCTTCTATAGTCTTGAGTTTATTCTTTGGTCTGTGATATATTGTTTCTGTAGGAATAGTTCATTCATTGTAAACATTGTTAAACAAAGGAGCTAATGATGTTAAAAACAGAAAATTATTTTGTTGCATATATTGACATTTTAGGAATAAAAAAAATGATAGAAAATGATGATAAAGATTACTATTTGAATAAGATATACAATTGTATGAATGCGGCGATAGAACAAGCAAAAATAATGATGAATGTACCGGGGTGCGACAATATTAAAATAAAAATCTTTTCAGATAATATGATTTTTGCAATACCTAGTGATTTTCATATGACAGATGACCATCATCCAGTAATATCCTTAAATAGAATAGGGACAATCGTGGGGTCTTTACAAAGAATGTTTCTTGAGGCTGGGTTCTTAACGAGAGGTGGCGTTACACATGACAAGTTATATATTGATGATACATTAGTGTGGGGAAAAGCTTTATTAGATTCATATAATTTGGAAAACAATATCGCAGGTTATCCCAGGGTAGTGATAGACCTAAAAGTTAAAAAGATAGCAAACCTGTTAGTTTTGGACGATGAATCAAGGGATGTGTTGGAGATGAACAACATGAAAATGGATTTTGATGGAATCTATTTTTTTGATTATTTAAATTTTCCTGATGATAAGGGAATAAGAACCATTGTTACCGAAGCGTTAGTCGATATAGATAAAAAAATTAAAGAAGAAAATAACTTAAGAGTGATTCAGATTTATGAATGGCACAAAAACTATCTTTTGTCATGTCAAAAGCAATGGCCCTAGATAATATAAAATTGTATTAGACTTTTTGTTAAACGCCACTATTGACCACCAAAAAACCTTTATTTAATCATGTTTTTGTGCGTGTTCCTTTGTGACCACTGTGATCATCGAAAAACATGACAAAAACCGCGCTGTTGCGCGGTTTTTGTCATGATCGACATATTGGTTTTTACCCCAGTTTTTACCCCGTCGTTTTATGTGTGCAGAAAGATGGTGAACATCTAGGAGCAACTAAAAAAATGCCCTTATTTTTGTTTTTGGGATTGATATGGTTGTATCAAATGAAACAACATAAATACACCTTGTCGCATCTATAAGGCGTACTGCTATTTTAAAATGGCAATTACCGCAAACAACGCAACAGAGACAATCGTATACAGAGATAGGCTAGTAGAAATATACGCACTGTCTTTTTGGTCATCAGAAAAAATAGGCAAGACATAGGGCGCGGGCAATGTGAACATCAGGATAATCGCCCAATATAAATGATAGGTGAGAGGCATGATTAGTCCAATTATAAACAAAGCCAATATACAAAGAACAGCCATAATGGCAATTCGTGAAACCACTGCACCCATTGCGCGCCGGAAACCGTTTGCGGAAAGTTCCAGCCCATAACCAACTACAAATATCATCAACATACCGGTTGGCGCACTAATGTAGTTAAATATAGATGCGACAGTTTCGCCAACGGGCGAACGGTCTATCATTGCGCCCAGTCCAGTGACTCCAATGATAATACCACCGATAATGGAAATAAGTACAGGAGATTTGAACATGGCGACAATGGTCTCTTGGCGAGAAATGCCCTTGCGCGCATTCAGCAATGCCATATAGATTGTGAAGACAAAGATCACTTGACCAATGTCTACAATAGCGAAATTGGAAACCTGTTGTTGGGAAAACAGCATTATATAAAAGCCGTAGCCCATCATTCCTGCTTCGAACCCGGTAGTGATAAAGGGGAGTAACGAATGCTGCTTACTGAATATTTTTAGAAGCAGCTTGCCCAGCAATAATCCAGCAATGGAACAACCGAAAATAACTAAAACAATGAGTGTGATGTGCAAGTTGAATTCCGTATTATAAAAAGCGCCAAACAATGTGGCGGGAAGGGTGAAATTCATAACAAGAGCTTTGAGTCCATCGATGCCCGATGGTTTCAGCAATTGTTTGCGCTTGGACAAATAGCCGAGAAATAGTGCTGCAACTACAGGCAGTACAATAACTAATACGTCAAAAACATCGCTCATTACGATTTCCTTTCTGCGCGATTACAACCTAGCTTATGATAACAAAAAAAGGCGTGAAATAGCAAGGATGAATTAGTTTATCTGGAAAAATTGTGCAATTGCATGGGTTTGCGAACTCTCTTTTGTTTCATTCAGGATTATCCTTGAGAATCATTGGGCGCGCATAAATATTTTTGGGTTTTGAACCTAGGAGTCCGATTGTGGTGGGAAACTGAAAATATCGGAGTTGTGATTCGAAAAAATGCGTAAAAAATTTCAAGCAAAGGCAAGATGACTACATTTTCAAAGGGGAGTGTATCATCAAAAGGCTAATTTTGACAGAATTGCCTTGGTGTGTTAGAATACTAGTATATCTGATTCCGCACTGTCTCGCATATTTTTGTAAGTCCAGTATGGTTTGCAAAAATATGCGTTTTTGTTTGTGAAAAGATATGTGGGCTGTTAGGGATTTGTTTCATTTTGTTGTTTTCCGTGCGGCCTATCAATTTAAAGAAAACAGGAGACATTAAATGCAAGCAATACCCTTTAAAGAACTTGGTATCTCAGATGATATCAGGACGAGCCTTTGTAGAATGAATTTTGAAAAGCCTACGCCCGTACAGGAGTTGACGATTGGAAACTTTTTGGCGGGGGATGATCTATTGGTGCAAGCGCCAACAGGAACAGGTAAGACTGGTGCGTTTGGTATGCCTATCGTTCAGCAGATTGATAGGGCGCAACGAACCACACAAGCACTTATACTGTGCCCGACCAGGGAGTTAGCAGTGCAAGTTTCGGGTGTGCTGCGAAGCCTTTCTAAAAACAAACCTGGAATACGCATTGCTACAATATATGGCGGCGAAAAAATCAATAAGCAAATTGATTGGCTCAAAACAACACCGCATATTATCGTAGCCACTCCTGGCCGCCTGATGGACCATATGCAACGAAAGACTGTTAAGATATCGGCTATTCGTACCGTGGTATTGGATGAAGCTGACCGTATGTTGGATATGGGTTTTCGAAGGGATATGGAAAAGATATTAAAGGCTACGCCAAAGGACAGGCAAACTGTACTTTTCTCTGCAACTATGCCGCAAGAAATCTATATGATCGCAAGCCAGTTTTTGAAAAGAGATGCGCAGGAAATTCGTGTAAAACAAGAATCCTTAGCAGTGGAAACGGTAAAGCAATACTATACGGCCGTTTATCCCGGTGGCAAAAACGACGCCTTGCTTTCATTGCTGCAAGATAATAATTATCCCCTAACGCTTATCTTTGTGAATATGAAGCACAGGGCGGATAAACTTGCGTTTCAATTGCGGAAAAAAGGGTTTAGGGCTGCGGCCTTGCACGGCGATATGAATCAGAATCAACGGGATCGAGTGATGAAGCAATATCGGTTGGGCAAGCTTGATACACTTGTCGCCACGGATATTGCTGCCCGGGGGATTGATGTTAAGAATATTGATGCTGTTATTAATTATGATGCGCCCTTGGATAATGAAAGCTATGTGCATCGCATTGGGCGGACGGGTCGTGCTCAGCAAGAAGGGATTGCCTATACCCTGATTCATCAAGACGAAGCTGATTTGTTGCGGAAGATGATAAAAAACCTGAAGACAGATATTATGCCGACTGAGAATACGCTAAGCCTTCCCGAACCAACCAGGCAAAAATCATATGGGCGAGTAAGTGGTAATTCTTTCCACAGCATTAATGTACGACGTGGAGGACGTAACCGCAGGTGAAACGAAATCCTATCTGCAGTAGTACGTAAAAATTAAAACCATCATATAGTTAGAGAAACACTATATGATGGTTTTGGGTTACCACAATAATGGTTTGCGTGCTATTAGTAATGCTTGAATATGCTCCTCGAAAGTGTGGGGAGGTGGGTTAGAATGTATATTCAAGCGGGCTTGTTGGCATTCCGCTTTCAAAAACCCAGCCGGTTATTCGGAGCGGGTTTAAAAGCACAAAATCTGATTCACATCCTCCGTGTTCAACAGTTTCATCAAAAGCGTCATTAAATTTTTTCGTGTATACATCCCTCAGGTGTGTATTTTTATTTTGCATAGTTGGGCCTAAAAGCTCGGCATTTGCCTCCAGAAAGCATCCGCCAATAGCAACGCAGCAGGCCGAGTTTTCTTTTAGTTGTTTATATTTTTGCGATTCCGGGCTCGTAAATATCAGTATGGCGTCTTTGTAATAAACTGGGCTGATTGTTCTCATGGTAACGTTATTGTTTGCCGATGTTGCTAGTATGGCGGTGTCTTCGTTTTTTACACTGTCCCAAAATTTTTGCAACTGATCCATTATAGAGTACTCCTTTGAATTTGTATTAGATAGATTATATCAGACGAACAGGTAAATTTACCGTGTAATAGAAAAAAATAATATATAATATGGTGGCGGATATGTTCTGCAAGTATTTCATGGACACAAAAAAACCGCCGTGGGCGGTTTTTTTGTTGTATATTCATACGAAAGTTATTGCGCTGCCAAAAGCTTTTTAATCTCTTGCGCAAGCAGGGGAACGATTTTAAGCGCATCACCCACAACGCCATAATCAGCTACCTCAAAAATGGGCGCATCAGGATCTTTGTTGATAGCGATAATGATGTCCGATTCCTCCATGCCGGCAAGATGCTGGATGGCACCGGATATGCCACATGCAACATACAGATTGGGGCGCACTGTTTTTCCGGTTTGGCCCACCTGCTGTTCCTTGTCTGTCCAGCCAGCATCCACTGCTGCTCTGGAGCAGGACACTGTACCGCCGATTTCATCCGCAAGCTGTTGCAGCAAAGAAAAGTTTTCCGGCGCATTCATACCCCGCCCGCCAGATATGAGAATCTTAGCATCCTGGATATCGATTTTTGCACCTGTCTTTTTGACGATCTCCATAATCTCGACATTTTGGCATTCGCTTAGGTTACTTACTGCAAATTGTTCCACGTCTGCTTGCGCATTATCATCCGGTTCGGTTTTTTGCATAACTCCCGGGCGCACGGTCGCCATTTGCGGGCGATGGTTTGCGCAGATGATTGTGGCCATAATATTGCCACCAAAGGCTGGGCGAGTCATCCTAAGATTCTTTGTTTCCGCGTCGATCTCGAGCTTTGTACAGTCAGCTGTAAGACCCGTGTGTAGGCGTGCGGAAAGCCTTGGGGCAAGATCCCTGCCAATGGCAGTTGCACCGCACAGGACAATTTCTGGCGTTTTTGCCTGTATAATCTCATACATTGCCTGTGTATAAGGTTCTGTAGTGTAAACCTCAAGCGCTGGGTCGTCTGCCATGATGATGTGGTCTGCGCCATATTTAGCAAGAGGCTTGCTCAAATGGCTGATGTTGCTGCCTAAAACCACGGCAGTGACGTCACAGCCCAAATCCTGTGCCAGCTCTTTTCCTTTTCCCAACAGCTCGTAAGATACGGAAGTAATTTTTCCGTCTACCTGCTGGACAAAAACGTGAATTCCTTTATATTCTGCTATATTCATAGTTTTCCCCTTTACAGCACAAACTTTTCCTGGAGTTTTTCAATCAAAAAGTCCACTGATTCCTGTGTATCCAGATTGACGACAGTTCCTTTTCCCTTTAGTTCCTTGGTAAAGGATTTGACAACGCGCGTGGGCGATCCTTTAAGACCGATGTTTTCTGTTGCAACATCCAGATCGTCGCGTCCCCAGATGGTGACCTCTTTCTCGCGGTAGGCGTCAAAAACACCACCCGGCGTCATATAACGAGGCTCAGCCAGTTCTGCAAGCGCTGTGATGAGGCAGGGCATCTTTGCCTTGACCATATGGTAACGATCTTCATACATCCTTTTTACGATAACAGAATCGCCATCCAGTTCTATTGCTTCCGCATAGCTGATATTGGGAATGCCGAGATGCTCCGCGATCTGTGGTCCCACTTGGGCCGTGTCCCCGTCAATTGCCTGACGTCCTGTAATAATTAGGTCGTAGGGTACTTTGCTGATGGCAGAAGCAAGAGTGGAAGAGGTTGCCCATGTGTCTGCGCCGCCAAACGCGCGATCTGTCACAAGGAATGTTTCATCCGCACCCATTGCCAGCGCCTCGCGCAAGACATCATCTGCCTGTGCTGGCCCCATGGAGATCACGGTGACTTTTGCGCCGTGCTTGTCCTTCAATTGCAATGCGGCTTCCAGCGCCGATTTATCATCCGGATTAATGATGTTGGGGATGCCATCGCGAATCAGCGTGCCCGTTTCGGGATTCAGCTTAACCTCATTGGTATCCGGTACCTGTTTGATGCATACTACAATATTCAACATAATTTCCTCCTCATTTCAAAACAGTCGAGGAAATCACCATTTTTTGTACCTCGCTGGTTCCTTCGTAAATTTGGGTGATTTTAGCATCGCGCATCATCCGCTCGATAGGGTAGTCGCGCATATAGCCATATCCGCCGAAAAGCTGCAGGAACTGGGTAGTCACTTCCATGGCTGTTTCTGAAGCAAAAAGCTTGGCGGTCGCAGCCTCCAGCGAAAATACTTTCTGGTTATCCTTTGCAAGTGCGGCGCGATACACGAGCAGCTTTGCCGCGTCTATTTTCGCTTTCATCGCAGCAAGGGTAAACTGTGTGTTCTGGAATGCGGCTAATGGCTTGCCAAATTGCTTGCGCTCTTTCACATATTGCACTGTTTCGTCAAACGCACCCTCCGCAATGCCCAGCGCTTGCGCGGCAATGCCGATGCGGCCGATATCCAGTGCCCCCAATGCTATGCTGTAGCCTTTTCCTTCTGCACCGATCCGGTTTTCTTTTGGCACTTTGCAATTTTCGAAAATGATTTCACAGGTGGAAGAACCGCGCAGCCCCATCTTCTTTTCCTTTGGCCCTATGGTAAATCCCTCCATGCCTTTTTCGATGACAAATGCTGAAATACCCCGGGAACGCTTGGTTTTGTCCGTTACGGCGAGGACAAGGTAAACGTCGGCTTTCCCTGCATTAGTGATAAATAATTTGCTGCCGTTCAGGATATAATAGTCGCCGTCGCGGTCTGCCTTGGTTTGTTGTGCTGCCGCGTCTGTGCCAGCGTTTGCCTCGGTGATGGCGAATGCACCCAAATAATCGCCTTTCATAAGTGGGGTAAGGTATTTTTGTTTTTGTTCCTCAGAGCCATGCTTCAGCAAAATGCTGGGCACAAGAGAACTGTGCACAGCTAAGATAACGGCGGTGGTGGCGCATACCTTGGCAATCTCTTCGATGAGCAGTACATTGGCAAGCATGTCGCAACCCTGACCACCATATTCTTTGGGGTAGGAAACACCCATCATACCGTTTTGACGGAGCTTTACCAGCGTTTCGTCCGGGAAACGCTCTTCTTCATCCAATTCTGCCGCGAGTGGTTTTACCTCCCGCTCTGCAAAATCCTGATATAGTTTTTGCAGCATTTGATGTTCTTTGCTTAATGTGAAGTCCATGTTTTCCTCCAAACTCTATTTGCATTGACGCCAGACAGGTGGAACAGCCAGGCGTTTCGCGAATCTAATCTTATTTCGGTTATTCTGCTCTTGTTTCCAGCTCTGGCACCTGTAAATAAACCTTTCGGTTATAACGCTTTTCTGCCTGATCCAGCAATTCGTCACGGAATTTGGGATGGGCTATGCCAATGAGCTGTTTTGCCCGGTCATACAGCGTGCGCCCTTTAAGGTGCGCGATGCCGTGTTCTGTCACAAAATAGTCAACATCCTCTCGCATGGTGGCAACAGCCGCCCCCGGTGTTAATACAGGGACAATTCTGGATACGGTGCCATTTTTTGCGGTTGAATAGCACGCCATAATGGAGCGGCCACCTTTGGAGAGATTGGCGCCCCGCACAAAATCGGCTTGCCCGCCAATGCCGCTGTATTGCCTTGTGCCAATGGTATCGGAGCTGATCTCACCGGCAAAATCGACCTGGATACATGAGTTGATGGATACAAGATTGTCGTGCGAAGCAATCACACGCACATCGTTGGTGTAATCAGATGGATACAATTCAAACATTGGATGGTTATTCACAAACTTGTGGAAGTTGGATGTGCCATAGATTCCGGTTGCCACAACCTTGCCCACGTGCTGTGTCTTTTTACTGCCATTAATTACGCCGTGCTCAATCAGGTATTGTACTCCATCGGCGACAATCTCCGAATGAATTCCCAAATCCTTTTTATTCCTCAGGAAAAATAATACAGAATCCGGGATGGCGCCAATGCCGAGCTGTAATGTATCGCCGTCCTGTACCAGCTCTGCACAGTTTTTGCCAATTGCTTTTTCCACGTCGGTAAGCTCGGTTTGTGGCAGGCTAATGATGTCCCGCTCAGTATATACCATGCACTCAAGCTGTGATACATGCAAAAAAGTATCGCCAAATACGCGCGGACATTTGGGGTTCACTTCTGCGATGATTGTCCGCGCAACGGTTGCCGCAGGCATGGTGTAATCGCTTGTCAGCCCCAGGCTGACATAGCCGTTTTCATCAGGTGGTGACACTTGGCAAAGCAGGACGTCCGGTTTTAAATTTGTACGGATTAAATCTGGAATCCTTGAAAAGTGTGCGGGAGTGAAGTCTGCCGCACCTTCGTTTATTGCGTTTCGGTTAGTTGCGCCTGCAAACAGGGAATTGTTGCGGAAATGCTTTTCCATACCCTCGCCAACATAAGGGGTGCCGCCGAATGTGAGCATATGTACAATTTCCACATCGCGGTAAGCCTCTTTGTTTGCAACCATTGCCTCAATTACCAGCACGGGTGCTCCTAGTGCATGTGCAATTACGGCCCGCTCGCCAGAATGGATATGGGTTACGGATTCCTCGGCAGTCATCAACTTGGATTTATATTTTTCTTTCCAGTCAGCCATAATATTTTCCTTTCGCATGGTGATAAGCAAATATACCTAATTGCCATATAAAAGTGAATCATTTTAAGTTTGATACAAAATGAAACACTCTATCTTCAAAAATAAAACTTATAACTTACAGATCTAGACTATAGAGCGAACGAATGCTCTACCACATTGATTTTGACAAAAGCATAAGCTGATTTCTGTTCCAGACCATATAGCTAGTGCACTCAATCAAAAGATTGTTAACTTTTTAACAGTTTATCACATAAGATATTGTGCGACAATACGAAAACGGCTGTGTTTAGCCTTTTAATCCATGAAATAAATTCCTAAATCACATAAAAATGGAATCAGAGGTTGATGCAGGCCGTGGTGGGGAAGTGAAGTAGTGCGTGGGGAAGGGTTTACAGCCGTTAACGGCATGTGTATAATGAGTAAAGATGGTCAGGCTCTTCTAAGTGTAATAGTATGTGGTGAAGGGCATTTCAGTAAAAAAGGAAGTGGAAAACACATGGATTTTACAACTTACTTAAAAAACTATCCGAATGAAAAAGGGTATTTTGGTGAATACGGCGGTATGGTTATTCCAGATGTCCTGATGCCAGCGTTTGAGGAGATTGCGGAAGCATACCAAACGATTTGCCATTCCTCTAAATTTATAAGCGAACTGCGCCGCATCCGTAAGGAATTCCAGGGCCGGCCTACGCCGGTGTATCACTGTGAACGGCTTTCCCAATATTGTGGTATGGCGCAAATCTATTTAAAGCGCGAAGATTTGAACCACACGGGTGCGCATAAATTAAACCATTGCATGGGCGAGGGATTGCTTGCCAATTATATGGGCAAAAAGAAGCTGATTGCAGAAACGGGCGCGGGGCAGCATGGTGTTGCGCTGGCGACTGCGGCGGCGTTTTTTGGGTTAGAATGCGAAGTACATATGGGAATTGTGGATATAGAGAAGCAGGCGCCGAATGTTACGCGCATGGAAATACTGGGGGCGAAGGTTGTGCCCGTATCGCATGGCGCGGCAACATTGAAAGAAGCGGTGGATTCAGCCTTTGAGGCATATGCCGCGGATTATGAAAATTCTATATATTGCATTGGTTCTGCTGTAGGGCCGCACCCGTTTCCGCTGATGGTACGTGATTTCCAGATGGTGGTGGGCGTGGAAGCGCGTGAGCAGTTTATTGAGATGACGGGCAATCTGCCGGATGCGGTTTGTGCTTGTGTGGGCGGTGGTAGCAATTCCGCGGGTATGTTTACGCCGTTTGTGGCCGATCCTGTGGAAATTTACGGCGTGGAACCCATGGGCCGAGGGGAAAAGATAGGAGATAACGCGGCGACCATTACATTTGGATCCAAAGGCGTACTGCATGGCTTTGAAAGCCTGCTTTTGCAGGATGAAGCGGGCGAGGCGGCACCGGTGTATTCGGTGGCCAGCGGGCTTGATTACCCGTCGGTAGGGCCAGAGCACGCGTATTTGCATCAGCAGGGACGTGTGAACTACGCGTCAGTCACGGATGAAGAGGCGATTGAGGCATTTTTCAAGCTGTCACGTATGGAAGGGATCATTCCAGCATTAGAGAGTGCGCATGCGGTAGCATATGCAATGAAACTCGCAAAGGAAATGAAGACAGGCTCTATTCTGGTGAACCTGAGCGGCAGGGGAGATAAAGACATCGATTATGTTGTGGAGCATTATGGCACAGGAGAGCAATACATGGATTGATTACAGAAAAGCGAAAAAAGGCAGTCTTGCGCAGACTGCCTTTTTATGTAACAAAAAATATATTTGGATTTTACAATGAGAAAGAGATGCATTTGGTTGTATGCTTGTGTTTTGTAAAAAGATGTACTATTATTAAAATATCATTATAAACTGATTTTAGGAACTTTGTGGGGTAAAAATGGAGAATAATAAAGTAGATCAAAGTACGATCAAGGAATTTAATAAAAAACAAATATTGAGCCTGCTTCGGCAAAAGGAAGTCATGGTTAAACGGGAGCTTTCCAAGGAACTGGGTGTCAGTGTGCCTACGGTGATTTCCAATACAAATGAGCTGATTAAGGATGGAATCATAGAGGAAGCGGGCGTGGCAACGTCCACAGGAGGCCGCAAGCCAGTGGTGCTCCGGTTTCTGAAAAACGCAAGGTATGCGTTTGGTGTAGACCTGATGACAGGGAAGAAAGTGCGCATTGTGCTTTTGAACCTGAACTATGAGGTGATATGCGACCGTTCATTTGATTTTGATGGGGAATATGAATTCAGTGAACTGATGGAGAGGATTAGCATAGAGGTGCAGAAGATTCTTTCTACCATGGCAATCAACAAGTCGAAAATATTGGGGATAGGCTTTTCTGTTCCGGGCACGGTGAATGAAGAAACAAAAGTGCTGGAGATTGCGCCAAACTTGTCGCTTACCAATGTTGACTTTAATAATTACCAGATTATGTTCGATTTTCCGATTTATGTGGAGAATGAGTCGAATGTGGCAGCTTATGCGGAATATAAAATGGGCGTATGTAAAAATGACAGCGATATGGTATATATTTCTGTAAATGAGGGAATTGGCGCGGGCGTCGTCGCAGACAACAAAATTTATAAAGGACACAGCAAACGCGCGGGGGAACTGGGGCACATGATTATCCGGCGCGGTGGTAATAAATGTGTCTGTGGCCGGCTGGGTTGCTGGAATGCCTATGTTTCCGGTGGGGCACTAATTAATGCATACAACAAGGAAGCGGGGGAGAAGATCGCCACATTGCGAGAGTTTTTCCAGCAACGTAAGCAAGGGGATACGGCTGCTGTTAAGCTGTGGAAAGAGTATATTGAGAACATGAGTGTTGGTATTCAAAGTATTATACATATTTTTGACCCTCACTATATTGTTTTGGGCGGGGAAATGGCAAATTATGCGGATATTCTTTTGGATGAACTAAAAAGCAGAGTATTTGATGATACAAAATACTATTCGGAAAAAGATGTGTGCATCCTTGTGTCAGAGCTGAAGGAAGACGCTTCGGTTTTGGGGGCAGCGCTCATTCCGCTGGGGAAATTCATGGATGTGGAAGCGGTTTATACAATTTAAACTGTGCGTGGTAAATTATTTAAATATAAAGTGCAGCATGGGTAGAAGGTAATATTTAGCAGCATCATAAATTAGTTATAGGTAACTGTTTGCGATGCTGCATTTTTGATGTTTTCAAACAGACACTCTCAAATAAATAAAGGGAATATATAAAGTGGATTGACACATTGCGCTTTGTATAGTATGCTTGTATTGTTTGGCAGATAAATAAAAGCATGTCTATGCAAAAGAAGAAGTTTTGGAAGATGATATTGATTCAGGCATAATAAAAGTCAAATTTGGATAATTTTAGGTTTTCGAATGTTGCAACTATAAAAAATTCAATAAGATTATTCAGATAATAAAACGGGTTTAAAAAGAAAGGAGAGAAATGATGAAAAAAGCACTTGTGGTTTATGGGGGATGGGATGGTCATGACCCGGAAAAAATAGCAAAGCTATATCAAAAGATACTTGAGGAAGAGAACTTTGAAGTCGAAATGGCGGATAAGCTGGAAGTATTATCCGATGAAAAGAAAGTAAAGGAAAAGGATATTATCATTCCGCACTGGACAATGGGGACGCTTGCCCCGGATCAGTTGTTTCCTGTTATCGAAGCTGTGGCAGGCGGTGTGGGAATTGCGGGCTGCCATGCAGGGCTGTGTGACACCTTTAGGGACAATGTCGACTGGCAGTTTATGACGGGTGGCCAATGGGTGGCACATCCGGGCGGGCAAACACTGAAATTCAAGGTGAATATTACAGACCACAGTAATCCGATCACAGAAGGAATAGAGGATTTTTATATGGAATCCGAGCAGTATTATATGCATGTAGACCCTGCTGTGCGGGTGTTAGCTGCAACAAGGTTTCCGGTGGGGAAACCACCGTATTTGTATGACGGAAAAATTCAATTTAATTCGGATAGCGCACTGTGTGCATATGATTTTGATGAGAAGGACGCTCAAAGCGGGCCACATGTATTAAATGGTGTTGTTGATATGCCGGTTATGTGGACAAAAACATTTGGGCATGGTCGTGTGTTTTATAATTCATTGGGTCATATAGCGGATGATTTTTCACAAGAACCGGTGCAAACGCTTATGCGGCGGGGGATATTGTGGGCTGCACGGTAAGAGATACTTGCGAAAACTGATGGCATGATTCATTTGAATGGTGTGGTAAGTAAAAACAGGCATAAGCCTGTTTTTATTTGCCGTATTGTCACCTGTATCCACATAATGGGCTGGCACCATATTTTATCTTACTCCTGGATAATATTGCCAAAATATCTATTCGCTGAATACAATTTTATGTATGAATGATAAATAAGAGAATTCGTTTGTGGCTTTACTTGGGAAGGATTGTGTTATAATAAATGGGGAGAAATGCTATGATAAAAGGACAGATAAAAAAGTTTTTTAGCTATCTGGCAAGCCGTATGTTTGTTTTCTTTGCCCTCATTGCATTGCAGGTTTGGGTTATCGTTGTGTTGCTATCTGAGGTAGAGGCTTATAGCGAATGGATCCAATTGGCGCTTCAGATAGGCAGCATCTTCCTTGTGATTTGGATAGTAAGCAAAAAACAGAATCCATCCTATAAAATTGCATGGATTATATTAGTACTTGCATTGCCTGTTTTTGGAATGACCATGTATTTCTTTTTCAGTCAGCGAAAGCTGAACCCCAAAGAACGAAGGATGGCATTGGGGCTTTATGAGAAAACGCACAAAACACTGATGACAGATGAGAAAACAAAGATGACATTACAAAGCATGGAACCATGCGCAAGGGGACAGTCAAACTATATTAGCAAGGCGTCGATTTATCCTCCGTATGAAAATACTTCTACAAAATACTATCCGATGGGGGAGGATTTTTTTGAGGATTTACTGGTAGAACTAAAAAAGGCAGAGCATTTTATCTATATGGAGTATTTTATCATACGTGAGGGACGCATGTGGAACAGCATTCTGCATATCCTGGAGCAAAAAGCTGTTCAGGGGCTGGATGTGCGGCTGATGTATGACGATATTGGCTGTATGCATACACTGCCGGCAGGCTATAAAAAGCGTATGGAGGCAAAGGGGATTAAATGTGTTGTGTTTAATCCGTTGCGACCAATTTTAAACTCTATGTTTAACAACCGCGATCACAGGAAAATCACAGTAATCGACGGTTGTACAGGTTTTTGCGGTGGTGCGAACCTGTCGGATGAGTATATCAATGAAAAGAAACGATTTGGGGTATGGAAGGACGCTTCAATTATGCTGAAGGGTGAGGGTGTGTGGTCGCTGCTTATGATGTTTTTGCATTTATGGGCGTTTAGCGAACGGGAAGAAATTGACTTTGATAGCTATACGCCTTATAAGCAATATGACAGGACAGAATTATCGGACGGGTTGGTGCAGCCATTCTCGGATATGCCGTTGGATGATATCTGTTTAAGCGAAGGGATTATTGCAAATATGATTTCCCGTGCACAGAAATATCTATACATTAATACGCCATACCTTATTTTAGGGAACGAGCTTTCAATGCTGCTGGAGAATGCCGCAATGAGCGGTGTAGATGTGCGCATCACTGTGCCGCATATTCCAGATAAAAAATTAGTATTCTTGATTACAAAGGCACATTATGCGCCACTCATAAAAGCGGGAGTGAAAATTTATGAATATACGCCGGGGTTCATTCATTCCAAAACAATTCTTTGTGATGATACGACCGGAATGGTCAGCACGGTAAATTTAGATTTCAGGAGCCTTTACCTTCATTTTGAATGTGGTGTGTGGCTGCATAATGCATCCTGTCTTGCGCATATGAAGCAGGATTATCTGGATACCGTGGAAGTAAGTAGGGAGATTGGTTTTGCGGATACGCAAAATGTGCGTTGGTACCAGCGGTTTATGCAGGCAATTTTGCGTATTATAGGCCCTATGATGTAATATAAATGATGTTGACCGGGAATACAAAAAACACCAAGGCTGTGTCCCTGGTGTTTTATAACAGCATATTTTTATCAAGTAGAATTTAGCAGTATTTTTTCAGTAAGCCCAGCCATTGTTCGTTCTGTGCGTTCTGCTCCATTTTGTTAATGAAGTTAATTTCATCCATGGTATGCCGCACTAACTCTACAACATCCAACGTCTTTGTATTAAAGCCAGAAAAGCTGTATTTTAATCCTTTTCCTGTGAAGGACAGCGTAATGTCGTTTGGTTCAAGGCCATGCTTGGAAAATGCGTTAAACATGGTGGTGGAGCCAAAGGTAGAAAAACGGTCGATCATGGACACCATATAGTTCTTCATTTCTTCTGGGATACCCGATGCGATATTATAATTCATTGTATATGAAGCGAAATTTGTGGATTGTTCTTTTTCTGGAGTGCAGGTGACCCAACCATAAACCGTTTTGTCAAATGTACCTGTCGTAACCAAATCAGTGGCAGCGGATGCAACGTATGCTTTTCCGTCAGCGGTATATGGCGCATGTTTTTCATTGGGAATAGAAGTTCCTGTTGAAATGTTGTTCATAGTTCCTCCTTAAAATCTGTTCCGGAAAACCAAATGATAAGAGCAACCCGGAAACAAAGTGCTACAGATGCTTTATGTTTGCAGCACTCTTATGATAGTAGCATATCGTAACAAAGGAGCGTTTACTTAATATGAAATCTAAAAAAAGAAAATTCTACCATAATAGCAGCATGAATCGACAGAGAACATGCACGATTTGATGGTTGCATTACAGTGAGATACTTGTGGCATGACTGCTTTTCGGGAGCAGGTTAATCGCCAAGCGACATACCCATGCTGCGTGCGACCTTTACAATGTCGGACGCAGGGGAAACATATTTAGTTTTACCGGCGATGTCTTTCAATTTGTTTTCGGTCAGTTTATTACTTTGGAGGGCAACGGTATACCCAAATTTACCATGGTTGATTAATTGGGCGGCATGTACGCCAAATTTTGTAGCTAAAATACGATCATAGGCGCTGGGGGAACCGCCGCGCTGCATATGGCCGGGAACAACAAGCCGTGTTTCTATGCCGGTTTCTGTTTCAATGGTTTTTGTCAGCCGTTCGGCAGCGCTGGAAACACCTTCTGCCGCGCGGAGACTACGAATTTCCTTTTTCTTCATGCCGGCCTCGTCCTTGCGCAGGGCGCCTTCGGCAATTGCAATGATGGAAAACGCCTTGCCCCCCTCAGCGCGCTTATACACTGACTCAAGCACTGCATCCTGGCTATACGGGATTTCCGGAATAATGACAACGTCAGCGCCGCCGGCAAGGCCTGCATAAAGCGTCAGCCATCCGGCCTTGTTGCCCATGAGTTCAGCTATCATTACGCGTCCATGGCTGGCGGCTGTTGTGTGCAGCCTGTCAATGACATCTGTGGCGATATCAACGGCTGTATGGAACCCAAATGTCACGTCTGTTCCCCAAATATCATTGTCGATCGTCTTGGGCAAGCCAACGATGTTCAGGCCTTCTTCGGAGAGCAGGTTGGCTGTTTTGTGTGTGCCGTTTCCGCCGAGGGTACACAAGCAATCCAGCTTCATCTTTTCGTAATTGTGAACCATGTTTGCAACCTTGTCAATTTTGTCGTCCTCTATTTTTCGCATGTTTTTAAAGGGAGTGCGCACAGTGCCAAGTATGGTGCCGCCGACATTTAATATGCCAGAAAACTCGCTGGGCTTCATTTCTCGGTATTCCCCTTTGATCAAGCCGGAAAAACCGCCAGCAATGCCAACAATCTCCACACCTTCCATTTGTTCATATGCTGCTTTTGCAACACCGCGGATTGTTGCGTTCAGCCCGGGGCAATCGCCGCCACTTGTCAAAATACCAATTCTTTTCGCCATAATTTCTCCTTCTCAGATCCAGGTTACAAATGAATCAAAAATAGTCTTTTCTTCGGTTTTTCCGCAAACAAACCAGCCGCCATCTGCTTCCTTATAGAAAAGATCGACGTTCTGGTCCAGATAAGGCTCTGCAATATAGTTTAATTTTATTTCATCAATACGCTTTGTTTTCAGGTGCTCAGAGGGGAAAAGCTCACAAATCCAATTTAGGTACTTTGTGTTGTTCATGTGTCCGTTCATGTCTACATCGCTGTAACGCACTTTTCGAGTTTCTTTAAACTCCATATCGGGCGGTAGCTTTATTTTGCCTGGTTCTTCCAGCATGGTGGGTGCGTCTGGGTCATAGGGGTAATCCCCAATTATTGCGGTTCGCCGAAGTATGCGGTCGTTAATATCAAACAAAACCCACTGGCTGGACGCAACGCCGAGTGTGTCGCCAGTGCTGTCTGTCATCTTGAAATGACGCAGGAATGTTAGCTTTGTGGGCTTTAGCGGCCAGGTTGCCACGGTTATGGTGTCGCCCAGGCAGGGGTACCGATACATCTTTAGATATACGCGTGTCAACACCCATGCAAGCCCCATGGTCTCACCAAGATAAATGCGTCCAGCGCCAACCTTTGTTGCGTGGTCTTCCGCCAGCTCCTGCATACGCACAAAAACAGCAGAGGGCATCCATTTTCCGTTGATGTCCACGTCTGCCGCACGTAGATAATGTTCGCGTTCCAGTCTTGTTGTCATGGCAGCCTCCGTATTTTTTGGTACGGTTTATTCTACCACTTTTGTGCAAAGAGGGAAAGGGCTTTAAAATGAAAAAGGTCAGACGCTCAGTAATTTATTGAGGAAGGAACGAATACGTTCTTCTTTTGGGTTTACAAGCAGCTCTTGTGGTTTGCCGCGCTCCAGTATGATGCCGTTGTCCATAAAGCAAACCTCTGTGGCGACCTCCTTGGCAAAGCCCATTTCATGCGTTACGATCAGCATGGTCATATGTTCTTTGGCAAGGTCTTTAATTACGGCAAGCACCTCGCCGGTTAGCTCAGGGTCGAGGGCAGATGTAGGTTCGTCAAAGCACAGCATATCGGGATCCATTGCAAGCGCGCGTGCAATTGCTACACGTTGCGCCTGGCCGCCGGAGAGCTCAAACGGGTAAGAATCCGCTTTTTCAGAGAGTCCCACTTTTTCAAGCAGGATAAGGGCTTCTGATTTTGCCTGTTCAGGGTCTTTTTTATCCACATTGATGGGGGCAAGTGTCAGGTTTTGGAGTACCGACAAGTGGGGAAACAGATTGAAATTTTGGAAAACCATACCAAGGTGCAGACGAGCTGTTCGCAGCTCATCTTCCTTTAAATATTCCGTATGCCCGTCTTTTTCGGTTGCAATGGGAATGTTGTCCAATATGATATCACCCTTTTCGGCGCGTTCCAGGCAGTTGATACAGCGAAGCAGCGTGGATTTGCCGCTGCCGGACGGGCCGATGATGGCGAGGACCTCTCCTTTTTCCAGTGTCAGATTCACGTCCTTTAAAACGTCGGTTGTGCCAAAGCTTTTATATAAATGTTTTACTTCCAGCATATTCATCCCATTCACCGCCTAAATCCTGTAATAATTCATACGTTTTTCAATTCTCTTTAGAACGGCAGATACAAGGGAATTGATAGCAAGGTAGAAGATTCCTGCGACAAAAAGCGGCATGATACTGACATCCCGCGATACCGCGGAATAGGTGAGGTACATCAGGTCAGTAACCGCGATAATATTAACAAGTGCCGTATCTTTTACAAGTGTGATTACCTCGTTACCAAGGGAAGGCATGACAATCTTAAACACTTGCGGAATCACAATTTTCATTGTTGTGGCACGTTTGGTTAGTCCCAGTACAGATGCCGCTTCGTATTGTCCCTTGTTAATGCTTTGTATACCCCCACGGAAAATTTCGCTGAAATATGCCGTATAGTTGATGATAAAAGCCAACAGGGCAGCAGGGTATCTGTCAATGCGCGGATCAACGCCCAGCTTGATAAGGATAATGTTGATACCGAAATACATAAAAACAACCTGCAAAATAAGGGGCGTGCCACGGATTACAGTCAGGTAAATGGTGTAAATAAATTTTATAGGCTTATTTTTGGAAAGACTGACCTGTGATCCCAAAAATCCAAGAGGGATAGAGCAAGCGAGCGTAAGTCCGAATAAGGAAAGCGTGATCCCAAGGCCTTTGCCCAGCTCCAAAAATAATCTTGCAAATTCTTCCATAGAATGATACTTCCTGTTTCTTCATTTAAGAAAAAAGGCAGTGTGCACAGGGCACACTGCCCAAAACTGTATACAAAATTAAAAATCAGCAGTTACGTCACGGCCAAACCATTCATTGCTCAGCTCAGCGGCGGCTCCGTTTGCCTTCAGCTCTTCAAATGCGGCCATAAGCGCATCATGGAAACTCTGGTCGCCTTTGCGGAAACCAATGCCATATTCTTCCTTGTCGAGGCGCTCGTCAAGCAGAACATAAGAGCCTTCCTTTTGCGCCATATAATAGTCGGCTACAACAAGGTCTACGGCAAGGGCTGCCACCTGCCCGGAATCCACGTCAAGCAGGGCGGTGGTGTAATCCTTAAAACCAACCAATTCGTCAAATGTTTCGAGTAGCTCGGGCATACTTTTTTCCAGCATACTTTGTGCGGAAGACCCTTCCTGCACAGCAATCTTTTGGCCTGCCAGATCCTCAAGTGTGGTAATGTCGGAATCGGCAAGTACGAGCATTACCTGTTCGTTTTTCATGTAAGGATCACTCATCAGTACTTTCTCTTTGCGCTCATCTGTGATGGTGTAGCCATTCCAGATCACGTCAATATTGCCACTGTCAAGCTCCATTTCTTTTGCAGTCCAGTCAATGGGCTGTAGCTGCACTTCCACGCCCATTTGCTCGGCAATGAGGCGCGCGAGATCAATGTCAAAGCCGACAAGTTCACCCGCTTCGTCGCGAAAACCCATAGGTGGGAATTTGTCATCCAAGCCCATTATAAAGGAGCCTTTGTCCTGTATCTTTTGCCAGGAATCATCCGCTGCAGTCTCTTCAGACGCGGCATCTGCAGTTTCCGCTGCTGGCTCCTCAGATGCATCCTCTGTTGCAGGATCTTCTGCTGCTACAGGCTCCTCTGCAGGTGTGGTAGCGTCTTCTTCTGCTGCAGTGTTTCCGGATGCGGGCGAGCAGCCTGCAAAAGCAAAGACAGCCATTACAACTATTAGTGCGATTAATAATACTTTCTTCATTTCCTCGTGTATCCTTTCAAAATTGTTGTCAAGTTACTGTTGCGAATAGCAACAGTAGTATTATAGTTTATTGTGCTACATTAGTAAAGCGTTTTTGACAAGGCAGCATCATTTTAATCGAATATTTTGCGTAAAAAAGAGCCTCCCGCATGGGCGGCTCTTATACAATTACATTGAAGCAAGATTAATCGGCATAGGTGTCGAAATAGCCTTGTACCAGTATGATAGGCGTGCCTTTGTCTCCACTGCCGGATGTAAGGTCACAAAGTGAGCCAATGAGATCGGTGAGGCGGCGTGGCGTGGTGCCCTGTGATTCCATAGAGCCTTTCAGGTTGCCGTCCTTTTCCTTTATATAATCTGTAATAGCGGTGCGCAATTCTTCGCCCGCAAGGCCTGCAAACTGGTTATCCGCAAGATACTTCAGCTTCAGCTCGTTTGGTGTGCCTGTGAGGCCAATCGTGTGGGCGGGAGACACAACAGGGTCAGCAAGCTCCCATATTTTCCCCACAGGGTCTTTAAAAGCGCCGTCACCGTATACCATAACTTCAATCTGTTTTCCCGTGCGGATATGCAATAGTTTTTGGACTTCATCCACAAATTTTTCGCAATCCCGGGGGAAAAGCTTTACGCCGGTTTCTGTGGATTTGTTAGAGCCGAGCAAGCCATAATCGGGATTATAGCCGCTGCCGTCCACAGAAACAGTCAGGAGATCATCCATGCCATAAATTTTTTGTGCGCCGGCATCTTTTAGCTTGCGTTTGGAATGTTCCCGTGTGTGTATGTCACAGCAAAGGACATTTTTTGTATAAGGAAGAATAGCAACAGCTTCATTTGCGAAGATAATTTCTACCTCCGCACCTTCTTCCTGAATCAAATCGCCATAATAAGCTACATAATCCATGCCGGTAAACGGATGGAGGTTTACACCGAATAATTCGCGGTATTTTTCTAGAGACAGCACATCCCGCCATGGGTTAACGCCGGCTGCCTCCACTTGGTCGCGTGATATCAGGTGGTTGCCTACTTCATCCGACGGATAGCTTAGCATCAAGACAATTTTTTTTGCGCCGCGTGCAATCCCGCGCAGGCAAATGGCAAACCGGTTGCGGCTCAGAATAGGGAAGATCACGCCAATGGTATCGTCGCCAAATTTTGATTTGACGTCGGTGGCAATTTGGTCAACTGTGGCGTAATTACCCTGTGCACGTGCAACCACGGCCTCGGTTACGGCAACGATATCTTTATCACGTAACGCAAAGTTTTCACCTTCGGAAGCCTGCATTACGCTATCCACAACAATAGCGGGCAGGTTGTCGCCTTCCCGGATGATGGGCGCCCTTATTCCGCGGGAAACTGTGCCTACATATCTTGACATATTATACTTACCTCTGGTTTCTTATTTTTGACCCACGCTATATAATAACAAATGAAGGCAGGGAGAACAATAAAAATATTTTGAAATTCGAATATTTTCTAACTAAAAATGTGAGATGTTCGGATTGAGTTTTGATTAATATACAAGAAAAAAGAATGGAGAAATAGTTACCCCATTCCCAGTCCATCTGTCTTTTTATCAATCATCCATCGTACTGAAATCAAACAATTCATAATCGCTGATGAGACGAAGCATGGTGAATCGGTTGCGAATATAGCTGCATATCTTCATGATATGCCGGAACTGATTCGGTGTGATGCCAATCTCGCGGTAATCCGTATACCCGTGCACGCGAAGCAGCGCATCGCGCATTACTTTGGGGGAGGGAATTCCATTTGCAATATCCATTACCCTGGCAAAGTTTTTTTGCAACAAAGATGCATCGAGCGTGTTTGTTGCAGTTGAAGCATTTTCTTTTAAAACAAGGTCAACTACACCCTGTGGAAAGGTCTTGTAATATTCATGAACGCGCTCAAGACTAAATTGATTGGAGAGGTTTTCTTTGAAGATGCGTTCCAGCGAAGCGGCAAAAACAGGATAATATTTTGCGGCTATGATAGAACCAATCCCTACCTTTTCGCCGTGCAACGCACTGCAATCAATGTTATCCCCCATAGGCACAACGTCCAAAAAATGAGAAAAATGATGCTCGAAGCTGGAGGCCGGGCGTGTAATTTGCACCATTTGCATGGCAAGACCAGAGAGCAGCAGCCCTTCCACAAGACTGCCCATACTTGGTATATCGCGTTGGGCAATCCCGTTTATCTGCTTCACTATGAGATCCAGTGCGGAGATTTCCAGATTGGCTACAAACGGGCAATAGTATTCCCCGGCAATCAGATGCCCCACATGCCAGTCGGCAACGCTAATATATTTGCTGAGCATATCGCCAACGCCTGCGGCTGTAAGCTTTTGTGGGGCGGCAGCGATGATTTCCAGATCGGCCACGACTGCAGTAGGAGGAACGGTGGGGATTGTTCGCTTTGCACCGTTAAATGTCATGACGGAGGAATTTGACACAAAACCATCCGCGCTTGCGGCAGTGGGAACGGACACAGTCGGGATGTTCTGCTCAAATCCAACATAGCGCACAGTGTCGTTAATTACTCCGGAGCCTACGGCAAGCAATACACTGTGGCCGGGCGCGGCATGAGCGATCGCTTCCACTTGCGTCTCATCCGCATGGATGACATCCCCCTGCAAAATAAGGGTATCCACGTCCGGCAGAAAACGATCAAGCTTTTCAAATGCGGCGTGATAGGTGTTTTGATCATATATGGCGAGCGGCTTTTGTTGTACCTTTAATTTTTGCAACAGTTGCGGTAGCTTTTCCAACGCATCTTTTTCCACAATATAGTCGCGTGTGGTCAGAGAGTGGTTCTTGCCGCATTCGCAGTGATTGACGTCTAACAGGTGCTCAAACATTGGTATCCTCCATCAGAATATAATAGCTGCCATGATTCCATTCACATTGTATGCCAATTGCTATAAAGCGTCAAATTAAAAATTGCGTAATACACAGTGGCATTATATAATTAAAATGAAACAAAAGGGTGATAACAAAAAGAAATGGCGAGGGATAGAAATGTCAAAAGCAAAGGAATTCATACAAAAGCATGGAATGGAATACAATGCGATTAAAATAGAAGAGCAAATCGCAACGTATCTGGATGAAATGCAAAAAGGGCTGGACGGGCAGGAAAGCTCGCTTTTGATGCTTCCTAGCTATTTACAACTGCGCGAAGATGTACAGAAAAACAAAAAAGTGATTTGCATAGACGCAGGCGGCACCAACTTGAGGATAGCCCTTACGCATTTTGATGATGAGGGCAATTTCCAGATGGGAAAGTTGGAGCGACAGATTATGCCCGGTGTGAAAGAAGCCCTGGACGCCCAGCAGTTTTTTGATGCACTGGCAGGTTACATTGCGCATTATTGTGCAAAATCAAAAGAGATTGTTATGTCATTTGCCTATCGTGCAAAATCAACGCCAGAGATAGACGCCGAGCTTATAGAAATCACAAAAGAAGTTCAGGTAAAGGGTGAGAAAGGGAAACAGTTGGGGGCGGAAATAAAAAAGTCGCTGGAAAAAATGGGCGTGCCGGGTGTAAAGGTTATCATTATCAATGATAGCGTGGCAACAGCGCTTGCAGGCAAGGCAGAGCGATTGAATTATGGGTATGGCGCGTTTACAGGCACAATTCTTGGTACTGGAAGCAACAGTTGCTATTTGGAAAGCAATGCGAAAATCGGCAAAATTTCCGGGTATCCCAAGGATGGGGTAATGGTAATTAATACAGAGGCAGGTAGTTACAGCCGCCTGCCACGCTCGGATATAGATTTTGGATATGACGCTACCACAATCCATCCAGAAATAGGGATCGCGGAGAAGATGACAAGCGGTGCTTATCTGGGGGCGCTTTGTGAATATACGCTGGATACGGCTGCGGATGAGGGCGTTTTTCGCACAAGGGGAGTGAAGGAGATTACGAACCTCACAACTCGTGATGTGTCGGAATACCTGATGGATGGAAGCGGTATTATTGCGGAACATATGTTAAGCGATGAGGATGATGAAAACGCCAGGGAATTGCTGCAAAATATAGTTTTGCGTGCTGCACGGGTTGCTGCGTTGCAAATGGCGGCTGTGGCGGAAAAATCGTTTAAAACCAACAATAAGCTCTGCATGACAATAGAAGGGACAACCTATGAAAAAATGCCTGGGCTTAAGGAGGAGCTGCATCAGGTATTAATGGCATATTTGCGGGGGCGTGGGTATGAGCCGGATATTATTTCTATTGACCATGCCGTTTTAAAAGGATGTGCGATTGCCGGGCTTTCCCGGTAGGATGAATATTGGTTATTGACGCGGGAAACGGTTTATATTACTATTAAGGTATAGTTTCTGACCGCAAGGAGAAATCTGAGCGGGAGGATGGCATAATCTGAGGTTGATTTTTTGTGCTGTCCTTTTGGGACGGCACTTTTTGGTTTGTGGATAGGCATATACGAGGAGGGTATTATGAAATATGACAAAATGTCAGAGATGGCAAAAGAATTCATCAATGATGAAGAGATTGTGAAGACATTGTGGCAGGCACAAAAGCGGGCGGAAGACCAACAGGATGTGAAAGAGATTATTCAGAAGGCGCGCTCCTTTAAAGGGCTTTCCTACACCGAGGCAGCAGTGCTCTCCTATGTGGAGGACGGCAAACTGAAAGAAGAGATGTTTGCTGCTGCCGCGCAAATAAAGCAGCATATCTATGGCAATCGTATTGTGATGTTCGCACCGCTTTATCTTTCGGATTATTGTGTAAATGAATGCCGTTATTGCGGATATCACGCATCATCCTGCATGGAGCGGAAAAAGCTGACGCAGCAGGAGATTGTGCAGGAAGTACGTGCGCTGGAGAAAATGGGACACAAACGTTTGGCGCTGGAGACGGGAGAAGATCCCAAGAACAACACGATGGAATACCTATTGGAAAGTATCAAAACTATTTATTCTATAAAATTTGACAATGGCGCCATACGGCGCGTAAATATCAATATTGCGGCGACAACCGTAGAAAATTACAAGCGGCTGAAGGAAGCGGGCATTGGAACATATATATTGTTCCAGGAAACGTATCATTTGCCAACTTATGAATATATGCACCCTAAAGGGCCAAAGGCAAATTATGAATATCACACGACGGCGCATGATCGTGCCATGCAGGCGGGAATTGACGATGTGGGCCTGGGTGTGCTTTATGGGTTATATGATTGGCATTATGACCTTGTAGGACAAATCATGCACGCTGAGCATTTGGAGGCAAAATTCGGCGTGGGGCCGCATACGATTTCCATGTTGCGTATACGCGATGCGGGTGATGTGAAAAAGAATGATTTTGAGCACGCGGTATCGGATGATGACTATAAAAAGATCGTCGCGATCATTCGCATGGCGGTGCCATATACGGGCATGATTCTCTCCACGCGGGAGGGTGGCGAATACCGGGACAGCGTGATAAAGCTGGGAATCTCACAAGTGAGCGCGGGCAGCGCGACAGGTGTGGGTGGTTACACCATGGGTACGCAAAAGCCACAGTTTGAGATAGAAGACCATAGGACACCGATAGAGATGACGAAGGAGCTTTTAAAAAGCGGCTATATTCCAAGCTTTTGTACTGCTTGCTATAGGGAAGGGCGCACGGGCGACCGTTTTATGAAGCTTGCCAAAAACGGACAGATTGCTAATATTTGTGGGGCAAATGCACTGTTGACATTGACGGAATACGCGGAGGATTATGGCGATGAAGAGTTCAAAGCGCTGGCGGACAAAGTGGTGACGGAGCAAATAAGCGGGATTCCGGACGACAAGGTGCGCGGCAAAGCAATGGATTATATTGCGCGCATCAAGGCAGGCGAAAGGGATTTCCGGTTTTAACCGTAGGAGGGTATTATGGGAACATTAAGTGATACACCGCGGGCAAACCGCGTCCATATTACTTTTTTTGGAAAAACAAACGCTGGAAAATCCAGCTTGATAAACCGAATCGTGGGTAGCGAGATTGCGCTTGTGTCGGATGTTGCCGGCACAACGACAGACCCTGTTTATAAATCGATGGAGCTTTTGCCTATAGGCCCGGTGGTATTTATTGATACGGCAGGTCTTGACGATGAGTCGGAACTGGGTAGGGCACGCGTTAAAAAAACAAGGGAAGTGGCGGGCAAAACGGATATTGCCGTTTTTGTCATTCGTGGTGGGGACACGGACTTTGCAACTGAAACAGAAATTATGAAGCTGCTCCGGGAAAAAGACGTTCCTGTAATCATTGCGTGGAACCAGTTTGATAGGAGTATAAAACAGCAAGCCACGGGACAAAATGAAGTGCTGATTAACGCAAAAACAGGGCAGGGGATTGACAGGCTGAAAAAACTGATTACAGAGCAGGTGGCAGATGCCGGGGACGAAAGCATAACCGGAAACCTTGTGCAAAAGGGTGATGTTGTGATGCTTGTGATGCCACAGGATGTTCAAGCGCCCAAAGGGAGGTTGATTTTGCCACAGGTGCAGGTGATGCGTGATTTGCTGGACAACGGTTGTAAGGTGGTGTCTGTTAAAACAGAAGATATGCTCCCTATGTTAAGAAAGTTGACTGACCCGCCTAAGCTGGTAATCACAGATTCGCAAGTGTTTAAATATGTGAACGATAATCTGGATAAAACAATTCCGCTTACTTCATTCTCTATGCTGATGGCAAAGCAGAAAGGGGATATAAGGGAATTTATGAACGGGGCGCGCGCTATAGCCAGCTTGTGCCCAGGGGACAAGGTGCTTATTGCGGAATCGTGCGCCCACCATGCAATGAAGGGTGATATTGCGCGGGAAAAGCTGCCCGGATGGATGGATGAATATGTAGGCGGGGCGCTGCAATATGAAACAACTTCTGGACATGGATTTCCAGAGGATATTGGCCAATACAAAATGATTCTCCATTGCGGCGCGTGCATGATCAACAGGCAAAATATGATGTCAAAAATCGGAAAAGCGAAGGAAAAAGGTGTGCCTATTACGAATTTTGGTGTGGCAATTGCTTTTATGAACGGAATGCTGCAAAGGGTGACGGTTTAGTTTTCTGGACAGTGCAATTGAATTGGTATATAATAAACACTTGCAAACGGTTCTCACCAATATCAAGGTGGAGGCCGGGGAGGTGATTTTATGGTTGTGATCAAAATGCAGGATGGCGGCGTAATTAAGCTTAAGCTGAATGAGAAAGCAGCGCCGAACACGGTTGCGAATTTTGAGAAGCTGGTAAAAGAAGGTTTTTATGACGGGCTGAAATTTCACAGGGTAATCAAGGGGTTTATGATACAGGGTGGTTGTCCAAAGGGAAATGGTACAGGTGGCCCAGGCCATACAATAATCGGGGAATTTTCCTCAAATGGTGTGGATAACCCATTGACGCATAAACGGGGTGTGGTTTCCATGGCACGCAGCATGGATCCGGATTCCGCAGGCTCACAATTTTTTATCGTCCACGCGGATGCGCCGCATCTTGACGGCCAGTATGCCGCCTTTGGAAAAGTGGTAGAGGGCATGGAAGTTGTGGATGAGATTGCGAATATGAAAACAGACTATAATGATGCACCACTTGCAGATATCATTATGGAAAGCGTTACAATAGAAGAAAAGTGAAGCTTCGTTTTTTGAGGCTTCATTTTTTTATACTCCATTTGCCAAAAAACAGAAGAGAATAACATGAGGCAATATACATACAAGAATACAGTACATGCCTGTTATTTGGGGTATATAACTTCAGCGATCATTGTCAACCTGGCACCGCTTTTTTTTGTTATTTTCCAAACAGATTTTAATGTTTCGTTTGAAATGCTGGGCAGGCTGGTGCTTGTTGGGTTTGGCACGCAGCTTTTGACAGATATGTTCATGATAAAATTTGCGGACAGGATTGGTCACCGGCGGGCAGTGCTTATTGCGCACGTTTTTTGCGTAACTGGGTTTGTTATGTTAAGTGTATTGCCAAATACAATGGGGAACGCTTATGCGGGTATTTTAATCGCCACAGTGATTTATTCCATTGGCGGCGGTATGATAGAGGTGCTTATTAGTCCTATTGTGGATGCAATTCCCGGCGATGCAAAGGCTGCGGCAATGAGCCTGCTGCATTCGTTTTATAGCTGGGGACAGGTATTGGTTGTCCTGGTTACCACTTTGGTGCTTTATCTGATTGGCCTTTCACTTTGGTTTGTCTTGCCCATAGCGTGGGCGGCAATACCGCTTTATAATTTTTTCTTGTTCCGTAAAGTGCCACTGGCTCCAACGGTAGAGGAACATGAACGGATTCCCCTCAAAAAGCTGATGCTGGCAAAAATATTTATTTTGGCGATGCTTATGATGATTTGTGCCGGCGCGGCAGAGCAGGCGATGTCACAATGGGCGTCGCTATTTGCGGAAAAAGGTCTGCAAGTGCCCAAGGTTGTGGGAGATCTGCTGGGACCTTGTTTGTTTGCCGTGTTTATGGGAATTGGCCGTACGGTATATGGGATTAAAGGAAATAAAATCAATCTTGCAGGTGCGCTGATCGGCAGCTCAGTGCTGTGCGTGGCGTGCTACCTGATGGCTACATTGTTCCACAATCCATTCATTTCCCTCATAGGATGTGCACTTTGCGGGCTTTCCGTCAGCCTAATGTGGCCGGGAATGCTCAGCTTTACCTCCGCAAGTTATCCTAAGGGAGGGACTGCTATGTTTGGTGTACTTGCTATGTGTGGCGATATTGGATGTTCGCTTGGCCCGTGGATCACAGGGATTGTTTCAGATGTGGCGCAGCGCTCGGACACAGTGCTTGCGTGGGGGGCGAAAATGGGGTATGATGCGGAACAGGCAGGTTTGAAGATTGGCTTGCTGGTTGCGATAGTATTTCCATTGATTATGTTAGCTGGAATACTTGTAATGCGTAAACTTGCAAAAAAAGAGGCAACACAATAACAGGCAGGAGGGCAAAGACATGGAATATAGGGAAATTGCTGATACCGGATGGAAGGCAAGTGTGATTGGGCTTGGCACGGAACATTTGGATGGCAAACCGTATGAAACGGTGGAAGAAACGATCCACGAGGCGATGAAGCAAGGCATTAATATGATGGATTTGTTTATGCCGGGCGATGAGGTGCGTAAAAATATTGGGCGGGCCATTGCCGGGAACAGGGAAAAATTTTTGATACAGGGGCATATTTGCTCCACCGATATCAATGAGCAATATGATATCAGCCGTGATCTTGACACCGTTAAGCGTTATTTTGAAAATCTGCTTCGCCATCTTGATACGGATTATATCGATTTTGGGATGCTGTTTTTTATTGATACAGAAGAAAACTTTAAAGATGTGTTTGAAACAGAGATTTTGCGCTACGCGCAGGATTTGAAGCGGCAGGGAGTGGTTCGCAGGCTGGGTGCAAGCTCGCACAACCCTGTCACGGCGCGCAGGATTGTGGAAACAGGGGAGATCGACCTATTAATGTTCAGCATTAATCCGGCTTTTGACATGATGGGCGCGGATATGATATTGGATGATATGGTGGAATCTGTAGCGAGCGCTTCCGGGATTGAGCCTGCGCGCGCAGCGCTATACCAGGCGTGCGAGCGGCAGGGGGTGTCCATTTCTGTGATGAAGACGTTGGGCGCGGGAAAGCTGCTGTCAAAGGAACATTCACCTTTTGGTGATGCGCTTAGCGTAGGGCAGTGCATTCACTACGCGCTGGAGCGTCCGGCGGTGGTGAGCACGTTGCTGGGTTGTAAGTCTGCCGAAGAAGTGCGCCATGCTGTGTCATATTTTGATTTGAACGATGAAGAGAAAGATTACTCTGAAATCATCAGCAACACGGAAGGGAACTTCCAAGGCAGCTGTGTTTATTGCAACCACTGCCTGCCTTGCCCGGTGGATATTGATATAGCTTCGGTAAATCGCTATCTTGATATTGCATTACTGGATAAAAACAACATTCCAAAGAGCATTGTGCAGCATTATTCTTCGCTCAAGGCCCATGGATCAGATTGCATCAGGTGCGGAAGCTGCGAGGGCCGTTGTCCGTTTTCCGTTCCTGTTACGCAACGCATGGAAACGGCAGCTGCCGTTTTTGGGGAATAACCAGATTACAGTCCCGGGAAGTAGTCGTGGTAACGCCCGATGCACTTGTCGATAACCTTTATGGCATCATCACGGCCGCGCACTTCGTGCACGGTCGTTTTTTTATGCTCCAACATTTTGTATACTTCGAAAAAGTGTGTCATTTCATCTAGCACATGGCTGGGTAATGCAGTCACGTCGCGATATCCGTTATACATTGGATCGCCAAACGGTATGGCGATTATTTTTTCATCCTGTTGCTCATCGTCCGTCATGATGATAACACCAATAGGGTAGCATTGAACCAGCGTTAACGGAATAATTGGCTCAGAGCAGATTACAAGTACGTCTAATGGGTCGTTATCCTCGGCATATGTGCGTGGGATGAAGCCGTAATTAGCAGGATAAACCGTGGAGGTAAATAATACGCGATCCAGCTTCAAAAAGCCTGTGTCCTTGTCAAGCTCATATTTTGATTTTCCACCTTTTTGGATTTCGATAACACTTATAAAGTTGTCACTTTTTATCCTGTCATCGGATAGTTCATGCCAAATGTTCATAATGGCTCCTTTCTTGTTGTAAGCCTAAGCTGCTGGCAGTTCCAACTGCCAGCCGATGTCGATTAAGTCAGGGTCGGCAATTTGCTCTTTATTAAGCTGGTAGATTTCGGGCCAGCGGTATGCGTCGCCAAGCTGGCTTTTTGCAATTGCCCAGAGGGAATCTCCTTTTTGAACGGTGTAAGTGCCTGCATCAGCAATTGTTGCTTCCGTATCAGCAGCATCTGTCTGCTCTTCCGTAGAATTTGATGCGTTTGCTCCCATTGTGATTCGCCCTTGTGTGCTGGCGGGAAATTCAGCGATTTTTTGGAGGTAGCTGGTAAAAACTTCCTCCAGCGAAGAATAATAGCTGATTTCTGGTGCATCTGCCAGCATGGTATAACCGTCGCCGCCGGCTGCCAGATAGTCGTTTGTTGCAAGAACATAGGAATCGTCAGGGTTTATTTCATCCCCATTTATTTGTACGTCAAATATGCGGCTTCCTTTTGGTTGATTTGGGTCAAATTGAAAAGATATACCAGCTACCTGTAAGAATCCGCCAAACTCGCCGGGGTAACCGGATACACTCAATTCAAGAGCATCTATGATGGTCTTGCCCGTAACTTCCTTTGTTAGGATGAAATTTCCAAATGGAAATACAGTAATAATATCTTCGCGCGTGATGTCTCCTTGAGCTATGGTGGCGCGGATGTTGCCTCCGTTCATAAAGGAAAGATCAGCCCCGGTTGCGTCTAGGAGGGAATCGGCAGAGAGATCGCCAAGGTTTGTCTCGCTGGTGCGTACATCCTCGCGTTCGCCGTTTAGGTTCACGGGGGTGTAACCAATGACTGCTTGAAGCTCGGGGCTTTGACGAGATTTGATCTCATCGACCAAATCTATAACAGTACTGTCCTGATCAGGGAAATCTTCTTCATTATAAAGTTTTGCGGTGATTTTGCCCTCCGCTGGAAACGTGATTACGCCAATATTTTCAATATGTGCTCCAGTGGAAGCGATCAGTGTATCACCGTGGGGCTCAAGCGTGGTGTAGGAATCAACAGCAAGACCATCCTGCATTTGTGTGTGACTGTGTCCATCGATAATGATATCGATACCCTTTACCTCGGCGGCAAGGCGGTCGGTTGTATATTCGCTGGTGTGATCCACGCCAATATGCGTCAGCGCAATGATATAATCAACTCCTTGCTCCTGTAAGAGGTCAACTTGTTCTGTTGCGGCCTTGGCAGGGGCATCAAAGGAGACGCCTTCCATATGCTGCGGGCTTGTCTGGAAATCGGTATCCGGTGTGGTTAGCCCGAAAACGCCAAACCTGACTCCGTTTTTCTCAATTATGATATTTGGCTCAAACATCAATTCGCCATTCAGAAGGATATTGGCTGAGATGATCGGGAAATCAAGCATATCGGCAAGCTCGGCCAAATGCTTGTAACCGTAATTAAAATCATGGTTTCCAGGGGTTGTGGCCGCGTATCCGAGTTCGTTTAACAAAGGGACGATGTCCCTGCCCTCTGTAAGGGTGGCAGTGGGCATACCATGGAAGGTATCACCTGCGTCAAGTAACAATACGGCAGCCCCTGCGTCTTCATACTCTTGTTTGAGCGCGCTTATCGCTGCAAATCCCATGTTGTCATCTACATGCCCGTGAGAATCGTTTGTATGGATAATTACAGTATTGCCGGAAAGATCGCTGTTCTGCCACGGTAGTCCGGCGGCGAACACAGGCATTTGTATGCAAAAAAAGACAACGAGGAGCACAAATGTGGTCAATCTAAGTTTAAGTTTCATCAGGTTCCTCCAACTGATATTGAATGAGCATGCATTGTTAGTATACCTATCATAGCAGATAAAACATCTTCACTCAATACATTATTGACCAGTCCGAATTGATTTTGTTATATGTGCGTGTGCTAAAAAATGATGATATAGAAATTAATATCGCCGATTATTAATAGTATCTATGTTTGTAAGCAAGGTATTTGTTTTGTGGTATAACTATAGTAAAATAGAAACAGTGAAGAGGATGGACAATGATGGATTATCTTGATGGGATTATAAAACCATTGCTGGATTGGTATGAAAGAAACGCACGAAGCTTGCCTTGGCGCGATGATCCTACGCCGTATCGCGTGTGGGTATCTGAGATCATGCTGCAACAAACGCGTGTGAAAACAGTGAGGCCATATTTTGACAGGTTTATGCGGGAACTGCCCAATATTCACGCTTTGGCGAACGCAACGGAGAGTCAGATTTTGAAGCTTTGGGAAGGGCTTGGCTATTACAACCGCGTGCGTAATATGCAAAAAGCAGCGTGTATTGTGGAGCTGGAGCATGGGGGAGAATTGCCATCATCACCTTCTGAGCTTGAAAAGCTTCCCGGAATTGGTGCTTACACAGCAGGGGCAATCGCTTCCATAGCGTTTGGATTGCCACATCCTGCTGTAGACGGTAATGTGTTGCGCGTTTTTGCGCGGCTGAAGGCAGATAATTGCGATATTGCATTGCCGGGCACAAAGAAGCAAGTGGAGGATGAAGTAAGGCAAATGATGCCCAAAGGCCAGGCGGGGGATTTTACACAGGCATTGATGGAGCTGGGTGCTATGGTGTGCTTGCCTAACGGCGCACCACTTTGTGGTGTGTGCCCGTTAATCCACATATGTGAGGCAAAGGCGGCTGGAATTCAACTGGAACTGCCTGTAAAGAAGCCAAAAGCAAAACGGCGGAAAGTGAAACGTACAATATTGCTGATTACGGACGGGCAAAGGCTGGCACTGCAAAAACGGCAGGATAAAGGACTGCTTGCCGGGTTGTGGGAGCTGCCGTCAATGGATGGGTTCTGCGATAACGAAGAAGTGCGAAGGTGGGCTATGGATCGGGGATTGCAGGTGGAATCCATTGCTCCGGTGGGTGCGACAAAACACATTTTCACCCATGTGGAATGGCTGATGCAGGGTTTTTATGTAAAAGTAAAAAAGGGAAAGCACGCAGGGTTTATATGGCCGAGCAGGGTGGAGATCTTGGAAAAATATGCTGTGCCGTCTGCGTTTGCGGCATATATGCCGTTTTTTATGGGTGGTAAAGGTAATGGATAAATTGAAGGTAGATGCCATGCCGCTCTGGGAGCGGTTGGCACACGCAAACAAACCGATTGTGCTGTATGGAATGGGGAATGGTGCGGATAAAATAATCTGTGAATTGGAGGCGTGCGGTATACCATTTGAAGGAGTGTTTGCAAGCGACGGGTTTGTGCGTGGACAGGTGTTTTGGGAGCATACGGTTACAACATATGCGCAGGCAAAAGAGA
Organism: Christensenellaceae bacterium OttesenSCG-928-K19; assembly: GCA_030266015.1. GTDB lineage: Bacteria > Bacillota > Clostridia > Christensenellales > Christensenellaceae > UBA5399. The sequence goes on along the minus strand of JAJDHD010000006.1, from coordinate 44,344 downwards.
AATTTGGCGATATGGTTGTATTGGTCGCGTTTGGCACACACCGCCAGGATGTGATGCAGAACATACTGCGTATTTCCGGGGAGCAGGAGGTATACGTGCCGGATGTGGAGGTGGCAGGCAGTGTGGCGTTTACTGAAAGTTTTTTTGAAGCACATAAAAGCGAATTTGAACAGGCATATGAGTTGCTGGCAGATAAAGAGTCAAGAGAGCTTTATACCAGTATGTTAAACTATAAAATTGGTGGTGAGATTTCCAGATTGATGGAATATACTTCGGATGATGGATTGTTCTCACAAGAGTTTTTGAATTTATCAGAAGATGAAATTTATGTTGATGCGGGCGCGTATGATGGCGATACGGTACAGGCTTTTGCGAAACGAGTGGGTAATTACAAAAAAATCTATGCGCTGGAGCCGGATGCGAAAAATTTTAAAAAGTTGCTTAAAAACACAAAAGAGTTTGATAATTGTGTTTGTTTCAATAGTGCGGCTGATGATGCGAATGGCAATGCATTGTTTGCGGCAAACGCTGGCAGACAGTCGGCGCTGAACGGTGATGTGGGACAGGCGGTGCAAACATGTAAAATTGATGGGATTGCGCCCGATGCGACGCTCATAAAACTGGATGTGGAGGGGAATGAGCGCCGCGCTATTATTGGTGCGTGTGAAGTAATAAGTAAGAATAAACCGAAGATGTTGGTTTCCGCTTATCACCGAAATGAAGATTTATACGCCCTGCCGCTCCAGGTTTTTGAACAAAGGCAAGATTACCGGGTATACCTGCGCCGTTTTCCTGCGGTGCCGGCATGGGATTTGATTTATTATTTTGTTTGAATTTCCAGTAGAATTTGTTGTGGGAAATGATATAATGATTTCATATTATTAAAATAAGGAGAGTAAAAAATTATGCTTAGGAATATACCGGAAATTTTCTCGCCAGACCTGATGAAAACGATTATGGAGATGGGACACGGCGATGAGATTTGCTTTGGCGACGTAAATTTTCCATCGGAAACGATGGGGCAACGCGTTGTGCGCGCGGATGGGCACACGGTACCGGAGCTTTTGGAGGCAGTGCTGGAATTTATGCCGCTTGACACATTTGTGGAAAAGCCTGTGGTGTTGATGGAAGCCCCGCCAGATACACAGCCACGGGTGTGGGAAACATTTGAAAAAGTGATCAGAAAACATGATTTTGCTGGGGCGCACACAGAGTTTGAAAAAATGGAACGGTTTGCGTTTTACGAAAGAGCCAGGCGTTGTTTTGCGGTTGTGGCGACGAGTGAGCATGAGGGCTATTCCAATATCATTCTAACAAAGGGCGTTATTTTCAAATAACTGATTTTTAGTTGATGTAAGGAAAACCACTGGATGATCCGGTGGTTTTTTGATGTAGGCAAGTTAATATAATATTCACACATTCCGCAAAAAAAATGGTATAATATAAGGATGCATTATTTGCGTTGGGATGACGGATAATGATTAAATTTTTATCTGTTTTTACGTTTTTTGACAGCCACGAATGATACTATGGATTTAAGGAAAGGTGAATATGGAAGAAAGGCCATTTGAATTACATTCGAGATATGCGCCTGCCGGGGATCAACCAGCGGCGATTGACGCACTTGTGCAGGGGGTGGAAGAGGGAAAACGCGCGCAGGTGCTTCTTGGTGTTACAGGCAGCGGTAAAACGTTTACCATGGCAAATGTGATTGCGCGCACTGGTCGTCCGGCGCTTGTTTTGGCGCATAATAAAACCTTGGCGGCACAGCTATGCAGCGAATTTAAGGAATTTTTTCCTAATAACGCAGTAGAATTTTTTGTATCGTATTACGATTATTACCAGCCAGAGGCGTATATCCCTGGGCGTGACCTTTACATTGAAAAAGACTCCAGTGTTAATGACGAGATTGATAAGATGCGGCATTCGGCGACATCCTCCCTGCTGGAACGGCGGGATGTGATTGTGGTGGCAAGCGTATCTTGCATCTATGGTATTGGCGCGCCGGATGATTATGCTAACCTTGCGGTGGCGCTGCGTAAAGGAGCGGTTTTTCCACGTGAGCAGCTTTTGGAAAAGCTGGTGTCTATCAATTTCGTGCGCAACGACATGGATATGACACGTGGCACATTCCGTGTACGAGGCGATATTGTGGAAATCATACCTGCCAGTCAATTTGAATTGGCCGTGCGGGTGCAATATTTTGGAGATGAGATTGAGGAGCTTTATGAGGTGGATGCGCTGACGGGCAAAAAGGTCAATGCGATTAGCTATACGCTAATTTTCCCGGCGACGCATTACGCTGTGGAGCCGGGCAAGGTGGAAGCGGTGCTGCCACAAATTAAGGCAGATCTTGCGGCACAAGTGACAACGTTCAAGGATGAAGGAAAGCTGCTTGAAGCGGAACGCCTGACCCAACGCACGGTATATGACATGGAAATGCTGAAGGAGCTTGGCTATTGCTCTGGAATTGAGAACTATTCCCGTTATTTTGATGGCCGTAATGCAGGTGAGCCGCCGTATACGCTGCTTGATTTCTTCCCAGATGACTATCTTCTCTTTGTGGATGAATCGCACGCGACGCTGCCACAGGTAAGGGCGATGTTTAATGGAGACCGCTCTCGTAAGGAAATGCTGGTGAATTATGGGTTCCGGTTGCCGGCCGCTTTTGACAACCGCCCGCTCAAATTTGATGAATTCAACACGCGGCTGAACCAGGCGGTTTATGTATCGGCAACGCCGGCGGAATATGAACGTACGCTTGCGAAGGGTAAGGTGGTGGAGCAGATTGTGCGTCCCACCGGGCTTCTCGACCCTGCCGTGGAAATTCGCAAAACAGAAGGGCAGCTTGATGACCTGTTGGATGAAATACGCGATATTGCCCAGCGGAAAAAGCGCGTGCTCGTGACCACACTTACGAAGAAGCTGGCTGAACGCCTGACAGAATATTATACAGAGATGGGCGTGCGGGTAAAATATATGCACTCTGATATTGAAACATTGGAACGGATTGAGATCATCCGCGGGCTGCGGTTGGGCGAGTTTGACGTTCTTGTGGGTATTAACTTGTTGCGTGAAGGGTTGGATATTCCGGAGGTGGAGCTTGTTGCCATACTGGACGCGGATAAGGAAGGCTTTTTGCGGAATGAAACTTCGCTGATTCAAACAATCGGGCGCGCCGCAAGGAATGCGCAGGGCAGGGTAATTTTGTATGCGGATGTAATGACAAAATCAATTAAAGCGGCCGTGGGTGAGACAGACCGCCGCCGTGCGTTGCAGCAGGCTTACAATGACGAGCATGGGATTACGCCAACCTCTATCAGCAAAGAGATTACAGATGGGTTTGCCATTTCGCAAAAGGTGGATGAAACAAAGCAGGTGGCTAAAATGCCGGAAGACGAGCGTAAAATGCGCATAGACCTGCTGACACAGCAAATGAAGCAGGCTGCCGTGGAGCTAGAATTTGAAGTGGCAGCCAAGCTCCGGGATATGATTACTGACCTGGAAGAACGGGGAAAAAAGAAATAGCGAAATCGCAGGAAAGGAACATAAGAATTACATGGATGAGCTACACATTAAAGGTGCGCGGGAGCATAATCTAAAAAATATTGATATTGTACTACCGCGTGATAAATTTATCGTGGTGACGGGACTTTCGGGAAGTGGTAAGTCATCGCTTGCATTTGACACAATATATGCGGAAGGACAGCGGCGTTATGTGGAGTCGCTTTCGTCTTACGCGCGGCAGTTTTTGGGTCAGATGGAAAAGCCGGATGTTGATCTGATCGAGGGACTTTCACCTGCAATCTCCATTGACCAGAAAACAACAGCGAAGAATCCGCGCTCTACTGTGGGTACGGTTACAGAAATACATGATTACCTGCGGCTTTTGTACGCGCGCGCCGGCGAGGTGTATTGCACAAAATGCGGAAAAAAGATTACTCGGCAAACAATAGACCAGATGGTGGATACGGCAATGTCCAAGGGTGACGGGGCAAAGGTGATGATACTTGCGCCTGTGATACGCGCAAAGAAGGGCGAGCATAAGAAAGTGTTGGAAGGCTTGGCAAAGGACGGTTTTACGCGGGCTAGGGTGGATGGCGCGATACACGAGCTTGAGGAAGAGATAACGCTGGAGCGGCAGCAAAAGCATACAATAGAGGCTGTTGTGGACAGAGTCATTTTGAAGCCGGATAGCGCACGCAGGTTGGCGGATTCGATTGAAACCGCACTCAAAATGGCTGGTGGTCTTGTGATCCTGCATGATATGGATACGGGTGTTGATTACCTGATGAATGAGAATTTCGCTTGCGCGGATTGTGGTATCAGCATAGACGCGTTGGAACCACGTATGTTTTCTTTTAACAGCCCATTTGGTGCCTGTCCGGAATGTACAGGGCTGGGCATGATACTTCGCGTAGACCCGGATTTGCTGGTGAATGACCGGACCAAAACATTGCGTGAGGGTGCCCTGAAGGTGACTGGTTGGAATTTTGGCCAGCCGGGCACAATTGCAAAAAATTATCTTGACGCGTTGATGAAGAAATATCATTTTGACATGGATACGCCATATAAGGATTTGCCGGATGTGGTGCAGCATGTGCTCCTTTATGGCACGGACGGCGAAAAGCTGAAGGTGTATTATGACGACGCGGGTGGCAAAGGCTATTATATGGCAAGCTACGAAGGACTGGTGCATAACATGGAGCGCCGTTATGTAGAAACGACTTCAGACTATGCAAAAGGCGAAATAGAAGCCTATATGGTTGAAGTGCCCTGCGAGGCGTGCGGTGGACAGCGTTATAAGCCAGAAACATTGTCTGTAAAAATTGGCGATATGAACATTGCGGAGCTTTCCGATCTTTCCATCCGTGCGGCGCGCGATTATATCAATACCGTAAAGCTGGATTCGAAGCAAGCGGCGGTCGCGGGACGTGTATTAAAGGAACTAAATGCACGATTTGATTTTTTATTAAACGTTGGACTTGAATATTTAACGCTTTCGCGTGCAGCCGGAACATTGTCCGGGGGGGAAGCACAGCGTATCCGCTTGGCGACGCAAATTGGCAGTGGGTTGATGGGCGTGCTATACATTCTTGACGAGCCAAGCATTGGACTTCATCAAAAAGACAATGCAAAGCTGCTGAAAACGCTGAAAGGGCTGCGGGATCTCGGTAATACGCTGATCGTGGTGGAGCATGATGAGGAGACAATGCTTGCTGCGGATCATATTGTGGACATTGGGCCTGGTGCGGGCGCACATGGTGGAAAGATTGTTGCGGAAGGCACACCCAGGGAGATTATGGACAACAAAAAGAGTATCACGGGGCAATACCTCTCTGGCAAGAAACAGATAAAAATTCCTTCCAAGCTGCGCAAGCCAAAGCACTGGGTGACAGTGAAGGGCGCGCGGGAAAACAATCTGAAGAATATTGATGTAAGGTTTCCTACGGGTGTGATCACCGCGGTGACGGGAGTGTCCGGCAGTGGTAAAAGCACGCTGGTGAACCAGATACTGCGAAGGGCGGCTATGCAGCGGTTTTACCATTCTAAGGACAAGCCAGGAGCGCATGACACAATAGAAGGGCTGGAGTATCTGGATAAGATTGTGGATATCGACCAATCACCAATTGGGCGCACACCACGAAGCAACCCGGCAACCTACACGGGGTTGTTCGATTTGATACGTGATCTTTTTGCCATGACAAACCATGCAAAAGCCGCTGGTTATCAGAAGGGCCGTTTTTCCTTTAATGTAAAAGGTGGGCGCTGCGAAGCGTGCAAAGGCGATGGTATTATAAAAATAGAAATGCACTTTTTGCCCGATGTATATGTGCCTTGCGAGGTGTGCAAAGGGCAGCGGTATAACCGCGAAACGCTGGAGGTGCGGTATAAAGGCAAAAATATATTTGAAGTGCTGGACATGACAGTGGAAGAAGCGTATAAGTTTTTTGAAAACCTGCCCAGATTGGAGAGTAAGCTAAAGGTGCTGATGGATGTGGGGCTTACATATGTCAAGCTGGGGCAGCCCTCTACCACGCTCTCGGGCGGGGAGGCGCAGCGCGTAAAGCTGGCAACGCATCTTGCCAAAAAGCAGACGGGGAATACACTTTTTATATTGGATGAACCGACAACCGGTTTGCACATGGACGATACAAAGAAGCTGGTGAAGGTTTTAAACAGACTGGCAAACAAAGGGAATACAGTGATTGTGATAGAGCATAACCTGGACGTAATTAAAAGTGCGGATTATATCATCGATCTAGGTCCGGATGGTGGTGATAATGGTGGTACAATCGTGGCACAGGGCACTCCGGAGCAGGTTTCTAAAACGCCTCTTAGCCACACGGGCGAATACCTGCGCCGAATTTTTGAAAATGCGACGCCAGAGAGTTACCTGATTCCCAAATTTGATTGAGAAGATGAAGATGGCCTGGTTTTTACCGGGCTGTTTTTTAGTTTTATCTATAAAATTACGAAAAATACATTGCTATTTAGTGTGAGATTGTTACAATAAAAGGTAATATACAAAAAAAGTGGAGGTTTTGCATGTTCAAAACATTGTCGGAAGCAAAAGAGTATTGCAAGAAAAATGAAATTATGATGGTGGATTTCATGATGATTGACCTAAATGGCCGATGGCGCCATCTTACGATGCCAGTAGATAGGCTAACACAAGCGACCATGGAAGATGGAATTGGCTTTGATGGATCGAATTATAGCTTTGCTCCTATAGAAGCAAGCGATATGGTGTTTATTCCTGATCTTTCAACAGCGTACACTGATCTGTTTGCCGAGGTGCCAACGCTGGCAATGATTGGCGACGTTTATGTGATTGATTTGCCAAGCAACAGGCGTTTTGACCAAGACCCACGCAATGTTGCGTTTCATGCGGAAGAATACCTGAAAAATACGGGGATTGCTGATGAAATGCGTATTGGCCCGGAGTTTGAATTTCATGTGTTTGACCATGTGAGTTATGCCGTTACGCCAAACACATCTAAATTTCATGTGGATACACAGCAGGCAGAATGGAATACAGGTATTGAATCAAGCAATTTGGGTTATAAAATGCCCAAAAAGGGCGGTTATCACATGGCACCGCCAATGGATATATTAAGCGGGTTCAGAAGCCGGGTATCTATGATGATGGAAAAGCAGGGAATCCCGGTAAAATACCACCACCATGAGGTAGGCGGGCCCGGACAGCTTGAAATTGAAGTGGAATTTGGCGGAATGCGTGAGATGGCAGATAAGACAATGATGACAAAATACATCATAAAGAACGCTGCTGTTGCGGAAGGCAAAACAGTGACATTTATGCCAAAGCCGATCTATGGCGAGGCGGGAAATGGAATGCATGTGCACATGCACCTCTTCAAAAAAGGGAAGCCGGTTTTTTATGACAAGAAGGGGTATTCGCAATTGAGTGATACTGCGTTGTATTTTATTGGCGGGTTGCTAAAACACGCACCGTCACTGTGTGCTTTTACAAATCCAAGCACAAATTCTTATAAGCGCCTTGTCCCCGGGTATGAAGCGCCAGTGACAATAGGATATGCCACGTCTAACAGGAGTGCGGTTATCCGTATACCGGCTTATGCCAAGGCCCCGGCGGACAAACGATTTGAGTTGCGTTGTCCGGATGGAACATGCAATCCATATTATGCGTATTCCGCAATATTAATGGCGGGAATAGATGGAATAAAGAAAAAAATTGATCCGGAAAAGGAAGGGTATGGGCCATACGATTTTAATTTGTACAATCTTACAAAGAAAGAACAGGCTAAAATAAAATCATTGCCCCAAAGCTTGGATGAAGCGCTGGATGCGCTGGAAAAGGATAACAAATATTTGACGGAAAGTGGCGTGTTCCCCAAGAAGCTGATTGAAATCTGGATTGAGCACAAGCGTGCGGAATCCGCAAGATACAATGAAATGCCGCAACCAGTTGAATATGACATGTATTATGATCTTTAATTGATGCTAAGACCAAAAAACACCTTGCGGATTGCAGGGTGTTTTTTATGATGCATTTTATTTTGTTTTGCCCAGAATATAAACCGCGGGGAATAAGCCTCCAGCTTCGAAGGTTGCCCGTTTTAATATTTCGAATTTATTGCTCATTTTTACCAGACGTTCGGTCAGGTGTTTTTCTTGTGTATACAGGATTGCTATGCCGTCCGAAGTGAGAATTTCGGGTAAGATGGCAAAATACTGCCTGTAAAGCCGTTCGTTTTGCGTATGGTTGCTTACGCGCAGGCCAAATGGCATGTTGGTAATAATTTCATCGTACTTTTTCGCAGTGAATTTTAACGCATCCATATGGTGAAACTGTGGATGGTGGTTGGAAAATCGGTTATTTTCGTTTGCGGCATCAATCGCGTGCCGGTTGATATCTACGCCTGTAAGGGTGTGGTGGGGATAAAATCCACGTTCATAGAGCAAAGTGCCGCTGCCACAAAAATTATCCAACACTCGTGCGTCTGGGTCAAAGAATTCGCTGGCATATGCGCATACAGTGGCGGCTACACCAGGATTGATACTGGCAGAAATTGTTTTTTTTCGGTAAGAAAAACGCTTGTCGGCAAGCGGATTCAAAAGAACATCTACCATTCCATCGTTGATGTCGAGCACAATTTCAATGGAATAAGCCGATGGCGTGTTGATCAGTTTTGTACAGGAGTTGATGCACTTTTTAATGATGTCAAGCCGCACCTCATGGGAAACGCTTTTGACCTCTAACCGATAGCCCGTTACACCGGTACGCTGCAAAATAGCGGTTTCGCGTTTTGCGATGAATTCCGGCAATTCCTGTATTGTGCATTTTCCAAGATAGATATAGGCCTCGTTAAAGGCACGTGTTTGATAAATGTCTTCAAAACTATTCAATTTGGAGACAGCAATGTAATCACCAAACTTTTTTGGCTTCATTCCCAGTTTCTGAAACGTAGAATATGTGACGTTGGGATTTGATGTTGATAAAAGAATAATGTCATTTGAGGTAATGCGCACGCGAACCTTACTTTTCGATACAAAATTTGCCAGCGCTTTTGTAAGTGCTGCTTTTTCTTCGTCCAAATGCTTGTCAATATCGCTCCGCAGTGTATATTCATCCAGGAATTTTTTTGCGCGTTCGGCTTTTGAACTGCCGATTGCTAGCAGAAAAGAGGGGAGAGCATACATTGTATCCTCATGCATGATCGAATAAAAAAGCTCATCAAGGTATTCTACTGCGCATGTATTGCCAATAATTTGGGCGGCGTGCATACGCACCTTCGGGTCGGAGGATTTTAGAAGATGCAAGATACCATCTGCATTTTCTTTTACAAAATCAGCAACGCGCGCGCCCATATCCGCAAGGATGCGGGTGGCAGAACGCGCGTACTCGCCTTTAGTAAGCTGGTATAGCTTGTGAAGCTCCTTGCTTTTAGTAAGCTCTGATACATAGGATTTGCGGTCGGCGACAGGCAAAGTGCTATAATTTTCTACAAAATATTGAATTTCCATTAGCGCACACTCTCATAAATTACTTTTAGGACGTTTGCCGTCCCGTCGAGCGCACCGCTGGCTTTCATAGATTTGATGATCTTATCCTTATCCTTAAAAAGCGCGCCTACGGCTGCTGGTAAAGCTTCGCTTGTCAGCTCCTCTTGCTGCAGCACATGAGCATAGCCATGCTCTTTGAAATAAGCGGCGTTTTGCAGTTGATCGCCGCGGCTGGCAGACAAGGGCAATGGGATAAGCAACGGGGGGATACAGAGCGTCAGATATTCAAACACAGCGTTTGCACCCGCACGGGAAAGCGCGAGGTCTGTTGCGGAAAATACATCCGCAAGCTCTTTTTCTAAAAACTCAAATTGTCGATAGTTCTCGTGGGTAGACAGCGATTCATTTAAATTGCCTTTGCCACGCAGGTGTACCACACAATATGAGCTGGTGAGCGAATCGATGCAGCCATCTACAGCGTCATTGATTGCTTTGGCTCCAAGCGATCCACCCATTATTAATAACACAGGCTTCCCGCTTTTAAACCCCAAAAACTGCAATCCTTTTTCCTTATTGCCGGAAAGCAGGGAAGAGCGGACGGGAGAGCCGGTCACAACGGATTTACTGCCATATTGGTTGGGAACATCGAAAGAAAGGCATATTTTCCTTGCTTTTCTAGCGCACAGCCGATTAGCAAGCCCGGGAGAGTAATCACTCTCGTGCAGCACAGTTGGGATACCAAGCTTGGCAGCGGCCCAAACCACCGGAACGGAAACAAAGCCGCCTTTGGCGAAGACGAGCCTTGGATTCAGATCTTTCAATATTTTTTTTGCCTGGCGGTAACCGCGGAAAATTTTAAAAAAGTCTTTGATGTTTTCTTTGCTTAAATAACGGCGCAGTTTGCCTGCCTCAATGCTGTGATAAGGCAAGTCGCGGACGATGGTGCGTTCAATTCCATCCTCGGTACCAATATAATGAATCTCATAATCGTGTTGCTTGAGGTCATCGACCAAGGCGAGATTTGGCGTAACATGCCCGGCAGACCCGCCACCCGTTAATACAATAATACCACTCATATCTATCCAATCAATTCTTTCATTTGCCATATTGTTTCGCTACAACAGTGATAATCATACCATCTTTTTGTGGGTTGCGCAATGTTCGCTGTTTAGTCAATTTCTTGTTGAGTTTATTCTTGGGATACGGTATACTGGCAAGGTATGAAAGAGATGGAATGGAAAAAACAAAAGTGGGTCGTTATTGCTATTATTGTTGGTATTGTTATTTTTGACCAAGTAGCGAAATATTTTGCGCAAACGGTGTTGCAGTATCTGCCGGGGCAGACATATGAATTTATCCCCGGGTTCTTTAATTTTACCTATGCTGAGAATACAGGAATGGCGTTTTCTATGCTTTCAAATATGACATGGCTTTTGGCGCTTTTGTCGGGTGTGCTTGCTATTATAATGATCTGGCTCTTATACAAGTGCAGGGATATGAAAACATGGTTATTGAAGTTGTCCCTAAGCTTTATTATTGGTGGTGCTATTGGCAACCTGATAGACCGTGTTTTCCGGGGGTATGTTGTGGATATGCTGGAATTTGATTTTAATTTCGCGGTATTTAATGTAGCAGACAGCTTTGTGTGCATTGGTGCGGTGCTGCTTGGCATTTTTGTGATATGGTTCTGGGACAAGGGAAAGAAGAAAGAAGTAGGCGATGAGCAGCAGGCGGACTGAATTCATTATTAATGAGAATACAGGAAAAAGGCTGGACGCGTATTTAGCAGGTGAGCTAAAAGAACATACGCGTTCTTTTATTAAAACGTTGATTACCCAAGGCATGGTGCTGGTAAATGGAAAGCAAGTGAAAGCCGGATATATGTTGAAAACTGGTGATACGGTTATTGTAGATATACCACAGGCGGAGCAAACGGGACTGCAAGCACAAGATATTCCGCTTGATATTGTTTATGAGGATGAGGATATTATTGTGATAAATAAACCGCAGGGGATGGTGGTGCATCCGGCGGCGGGAAATCCGGATGGAACACTGGTGAACGCATTACTATTCCACTGCAGAGATCTTTCTGGTATAGGCGGTGAACTTAGGCCGGGAATTGTGCACAGGCTGGATAAGGATACATCAGGTGTGATTGTGGCGGCAAAAAATGACGTCGCACATTTGTCGCTCAGCAACCAATTAAAAGACCGAAGCATAAAAAAAACATATATTGCATTGTGCCATGGTAATGTGAAAGAGGATACGGGAACAATACGAACTAATATTGACCGTCATCCGAAAGATAGAAAGAAAATGGCGGTTTCGAGAATGGGACGGGAAGCGGTGTCTCATTATGAGGTGTTAAAGAGATATGGGCAATACACGTTGCTTGCTGTTGAGATTGAGACAGGCAGAACACATCAAATCCGTGTGCATATGAAGCATATGGGGCATCCGGTAGTGGGTGATGCGCTGTATACGAAGCTGAGGAATCCATTTGGTGTGGATGGGCAATTGTTACACGCGGAAAAGCTGCGTCTACGGCATCCGACGACGGGACAGGAAATGGAATTTTCCGCACCACTGCCACAGTATTTTGAGAAGGTGTTGGATACTTTAAAAGAAATATAAATTTGCTATTGAAACACAAGCTGTAGTTTGATATACTTTTATTAACAACAAGATATATGCCTTTAAGCGAGTCCACGAGAGACCGGAAGGTGGTTCATGCAAGCGATTGTATACCTTTGTGCGTTTTGTGGCGTGCAAAGGTTTTTTTGTGGGGTGTTGAGCCATGGATAGAAGAATGACGGAAATAATGGATTCGGAAACGGTGTTGCGCACGTTAAAGCGGATCGCGCATCAGATATTGGAACGCACAAAAGATACGAAGGATATTGTGCTGATTGGAATTAGAAGACGCGGCGTAAGTGTGGCGGAGTGTATCGCAGAGCAGATAGAGAACATTGCGGCCGCAAAAATTCCAGTTGGGATATTAGACGTTACATTTTATCGTGATGATATGAACGAAATGGTTGAAAAACTGCGGGTTGATAATACAAACGTTAACTTTGACGTGACAGGAAAGAATGTGGTGCTGGTGGATGATGTGTTGTATACCGGGCGCACAGCACGGGCGGCTATGGATGCGATTATGGATATGGGGAGACCGGCGTGGATTAAGTTTGCGGTATTGGTGGACAGAGGGCATAGGGAGTTGCCCATAAAAGCTGACTTTGTTGGAAAGAATGTCCCCACCGCACCTAACGAGCGGATTACTGTAAAAATGCCTGAGTTTGATGGAGGGCAGGGCGTGTATCTTGAGCGGGTTAAAGAGTGACTTGCTTCTATTATTGTGGGCGCAGGTGAAAGGGGATTTGCGCTTGCGGGATAAATATATGGTTGGAGGTAGAGCATGAACGAGAAATTGGGACATAAGAAATATGGAATTGGTAAAAATATTATTCTTGGGTTTCAGCATTTATTTGCCATGTTTGGAGCGACAGTATTAGTTCCGCTTCTTACAGGCATTAACCCGGCAGTTGCGATTTTCTGCGCGGGTGTGGGAACATTGGTTTTTCATTTGGTCACAAAAGGAAAAGTACCAGTATTCCTTGGCTCAAGCTTTGCGTTTATTGGCGTTATTATTATTACAGCATCCCAGTTTAGCGGGGTGGATCCGTCTGTTGAAGGAGCGTTGAGCAGCCAGGCATATCAGGATGCGTTGCCTTATGTTACTGGCGGTATTATTGTAGCAGGTGCAGTTTATCTTTTACTAGCATTGATTGTTAGACTGGTAGGGGTAAAAAGAGTTATGTCAATTTTTCCACCGATCGTTGTGGGACCAATGATTATGGTGATAGGGCTAACGCTGGCGCCAACAGCGTTTACCAATATTATAAGCGCACCGGGTGGTGAGATCGCCGATGTGCTGTGGATGCGTTGGGTGATCGCACTTGTGGTGATTGCAACAATGGTTGTTATTTCAATATTTGCAAAAGGATTTTTTAAGCTGGTGCCTATCATCATGGCGATTGCGGTGGGGTATATTGTTGCCGCTTTAATGGGGCAGGTTGATTTTACCGGATTTCAGGATGGCACCAATCTTGGATTTCAAGTGCCGGCATTCTTTTTGCCGAAATTTGATGGTAGAGCGATAGCGATTATAGCTCCTGTGGCGATTGTAACATTCATGGAACATATTGGGGACATTACCACTAATGGCGCGGTTGTGGGTAAAAACTTTGTGGAAGATCCCGGCCTGCACCGAACACTAATGGGTGATGGGGTGGCGACCATGCTGGCCGGATTTTTAGGTGGTCCGGCAAACACGACCTATGGCGAGAATACGGGTGTGCTGGCAGTAACTAAAAACTACAACCCGACAACGCTTCGAATTGCGGCGGTATTTGCTGTCATCATCAGCTTTTTTGGAGTATTTTCAGTATTCCTCGGATCCATTCCGGGTGCGGTGATGGGTGGCGTGTCGATCCTGTTATTTGGCATGATTGCTACGGTTGGGCTGCGTACGCTGTCCGAAGCTAATCTTGATTTTTCACATAGCAGGAATTTAATTATCGTTTCGATTATGCTGGTGATTGGCCTTGGCCTCTCGGGTGGGATAGAGTTTTCTGAGACATTCACTTTGTCAAATATCTTTTTGAGTGCAATTGCGGGTATTGTGCTGAATCTGGTATTGCCAAAAGAAATATAACGGAGTATTGATGGAGAAAATATTAATTAAAAATGTTACAGTAATAAACGCGGATGAAACACTGTACGCCCAGGATATCCTTATTACTAACGGGATTATTGAGGAGATGGATGAAGGCATATCTGCGCAAGCTGATAAGGTCATAAACGGGGAAGGGCTATATGCCTTTCCCGGTTTTTGCGATTTGCATAGCCATTTGCGCGATCCTGGCCTCACATATAAAGAAGATATTTTATCCGGAGCCTGTAGTGCAGCGGCAGGCGGTTTTACAACAATTTGTTGTATGCCGAATACGAAGCCTGTGGTCGACTCTGCGGAAACTGTGGCCTATATCATTGAGAAAGCAAAAAAAACAGGGCTGGCGCGTGTGTTGCCGGTTGCTGCCATCACATGCGGGATGGCGGGTAAAGAATTGACAGATTTTTCTTTGCTTAAGAATGCGGGTGCGGTTGCATTTTCGGATGATGGGCTACCTGTGCAGGATGATGAAGTTATTTTGCAGGCGATGAAAACTGCAAAAGAATTGGGTGTGCTTTTGATGTTGCATGAGGAAGACCTGCAAAATAGGGGCGGCGGGGTTGCTAATGCGGGGGAGAATGCAGAAAAAGCCGGACTCCCCGGAATTTCTGCTGCAATTGAGGATAGCATGACGGCGCGGGATCTTTACTACGCACAAAAACTGGACGCGCGTATTCATATTTGCCATGTTTCGACAGAGGGCAGTGTGGAACTGGTGCGTCGTGCAAAGAAAAACGGTGTAAAAGTGACATGCGAAACAGGACCACATTATATTTCACTTACGGATGAAGAAATATTATCAAAAAATGCAAACACAAAAGTCAATCCGCCATTGCGTGAAGAGAAAGACAAGGAAGCGGTGGTTGCCGGTATAGCAGATGGTACGATAGATGTGATTGCGACAGATCATGCGCCACACAGTGAAGAAGAAAAGGCGGTTGATTTTGAAAAAGCCCCATTTGGATTAATCGGTTTTGAAACAGCTTTCTCGTTGGCGGTTACAAACCTGTTTAAGGCGGGAAAAGTGGAATTGCAAGGCATTGCCAGACTGATGAGTAAAACTCCTTGTGAGATTATCGGCGTGGATGGGGGCGTGCTTAAAAAAAATGCGAGAGCGGACATTGCAATTTGTGATGTTGAGGAAAAATATACATATCAAAAAGAGCATATAGTATCTAAAGCAAAGAACAGCCCTTTTTTGGGACGGGAATTATTTGGAAAAGTGGTGTATACTATTGCGGGAGGGAAAATTATTTATGGTTGATAAGTTGATTTCTAAAATAAAAACACTGGAGAATCCTGTTTGTGTTGGCTTGGATACAAAGTTTGATTATATTCCAGAAGACTTTCTTACGGGGGAAGGCGGTACGCTGGAATATGCTGCGAACAATATATACCGTTATAACTGTGCATTGATCGATGCGATGGCTGATCTTATACCAAGCGTGAAGGTGCAGTCTGCTTACTATGAAATGTATGGATTTGAAGGTGTACGCGCGTTTCGAAACACAATCCAATATGCGCATAATGTTGGCCTTATCGTTATCGCCGATATTAAGCGCAATGATATTGGGGCAACCGCTTCGGCATATTCTACAGCATATTTAGGGACAACACAGGTGGCACAGAAGCAGGAAACTGCATTTGGAGCAGATTTTGTAACGGTGAACGGTTATCTTGGAACGGATGGGGTTGCACCGTTTGTGGAAGATTGCAAGAAATACAAAAAAGGTATTTTTGTTTTGGTAAAAACGTCTAACGCTTCTTCTGGGGAATTGCAAGATCTAGAGGCAGAAGGCAAACCGATTTATGAGCATATGGCTGATTTGGTAGATGAATGGGGACAGGAACTGATAGGGGAATATGGATATTCTTCCGTTGGCGCGGTGATAGGCGCGACATACCCAGAGCAGGCAAAGCAAATCAGGAAAGCACACCCTAACATGTTTGTATTGATTCCGGGATATGGTGCACAAGGTGGGAACGCGGAAGGACTGCTGCCCAATTTTGATAAAAATGGACTGGGGGGAATTGTGAATAATTCCCGTGCGATTTTAACGGCATATCTAAATGAAAAATACAGAGAATTGACATTTGAGCAGGCGGCGCGGCAGGCTGTGCTGGATATGAAGCGAGATATCTTGCAAACGTTTGGGAAACATGGGATTAGCTATAAATGAGGGTGTTCTGAAAACGAGATTGTTATGATCACGCATATGGAGTGTAGTAACACATATTGTTTGATGAGTTTTTTAAAATGATAGAACGGTATTTTAAGAGTAAAGTGACTGCATGATATAAATGGATGTTTTGTGAATATATTTGCGAGGGAATGAATGAAAAAACATTACAGTGAAAAAGTATTGTCGAATGAATTGATTGCACAAAATACATACTTGCTAAAAATAACCTGTGAGGATGAATTTTTAAAATGGTTCCGCCCGGGACAATTTGTACACATTCAAATTCCGGCGGCAAATGAGCTATTGTTGCGTAGGCCGATCAGTATCAATTATGTAGATTACGAGAAACGGCAGGTTCATATTGCGTATTATGTTGTGGGCAAGGGTACACGTTTATTGTCGCAGGTGCGTCCGGGTGATATTTTGGATGTTTTGATGCCTCTGGGGAACGGATTTTCCATTACGTCCTCCATGCAAAAGATTTGGCTGGTGGGCGGCGGGATTGGGAATGCCCCGTTAAAGTCTATGTTTTCAAAATATATGGATAGGGAATATAAGGCGTTTCTTGGGTTTCGGTGTGAAGATGCCGTATATCAGGAAGCTGATTTTTGCGAATACGCGGCGACGTGCGTAACAACAGATGATGGTAGTTATGGGGGTTGTGGATTTTGTACGGATGTGCTAAAGGAGGAATTGGCAAAAGATACGCCGGATGTGATTCTTGCGTGTGGTCCGATGCCGTTGTTTAAAACACTTGCGTCAATAGTTGGAGATATTCCGACGCAGGTTTCCATGGAGCAGCATATGGGTTGCGGGACAGGGGGCTGTGCAACTTGTGTTTGTGGTATTGGTGGTGAAAATAAGCGTGTGTGCCTGGAAGGTCCGGTGTTTGATATTAAGGAGGTGGATGCGCTTTATGGTTGATATGAAAGTGAGTATTGCAGGAGTGGAACTAAAAAATCCGGTAATTGCGGCTTCGGGGACGCTTGCGTTTGGTGAGGAATATTCACAGTATATGGATGTGGCTGCTTTGGGGGCAATTACGCTGAAGGCGTTGACAAAAGAAAAAAGGTTGGGAAACCCGCCGGTTAGAATTGCAGAAACTGCCAGTGGTGTTTTGAATGCAGTAGGGTTGCAAAATCCCGGGGTGGATGCATTTTTGGAGAAACAATATTCCCGGGTGAAACGAATTGATACGGTGCAGATTGCAAATATTGCCGGCGCGGCGGTGGAGGATTATGTATATGTAACCGAGCGCCTGAATGATACAGAGATTGCGTTATTTGAAGTTAATGTATCCTGCCCTAATGTGAAGCATGGTGGCGTGAATTTTGGTACGGATGCTTCTATATTGGAACATGTAGTGAGTGAAGTGAAAAAAGTAGCTAAAAAACCACTAATTATTAAACTAACGCCAAATGTAACCAGCATACAAGAAATGGCGCGAGCGGCAAAAAATGGTGGCGCGGACGCACTTTCACTTATCAATACATTAACAGGTATGGCGATTGACCCATATACTCGGAAGCCGATTATCAAAAATACTACCGGTGGATTATCGGGTCCCGCGATAAAGCCTGTTGCATTGAGAATGGTGCATGAAGTGTACCAGGCGGGTTTAGGTCTTCCCATTATTGGCATGGGAGGAATTATGACAGGCGAAGATGCGGCAGAATTTATGATTGCTGGTGCGGATGCTGTGATGGTGGGAACGGCGACAATGCGAAACCCAGCGGCTACCATTGATATTATAAATGAGCTGGAGCAATTTGCCAAAACAAATGATATTGGAAATATAACAGAATTGACAGGAACACTACAATTGGAGGATTAAACAAATGCTGAGCAGGGAAGAGATTATAACAATTTTTAAAGACAAGGAAGTGATGCTGGAGGGGCATTTTTTGCTAACATCAGGCAAGCATTCCGACAAATATATGCAATGTGCAAAGCTGTTCCAATATGCGGATGTGTCGGAACGGATATGTAAACAGCTTGCGGATCAGTTTCGCGAAGAAGAGATTGACCTTGTGGCTGGGCCTGCGATTGGCGGGATTATTATGGCGTATGAAATGGGAAGGCAGCTTGGAGTGAAAAATGTATTCGCGGAACGTGAGAATGGGAAAATGACGTTTCGGCGTGGGTTTGACATACCAGAAGGCGCAAATGTGCTTGTTACGGAAGATGTTGTTACAACAGGCGGGTCGGTAAAAGAAGTAGTTGAATTGATACAAAAGCTGGGCGGTAAGGTTGTTGGTGTGGGGAGTGTTGTGGATAGAAGCAATGGAAAAGTGAATTTTGGTGTGCCATTTCGCTCGGTGCTTAGCATGGAGGTTGTTTCTTTTGAACCTGATGAATGCCCGTTGTGTAAAGAAGGCATACCTGCAATAAAGCCAGGAAGCAGAAACACAAAATAACATTTAAAGGAAAAAAGAAAGCTGTTGCTTTCTTTTTTTTTATATTTTTATCGTCAGGTGTATGAACAAAGAAAGACTGAGGTTGGGAATAATATGGGTGTATTATTAAGAACGCTAAGTAGGAGAATATGCCTTCCACTAAAATAGCTTAATAAATATGAGAAAAGCGTGGGGCTGCCATAACTAAGCGACGTGAATATTATGTGTATAAATTCACGAAACACTAACATGCGCTCGAAAATAATGAAATAACAAACAAATAACTTGGTAGAATTGTGCTATAAGAATTATATTTATCGAAAGCTTTTGCTGAAGAAGGTGTTTGGATATATTAACGGAAAGGGTGAATATGGCGATATAAATTTATCATAGAAGGCGGTTATATTGCTGATTGTGGAAATATCTGATTGCATTGCGGGTAATATTATGCTTTAATACATGTGAGGACAGCAGTATTCAGCTGGTGTAGAGTTGAATATTGCAGATTCGGAAGTATTGACGATGAATTCCTTGTAAATATGCGCAGGGAAAAACACAAACGCTAAAGTAGTTACACATTTTTACGATAGTTATACGTGACATGATGTCAAATTATTTTAGGAGGGATCCTTATGAGTAACATTAATGGTGTATCAAATCAAGGCTATAATGCCTATGCGGCTAAAACAAATCCAGACCAGGCTTCTACAAACAATACTAACGGCAAAACGAACTCTGCAGATACTGTGATTACAGATGAATTGGAACTTAGCAGCCAATCAGCAAAAGATGCAGCACCAAACAACAAGATATATACACGAGACACTGCAAAAGCAAATGCGTTAAAACAGGTGACACAGCAAAATTTGACTACGCTGCAAAACATGGTGAACAAGCTTTTGGGCAACCAAAACAATGTAAGCAGCAGTCTGACAAACATTTCAGAAGAGTTTTTCTCTTTTAAGTTTGACTTCAGCTTCGCAAATGGGGATTCGGAATTTAATTTCAACTTCAATTATGAATCCTATAGCTTTAGTATGGAGCAGATTTCCGCAAACGGTGGAATGGTAGAGATAGACCAGGCGACTCGCGACGAGGCCGCAGGTTTGATTGGCGAAGACGGCCCCCTTGGTGTAAAGCAGGTCAGCCAGAACATACTTGACTTTGCTAAAGCAATCAGTGGTGGAGATCCCAGCAAAATAGATGTGCTAAAAAATGCATTTATTAAAGGATTTGATGAAGTTGCAAATATGTTTGGCGGACGGGACAAGATGCCGGAAATAAGCCAGAAAACATATGATGCAGTGATGACTGGCTTTGATGCTTGGGAAAATGGAGAAGAATAAATAAACCTATACAATATCTTATATAAAAGGTCGCCATACAGGCGGCTTTTTATATTTGTAGAGGGGGAAAACAGCAAATAAAATGTTTTAATACATGATTTCAATTTGATGAGGGTTTATGCTTACGACCTTATTCCGAAGCTCCGCGGGGTTGCGTGGTGAATCATCGGCATGAATGAATAAAAAACCATGCATATTGCTAACTTCACGAAGATGTTGCGAAATAACATTGTTTGAACACGTTGACATATATGTGTTAGGACAATCCTTTACGGTATTGTCCATCACGTCGCCATAAACCTGTGTTCCGTTTGTCAAGATAATTGTAAACACGGGGGTTACCTCCTGGAAAAATTTGATTAGTACTATAAATATAAACTCTAAGCTATTTACGAAACAGTGAGGGTAATTTTTTATTGGTGGACAACTGATATTACCGATTTTTTTGTTATTGTGTTATTTAGACCATTTTTAGAAAGAGTAATAGAGAAAGGAACAATCAAATTATTAGACCAAAAGCAGAAAAACCTGCAATGTATATTTCTGTCGTAATTACATAAATTCGCGTATGTTTTGTATCGAATTTAGAATAAAGGAAAAGCCCATGCCTGCGACATCAATTTTTTCTTGGTGCCAAAAGTGGGAAAGTTCACACTGCGCCTTTGGCTTGTGTTCACATGAACCCACGTGGGTTCGATACTAACCTCAGAATCAAAAAAGAAACCCGCATCTATAATGCGAATTCCTTTTTGGTGCCGAAAGTGGGAATCGAACCCACACGGAGTTTAACCTCCGCAGGATTTTAAGTCCTGTGCGTCTGCCAATTCCGCCATTTCGGCGTAACGGATGGAATTAATATTATCATAATGAGAAGGGCAATGCAATTATTTTTAAAAATGTTTGTTATGAAATATTTACGCATTTCTATATAAAATCTATTATACTGATTACTATATTTTAATAGAGGTGTTGATGTCAACCGCTTGCTATATTTGGCGAGATCGATGATAATAACATGGGTATTGGATTTGATTTTCATTGGAGGAAACATGAGATTTAATAAAAAGATTATTTTGGTGGCGTTGTGTGTACTGGTGGTTTTGCCTGTTTTAAGCTGCGCGGGCGGCGGTGTTGTAGCAAAAGTGAATGGTGTAGCTATTGCAAGACAGGAATATCTTGACTTGCTTAATGCATCGCTAAGCGATTATGATCTGACGGCCGATACGATGACTGCAGGCATGACGGAAGAAGAGGCCGATGAGTATAAAAACGCGGTTGTGGAAAATTTGGTGCTGATAGAAGTTGTGATGCAAAAGGCTGAGGAAATGGGAATTGCAAAGTTGAGCGCCGAGGAAATTCAGGAGATTGAAAATTCGGTAGAAGCATCCTTTACCTCCCTTTGGAGCAGTCTGCAAGAAGAAGTGGAAACGGAAGTACAAGATGATCCGGGGGCGGATATCGCTGGAATTACACGAACACGTTACAATGAATATTTAGAAGAGTCTGGTGTAACGAAGGATTCGATGATAGAAGAACAAAAGAAAAGCCTGATCATAAACAAGCTGTATGCTGCAATTATGGAAGGCTACCAGATGACGGAAAAAGACGTGAAGCTATATTATGATGAAAATCTGGAGCGGCTGGAGGCTCAAGACGTTGAAGATCCTCGGGCGGCATTTGAAAATTACATCAATGGGGGGCAGGAGATCACAATCTATACACCTTCTTTGGTAGCACAGGACACACTGTACGTGAAGCATGTGCTGGTAAAAATCTCGGACGAGACGCTTAGCGAGATTTCTATGTTGGAGCAGGATGGAAAGACGGAAGAAGCGAATGCGTTGCGTCAGGAGGCCTTGGATGAAATCAGACCAAGAGCAGAAGAGGTGCTAAAAAAAGCGTTGGAGGGTGATGATTTTGAAGCTTTAATCGAAGAGTATGGAGAGGATACCGGTATGTCTTATTATCCGGAAGGATATTTTGTATATGAAGGGTCTGGCTTTGTAGAAAGCTTTGAGGCAGCCTCCCTGGCTCTTAAAAATGTTGGGGATGTCACGCCTGATTTGGTTGAGTCTGAATATGGATATCACATTATCAAAATGGTTTCCAGACCCGAAGCGGGGCCGGTGCCATATGCGGATGTAGAAGAAGAGATATTATCCACGGTTGGTGAACAGCGTGCTGAGGAGTTTTGGAACAGCATGATTGACGAATGGGTAGAAGCTGCCGATATTGTCTATCATGAGTTGTCGTGAAGAATATATCACTAATATCGGAGTTTAATGTAGAGTATGGAATTACTGAAGAGTTTTCTTGCTTATTATAAGCCATATAAAAAGATATTTGTCTGGGATATGATTTGTGCCATTGTTGTTTCTGTGATAGATCTGGCATTCCCGCAAATATTGAATATACTTGTGAATGGGTTATTTTTAGAATCACCGGCAGAAATACTGCGGATGATTGTTTGGGTGGCGTGCGGGCTGGTGGTAATGTATCTGGTACGGTATGGTTGTCAATATTATATTACGTCCTGGGGGCATATTATGGGTGCGCATATGGAAAGCGACATGCGACAGGATTTGTTTAACCATATGCAGAGATTGTCTTTTTCCTATTATGACAAAAATAATACGGGCGACATGATGTCTAAAATTGTCTCCGATTTATTTGATATTTCGGAGCTGGCGCACCACGGGCCGGAAAACTATGTGATATCCGCTTTAAAAATAATAGGGTCGTTTGTGCTGTTGCTGATGATTAATGTGCCCATGACGTTGATATTGCTTGCGGTTACAGTAACCATGATTCTTTTCAGTTTGAGTAAAAATAAGAAAATGCAGCGGGTTTTTACAGATAACCGCAAGAAAATTGCCGGTGTGAACTCACAGGTGCAGGATAGCCTTGCTGGCATCCGCGTAGTGAAATCATTTGCTAATGAGGACTGGGAGCGGGAAAAGTTTCGCGAAAGCAACGACCTGTTCCTGGAGTCAAAGAAGGATAGCTACCATGTGATGGCTAACTTCCATGCGGGCAACACGTTTTTTACCGGAATGCTGTATGCCACAGTGCTTGTAGCGGGTGGCCTGTTTATTGCGAACGGAACACTAAAAGTGACAGAGCTTGCAATTTATGCGCTGTATATTGGGATTTTTGTAAATCCGATTGACGTGTTGATTAATTTTACAGAGCAGTTTCAAAAAGGGTTTGCTGGATTTAAGCGTTTTAAAGAAGTAGTGGATACAGAACCGGAAATCGTGGACAGACCGGATGCGAGGCCGCTGGAAGATGTGCAAGGTAATATTGTATACAGCCATGTGTCTTTTCATTATGACGATGACAGCACAAATGTACTGGAGGATGTTACGCTGGGGATTCCTGCGGGGAAAACGGTTGCGCTTGTGGGGCCTTCCGGCGGAGGAAAGACAACATTCTGTTCACTGTTGCCGCGTTTTTATGATGTGGCGGAGGGCAGTGTGAGTATAGACGGAACAGATGTGCGTAGTGCTACATTAAAGTCATTGCGTAGCGCGATGGGCATTGTGCAGCAGGATGTTTATATGTTTGGCGGTACGGTGCGTGACAATATTGCTTATGGTAAGCTGGATGCTACAGATGGGGAGATTGTAGAGGCTGCGAAGCAGGCAAATATCCATGAATTTATAGTAAGCCTGCCCGAGGGGTATAATACGAACGTTGGGGAACGCGGGGCGCGTCTTTCCGGTGGGCAAAAGCAACGAATTGCTATTGCGCGTGTGTTTTTGAAAAACCCCAAAATTTTAATATTGGATGAAGCAACATCTGCGCTGGACAATGAAAGCGAACTGCATATCCAGGATGCACTGGAAAAACTTTCCGTAGGGCGGACAACAATTGTGATAGCACATCGGCTATCCACCATTCGAAATGCGGATGAAATTGTTGTGATGAATGAAAAAGGGATTGTGGAACGTGGCGCCCATGCTGAGCTGATGGAAAAGAATGGGCTGTATGCCAAATACTACAATATGCAGTTTGAAGGGTTGAATGATTAACCTAGTTTCAGCAGCTTTTGCGCGTTTTTGTAAAGGATCTGGTCCATCTCATCCTGCGTGAGATGTGCTTTTCGCAGCATATCAAGTTCCATATCCGGGAAAGTCCACGGACAATCAGAGCCGAATAAAACTTTTTCGATCCCATGGTTTTTAATAATGCGTTCAAACTGATCCTGCGGGCAGGTAGGCGGAGCCATGGAAATATCAATAAAGGTATCCAGGCCCACGATATATTTTTCCGCTTCGTCATATTGCATATGGCCGCCCAGATGTGCGGCAATCAGCTTCAGATCGGGAAAAGTCTTTATGACATTGCGGATACGCTCGGGGGATGCGTGGATTACGTCGGGAGACACCGGGTCGAAACCCGCGTGGAAGGACACCGGCAGGTCCAATGCTATCGTCTTCTCATATAGCGGGAAATACTTTTCCTCATCTGGAAAAAAATCCTGATAATCTGGGTGGAGCTTGACTCCGTAAAAACCATATTCTTTTATAGTATCAAGAACAGAAAGCGCGTCCGACGCGTTTGGATGTACAGTGCCAAAGCAAATCAGGTTGCCGTGCTGTACTGTTTTTGCCCAATCGTTGATGACGGCCTGCTGGCTTGGTTTTGTTGCAATGGGTAAAACAACGCCGAGGCCGACACCCCATTCGTCCAGCTTTTGTCGTGTTGTTTGCTCTGTAAGATCTGTATAGCAGGGGATTTGTGCCGTGCCGGTCAACTTTGCGTGGGCTTTTTTTGCAATACTGTCTTTAAAAATATGCACATGCATGTCTATGATCATCTTTTTCCTCCTAAAAATAACAAAACATAGTATACAACAAAAAATAACGCAATGCAATTTGCCTATGGGTGCTGCGGTGACCCTGCGCAACCGCCGACAGTCTGGGTATTATCATTCCAAGTGAATTGTGCTATAATATTTTTAAAGAGGCGGGCGTGGGAACTGAATTGAAAGGGAATACGTCAAAAGCAGGTACTGGTTTTAGTACTATACTGTGAAATAAACAGTTAGGAGCGTGTTATGTCAAAAAATATTTTGATTGTGGACGATGAACCGACATTGGTAAAAGGATTGCGATTCAACCTGGAGCAGCAGGAGGGATATGGAATCGATGTGGCGTATGACGGAGAAGAAGCCATGGAGGTTTTTGACCCGGAAAAGCACGACCTTGTCCTTTTGGACGTAATGCTTCCTAAAATGGATGGAATGGAAGTGTGTCAGAAAATTCGCAGTATATCAGATGTACCCATTATTATGTTGACGGCAAAAGGCGAGGATATGGACAAAATCATGGGGTTGGAGTTTGGCGCCGATGACTATATGACAAAGCCTTTTAATATGCTGGAGTTGAAAGCGCGCATTAAAACGATTTTACGCAGGGCAACGGCAGGTAAATCGCCTGTGCAGAACCAGACGGTAAAAATAAAAGACATGAAGGTGTTTTTGATTAACCGTAGTGTGGAGATTGACGGCAAAGAGATTGACCTCACCGCAAAGGAATTTGATTTGCTTAATCTGTTTATCAGTAATCGTGGGAAAGTGTTTGACAGGAACACACTGCTGGACCTGGTATGGAAGCATCAGGGCGACCTGCGCACGGTTGACGTGCACATTCGCAGGCTGCGCGAGAAAATCGAGAAAAACCCGGCAAAACCAGAATATATATTGACGAAATGGGGAGTGGGCTACTATTTTACCGCGAAGTAATAGGAAGATGTTGAAATAGCTTTATACAGCGGGTTTCTAAGTAATCTGATTTTAGGGTTACATCTCAAAAACACCGAAAAAAACCGTTTCAGATCGTCTGAAATCGAAAGATAAGGTGTCAATAAGGTGTCAAATTCTACAATGATATCAGCGTAACACTAGCAAAAAAAATGGTGCTCGAAAGCACCATTTTCTATTTCCATTGCCAACCAATCGCTTCGCAGGTTTTCTGACCGACGATTCCATCGTCCTTTATTTTTAATTTTCTCTGTACGAATTTTACTGCATCCCTTGTCTTGCTCCCAAAGATGCCGTCTATCTTTCCAACGGAAGTCGTATACTTCGCCAATACCTTTTGAAGTTCTTTCACATCATTACCGGTCATGCAAGGGGATAAGTATTTCAATATCCTCGTCAGCTTATACTTGCTTACATTGGATGTAGAAGTTGCTCCGGAAGTCTGATTAGAGCTTGCTTTATATACTCCACCAAGGCTACTCCATGTAGCACTTCCAACAATGCCATCATCTTTCAACTTTTTATCTTTCTGGTAGCTTACAACCGATTGATGTGTTTTTGTTCCAAAAATGCCATCCAGATCACCAAGCGGATAATTGAGAGATTTCAGTTTTGTTTGTAGCGCTCGTATATCCTCGCCGGACATAAAAGGCGTTGATATTTTTAATAGCCTGGATATACCTGTTCCATGGGCGCGATGCTCCCATGCATGTCTACGGCCAGCCAGAGTGGGCGGGGATGCACAGCTCTGTCACTGGCAGGGTGCATTACCCGTCATGGGATTTAAAGCAGCTTTTCAATATCAAAGATTCCCAGTCCTACGAAGAGATGCGCCAGGCTATCGCCCTGGGCGTCAGCAAAATGGTAGACCGCCTCATCGAAGAAGATACCGGCGTGCTAGAGGGCGCCGAGCCGTCCCAGGCTAAAAAAGAGGAATACGAAGCCGAGCTGTATCGGTATCGGGATTCCGATGCCCATAGATTTGCCTGGGAACACTATCTTAAAAGGCGGCAGCCCCATTCCCTCGCCTACCACTACAATTACCCCATAGATGCTGTCGGCACCGAAGAGGTCGTTGCATATATCAACTATGCGGATGAGTTCATTGTCAAAAAAGCGCATGATTGCATCAATGCCGAAAAAGCAAACATAGCCCACCAGGTAGAATTGAATCGTCTGGTCAAAGAAAAGCTTGTGGAGATGACAAAGGATACCGGCAACCTGTATGCCCGGGCAAGGGCGGTGATTGAGAGCGTTCCAGCCTACAGCCATGTTTTTATCACTTGCACCAAAAATGGGCGCAAGGTCAGGTTTGGGTATGATACCTACGGGCTTCAATCCTCGCGCGGCGTCTACTCCAAATCAAGCATCACAGGCGGCGCATCCGCATATCGCAAGCTGTTCAACGGCACGTTTTCAATCGGTGATAAGGTCACAAAAGCCAATATTTCCGTGCGCATCAATGACGCATTCATGCAGGCCGTGGTAAACGATAAGCCGTTCCAGTTGTCCTTTACTCGAAAAGAGACAGGCGAAACCATCAGCAAAGAGGTTCAGGCCAGGGATATTTTCAAGAAGCTTGCACGCCAGAATTGGAAAATGGGAGAACCGGGTATTCTTAACTGGAGCAGGATAGAACAATGGAACCTGCTGTCAAACCATCCCGGTTTCAAATACACGGGTGTAAATCCCTGTGCGGAAGAGCCGCTTCCTGCGGGGGGTAGCTGCTTGCTCGGCAGCATCAACCTTGCGGAGTTTGCGGATCGCCCGTTCAGCACAAAGGCGTCGTTTGATTTTGATGGGCTTTTCGCCATCATTGGCGATGTGGTAAAAGGCATGAACGATGTGTTGGATGAGGGCCTGCCGCTTCATCCATTAAAAGAACAAAGGGACAGCGTGGCAGATTGGCGGCAAATCGGCGTTGGTGTCATGGGAATTGGCGATATGCTCATCAAATTGGGAATCCGTTACGGCTCTCAGCAGAGCATTGAACTGTGCGAGGAAATAGCCGGGCTGCTGATTGATCAATCCATCTATCATTCCGCGCTGCTGGCAAAAGATAAGGGCGCGTTCCCACGGTTCGATATGGATGCGCTGATGGATAATGAATTCTTCCATGAAAACACCTCTATGGAAACAAAGGAAGTTGCGCTCACCTATGGCCTTCGCAATTCGCAGCTACTCACCATTGCGCCCACAGGCAGCATAGCAAACATGATAGGCGTGTCCAGCGGCATAGAACCACTGTATGCGTTCAAATACGAGCGGAAGACGGAAAGCCTGCACTACGGGGAAAAGACATACGCCATCTATACGCCCATCGTAAAAGAGTATATGGAGCAGAATGGCGTTGCCGAAGTACAGGATTTGCCCGGTTACTTCATTTGTGCCAACGATATTCCATACATGGAGCGCATCAACATGCAGGCGGCATGGCAGCAGCATATCGATGCGGCAATCAGCTCCACGGTCAACCTGCCAAGGCATACCACGCCAGAGGAAGTGTTTAATATCTATGTTGCGGCGTGGCAAAAGGGCTTAAAGGGAATCACCATTTTTCGTGACGGCTGCGACCGGGCGGGGATTCTTACACAGGAAAAGGAGCAGGGGCTGGGCAGGGGAGACATCATACAGGTAGATGACGATGTACATGGCCGCAAGCGAAAGCTTACTACCGGCTGCGGAAGCTTGCATTGCGAGGCATATTTCGATCCGGCCACAGGTGAGCTGCTGGAAACCTTTTTAAATAAAGGCAGCAAAGGCGGTTGCTTGTCTTTCATGGTTGGCCTGTCCCGGTTGCTATCTTTGCTTGTCCGTGCGGGAGTGGATATAGATTCCATCACTGACCAGCTTTTCAGTTGCCCGGATTGTTCATCGTTTAATAAACGGAAGGGAAGGTCAAAGGGGTCAAATTGCCCGTCTGCCATCGGGTTTGCCGTGCTGGATATGTACAGGCAATACCAGCGGGAAACAGGCATGGTAGAAGAAGATAGCGCGGAGCAGGTGGCATACCCCTGTCCGGAATGTGGAAATGAGATGCACTTTGAAGGCGGCTGCAATAGCTGCAAATCCTGCGGTTATTCCCGCTGTGAATAAATTGATTTGGTGAGAAAAGCCTTAACCGTAGGGAGTGTGGAAAATGAAATGAAAAAGAATCGAAAAAGTGTCCCAATCAGGACACTTCAAAATTTGACTTATAGGCTTTGCTGTGCTATTTTATACCAAAGCGTCACCGCTTTTTTAATGACCAAATCATACCACAAACCTGTGGTTTTTGCAAGACTTTTGAAAGGTGGATGGATTGATGAAAAAAACAAATAAAGTATTTGGAATCCTGTTAGCGGCGCTGCTGGTGCTGGCGCTGTTCCCGGTCACGGCATGGGCGGCGGCTCCGGGTGTGCCGCAAAACCTGCGAGCGACACCCGGGGACAGGGAAGTTATGTTGTCGTGGGAAGCGCCATCAGACGGCGGCCCGGTTATGGGATATAATGTTAATTGTATGGGCGGCGGTTCTCAAAACGAAGTTTCGGGCATAACCGCCACCACATAAACCGACACGCTCGTTATCCCCGGCGAGATATATACCTATTCCGTTACTGCGTACAACGATGATGGTGAAAGCCTGCATACTAACACCGTCACCGCCACCGTTGTGCCTTATTACGACCTCGACTACGACCCAAACGCCGACGGAGTAACCAGCCTGCCGCCAAAAGCCCGTGTAGCACAGGGCACAAGCTATGCAATCCCCAACACAACGCCCGTACGCGAGGGATATAAGTTTTTACGTTGGAAGCGTGCGAATGGCGCTGAATACCAGCCGGGCGAATCCTTTACTATGCCCAGTGAAAATACCTTGCTAACCGCGCAATGGCAGGAAAAAGCCACGCCGCAAGTGTCGCTTACATCCCTGCCTTTTGATTCCGGCACAGTAGGGCAGTTTCCATATCCTTTGTCAATCGGATTTGTAATCACGGGAGTAGCTGCCGAACAGCAAGAGCCGCAAGGGAATATCCAAATAGGCACACTGAGCAAAACCATTCCCGTGAGTAACGGTAATATTACGATTCCGCCTTTCTCGGCCACAGACTTGAACAAGCTGGCCGTGGGAACCTATGACATCACGGTTACAACACCGGAAACAGAGAATAATAAGGCAACGTCAACAAAACTCGGTGAACTAAAAGTCAACCCGGTTCCTGCCGTGAACAGCGTAACGATAACGCCCGGAACGGCCAGCGTGGAAAAGGGCAACACACAGCAGTTTACGGCTACGGTGGATGCAGTTAACGGCGCGGGAACGGACGTTACGTGGTCTGTTTCGGGCAATACCTCGCAGGGTACAACGATTACAGGCGGCCTGCTGAGGGTGGGAGCAGACGAAACCGCGCAAACGCTGACCGTTACTGCGACATCGGTGTTCAACAGTACGGAAAAAGGCACTGCAACGGTCACAGTGCCGCAGCCAGCCGCAAACGGCGTGACGGTATCGCCGGGGACGGCGACCGTTGAAAAAACGAAGACGCAAGCGTTCACCGCCACGGTGGATGCAGTGAACGGCGCGGACGATTCCGTATCGTGGAGCGTGGACGGCACAGATTCCAGCATCAGTGCAAACGGCGTGCTCACGGTGGGCGCGGGAGAGACAGCAAAGACGCTGACCGTCACGGCAACGTCCAGCTTCGACAAATCAAAAACGGGCACGGCTATCGTGACGGTGGCGGACGTAGACCACAGCATCATCGGCGGCGGCAACAGCGAAGTGAAGCCGGGCGAGGATTACAGCGTCACATTCGCGGGAGAGTTCAAAAACCTGAAAGCGCTGCGGCTGAACGGCGTGGCCTTTGGCATCGTGCCGCAGAGCGCCACACTGGCAAACCTGACGTATCCGGGTTATGACGGCATCGCGGGGATCGCGGAAGAAAGCAGCGTAAAGGTGACGCTGTACAAGGAGTTCCTTGCCACGCTGCCCGGCGGCGTATATACACTGGAAGCCGAATTTGACGACAGCGGCATCGTGAACGTGGGCAGCACGCAGTTTACGCTTTTGAAGGACGCAGCGACGACTACAAGCAGCACCACCAGCCCCAAGACGGATGACAGCGCAAACATGGGGCTGTGGATCGCGCTGTGCATGGTCGCGGCGGCCTGCGTAATTGGCGGCATAGCCTACAACAGACGTAAGCAAAGCCAGAAGTAACAGCACTGGCACAATAGAATAACGGCAAATCAAAAAGGGCTTGACGATAAGCCCTTTTTTCGTGCGAATTTTTATGCAATCGAAAGGAAAATATAAATGAAAAAAAGAGATTATGAAACAGTATCGAATAAAAAGAACGATGTAGAAATTACAGAGCCGGTCAAGGCAACCATAAACGCCAGCGGGTGTGATTTCTTCTGCCCGGTTGATTTAGAGATTCCACCCAATACGTCCATCTATTTCTGGACAGACATCAAGGCATATATGAAACCGGATGAAGTCCTTGTCCTTGCGCCGCGCAGCTCAGCGGGGGATTACAACCTCATGCTCACCAACACCATTGGGCTGATCGATGCCGACTATTATAATAATGAAGAAACTGAGGGGAATATAAAGATTGGCCTGCGCAACCTCAACCCCAGCGTGGGCGTCATGCACACGCCCATCCGCATCATGAATGAAGACGGCACAGAGGTTTTGGACGAGAACGGCAACCCCGATCCCCAGGCAGTCCAGGTCAACACATCGTTCATCGACCTCACAGAGCACAATACCATAAAGATCGCAGCCGGCGACCGCATCGTGCAGGGCTTGTTTTTCAAACGCCTTGATACAGATACCGACAGAACCAAAGACAAGGTTCGCAAGGGCGGCTTTGGGCATACGGGGAAGTAGGGAATGGTTATTTATGAATAATGATTATGATATTCTCACAAAAGATGATCTGCTAAATGTTTTTCCGTTCGGAAGGACAAAATTAAATCAATTATTACAGGCAGGGATTCTTCCAGTTATCAAAATCGGGAGAGATTATCTCACGAATAAAACTTTAATTGATGAATGGTTTTCTGAGAATATTGGCAAGGAATTGTACTACTAATAGAATCCTTGAGTTTTATTGGATATCAGCGTATACTATAAACAGTGTTACGCTGATATCTTTCTTTTGAAAGGAGAGATAACAGTGACTAAAATTAGCGGAAAAAGAAGAGACAAAGGAGATGGTTCAATATACCAACGTAAAAGTGATGGTCGATGGGTTGGTAGATACAAAGTAGATAACGAATTGGAGCCGAGATATGTCTATGGGAAAACAGAGACGGAAGTTAAGAGAAAGCTACTTGAGTTAAAGAAGGATGTATACAGAGGGGTCGGCGGTTCGAAAAAGGTTTTGTTTAATGATTATTTTGAAAGATGGTTGGTAGTGTATAAAAGAAACATTCTTAAAGTAACCAGTTTTGATAAATATGAAGAAACCTATAGAACACAGATAAAACCTCATTTTCTACAAAAGCAACTCTGTAACATCACTCCAAAAGATATTCAACAAGTGCTTGATGCAACAGTTGAAACGGTTTCATATCGAAGGGCTGAAAAGGTATTTCGTCTCATAAGGAGTTGCTATAAGTATGCATGTGACATGGGGGATATCCCCGTAAAGAAAAACCCCATGCTGTATTGCAAACTACCGGATGAATCTCTGTATAAACCAAAGCGGCCTATTATCGTTTTTGAGAAAGAGCAAGTTTATAAACTTGAGAAAGCAGCAGAATTAAGGTTTTGTAGAAACGGTAATTTGAAATTCGGGTATGGTAATCTCATCGTTTTTTTGTTACACACAGGGATTAGGCGCGGAGAATTGCTGGGATTGAAATGGAGCGACATAGATTCTGAGAAGAAAATTGTCAAAATTAGAAGAAATGTCGTAAAAATCAGGGTTTTCGAAGTTAAAGATAGTCTAAAAGATGCAAAATATGAGTATAAACATGTTGAACAATCCCCGAAAACAAAAAACAGCATTCGTGATGTTCCTCTAAATAGCAAAGCAATAAAAGCATTAAACGAATACAAAAAACGATGTATTAAAAAGGGAAACCTACAAGAATACGTAGCGCGATCTACAAAAGGTAATCCAATTAGTAGCTTTATGCTAACCCATACTCTTCAAAGAATGTGCGAAGAATCTGATATTGATGTTGAACGCCATAGTCTACATTGCCTGCGTCATACCTTTGCAACTAGACTGCTCCGGGCAGGGGTATTAGTAGAACAAGTGAGTAAGTGGTTAGGTCATGCAGATACTTCGACTACGTTGGAAGTATACAACCATCTAATGCTCAATGAAAAAAAAGAATCATTAGAAATTCTGGAATGTATGTAAGCAGGATTAAAAAATAAGGTGTCAATAAGGTGTCAAAATGAAAAAGAAGGCTCAGGAAACCGCAGAACAATGGCTTTTCTACAATATTGGCCGGAAATGGGGCGTGGGCTACTATTTTGCGGCTAAGTAAACTGCTATATTCCATACGTTGGAGATTTGTCATTATTTATCTCATCGTTATGGCCGTTATGTTTGTTGTTATTTCTGTAGCGGCGTCTTCTATTATGGAAAATTTCCTTTATACACAACGTATTAACAGCCACAGGGAGGAGATGAGCAGCGTCGCGGTGCAGGTGGCGCCTTATCTGGAGCAGTCGGACGCGGTGGAAATGTACAATATTGCTACCAAAAGCGGCAATGACATTGGCGGCAGGATACTTGTGTTAAGCAGCTCGGGTATTGTGCAGGTTGATAGCTTTTCGCAATATAATGGTTGGAAGCTGACGGTTGATGAAGTAAACGATATCATATATGGAAAAAACTCTGCGTCTTATGGTAAGCACAATATTTATGACGGCGCCACGGGAAATTATTTCCCTGTGCTTTATACAACATCTTCTGTAATGAGTGGTGGAGAGATTATTGGCGCGGTATTGCTTTCTGCCAGAGTGACAGATGTTGTGGACGCACTCGCCAGCCTACGTATGCAAATGTTGTGGGCTTATTTGTTTACAAGCGTTATTATTTTTCTTTCCAGTATGTTGCTCACGAATTTCATTGTACGCCCGGTGCAGGAATTGACGAATGTGGCAATGAAGATATCAAATGGTGATCTGGAAAGCAGGGCGCATATTGAAGGCAAAAGTGAGCTTGCAGAGCTGGGGCAGACATTTAACATGATGTGCGACCGGTTGCAAAATGTAGACAGGCAAAGAAGCGAATTTGTTTCTGATGCGTCGCATGAGCTGAAAACCCCGCTTGCGTCTATGAAGATATTGGTGGAATCTTTGTTATATCAGGATCATGTGGAAGAACCGGTATACAAAGAGTTTTTGTCGGATATTAACGGGGAGATAGACCGGCTGAACGGGTTGATTACGGATTTACTGTTGTTGTCTAAAATGGACAATGATATATTGAGCATCAATGTGGAATGGGTGAGTTTGAGAGATATTGTAAACAAATGTGCTCATTCACTGGAACCGATCGCAGAGAAAAAAGAAATTACAGTTGATGTGCAGGTGGCCGATGAGGTTTCGATAGAATGTGACCCGTTGAAGCTCAGGCAAGCGGTGAACAACCTGATAGAAAACGCGATTAAATACACTGGGGAAAATGGACATGTGTATGTCACGATAAGAAGAGCGGGGCAAGAGGCGCAGATTCGCATAGAGGATAACGGCGTGGGAATGAAAGAAGAGCATCTTGCGCATATCTTTGAACGCTTCTACCGGGTGGACAAGGCCCGTGCGCGCGGCACAGGCGGTACAGGGTTGGGATTACATATTGTACGGCGTATTGCGTTGATGCACGGCGGACGTGTGGAAGTGGAAAGTAATGAAGGAAAAGGCTCGGTATTTACGCTTGTTTTGCCTATACAGAGCAAACGTGAGGAGAAATAGATGAAACTGGGAAGAAAGAAAAAAACAATTGTATTGTTGACAGTGATGTTAGTCGTCGTGTTTTGTTTCTGTGCATGTGGTGGGGGACCAGCGGAAGAAGAGATGCAGATTGATCCCCGCCCGGAATCCGTAAGCAAAGATAAGGCAACTGTCCGTCTTTATTTTGGATATCTTCAAAACAGGTGGCTGGTGGGTGAAAACCGTTCTTTTGACGTGCCGGTAAACGAAAGTCAGGAAACGGCAATTATTGAGCAGTTGATTGATCCAGGGAGCTCCCCGTCCATGGTGGACTTTGTCCAATTGGTTAACCCGGAAACAAGAGTGGTGAATGTAACGTCAGAGGGAGAATTCCTTTTTGTTACGCTCAGCAAAGAATTTTTGGAAGGCTTTGGTAGGGAACCTGACGCAGGAAATGAAGAAGAGATGAATTATGAAAAGGATAGGAAATACTTGGCGGTGTATTCTATTGTAAACACACTGGTGGAGCAAGGGACATATTCGCGTGTTTCTATTTTGATTGACGACGAGGGAACGGGAAATGGTAGGCCTATCACAAATCTGGAAGCAGGCATTGCAACAGAGAGTGATGGAAATGCAAATGACCCGGCAGAGACGTTTTCCAGGAAAGGGGACATTGTGTTAAGCCCGTCCAATACCATGCAGGAAATATTAAGTGCGACAGAAAAAAATGAATGGGGAACACTGTATGAGTATATCGCTTATAAGGATTCTACAGGGCAAGACAAGCCTGCGTTGGAAGATTTCAGGAATGAACTGGCCACGGCGAAATTCTCTGTTTCCAATGTAGAAATTATAGACAGTATTATGTCGCAGGACGGCAAGATGAATATAGTAATGGTGAATTATGATCTAAAGCTGCAGGATGGGGAAGTGAAGTCGAAAACGAACATCCCGGTGCGCCTGACGCTGGAAAATGATGTATGGAAGATTACATATTACATGTATAAATTGAAATTTATGTCTTAAAAGGTGAGAATGAAAAAGCTGATTTGTCTTCTTTTGCCAGTATTAATGCTTTTAACAGCATGCAGTACATGGCAGCGGAGCACGCCAACAACAGAATATGAGCAGGGATTGTTGATGCAGGAGGTGGACCTTGAGCCGTCCATTACTGTCAATCCGGTATTGTATTTCTTAAATGAGGCAGGAACAAAGCTGGAAGCAGAGACCCGTGAAATAAACGTCCCGCAAAATGAGATGCGGGAAAAATATGTGGTACAAGCGCTGATTGACGGCCCGCAAACAGCATCACTTACGCCTGTGGCGGAAGGATATCAGTTGAATAGAATTGAGTTGTTATCAGATGTGGTCAATGTTTATTTGGACAAAGAAGGGACGCGCAGGGAATCGGATGTGATTAACCTAAAATTTGCGCTTTCAGCAACGTTATCAGATTATACGGGCAAAACATATGTAAATATATTTATCAACGGGACGCAGTTTGGCTACCAGAATATGCCAACGGGCGCGTTTCAAAAATCAAATGAAGACCTTGCTGAGCAGCTTAATCTGCTGCAACAAAAAACTCAGGCGAAGAATCCCACTATGCAGGCGGTGCTCTATTTTTTGGATGCATCCGAAACATTCCTTCTGCCAGAGGCGCGCCGACTTGCGTTTTCTGGTAATGAGGATTACATTACCGTTTTAGTGGAAGAACTGATTAAAGGGCCGGTGGATGCTTACAATCACCAGCCTGTTGTGGAGAGTACGCTAAAGCTGCTTGGGTATGAGATAGAGGAAACGACGAATGGCAATGATATTGTGAAATTGAATTTTAACATGGAACCGTTTTTGGGTTCACAAAAGTTTATTGACAGTAACAAACTGGCGGTTGCGGCGCTGACTTATACGATTTGTAGCTTTATGCCAAATACGACAGGGATCGAAATATTAGTAAACGGCAGGGCGGGCGGCGACGTCATCCACAGTATGTCTGATTATGAAGAATTGCTGGGCTCTAATATACTGCTTTATCTGCAAAGCAGTACCACACCTTCAATCCTGATGGGGGTAGATCGTATTATAGAGCAGGACAAAGCTTATGTTCCCAGGGTGGTGTTGGGTGAATTGATGCGTGGACCGTCTGGTGCGGATACCGATAGCCGGGTGGAATCGACGATTCCGATGGGGATTAGCCTGGAAAATGTAAAGGAAGTCTATATTGCCAATGATACTGTGGTGGTTGATTTTGACAAAACAGTGGATGAAGTGATGCAATCGGTATCGGAGGATATGGAATTTATTATGCTTTTTTCTATTGTAAATACCTTGACCTCCATTG
Organism: Christensenellaceae bacterium OttesenSCG-928-K19; assembly: GCA_030266015.1. Classification (GTDB taxonomy): domain Bacteria; phylum Bacillota; class Clostridia; order Christensenellales; family Christensenellaceae; genus UBA5399. The sequence goes on along the minus strand of JAJDHD010000006.1, from coordinate 7,203 downwards.
AAGGAATCAGGCGCGTCCAATTTCTAGTGGAAGGTGAACGCGTAGAATATTTGGGGGACGGTAAAATTAGTATTATTGATCCAGTCATAAAAAATCCAGGAATTATCAGATATTCCTGATATACGGAGCGAGGAGGGCAGAATGGAAGGACATCGTTCATCTTATACTACAAAAAAAATTACAATGGCAGCGGTAATGGCGGCCTTGATATTTGTTGTCACATGGCTTGTAAAAATTCCAGTGGGGATTGGACACGCTTATTTTAATCTGGGTGACGTTATTATTTATATGTGCGCCTATTTATTGGGCGGCCCACTTGCAGCACTGGCTGCCGCCATAGGGAGTGGTCTTGCCGATGTTGCGGGCGGAGCAGTCGTGTATGCGGTGCCTACTCTAATCATTAAAGGCTTGATGGGTCTTGTGGTTGGCAAAGTAACTGGAAAGCAAGCTTTTGGCAGGTATGTTGTAGCGTGTGCGGCTGCCGGCGGCATTATGGTGTTGGGGTATGGGCTGTTTGAATTCTTTATGTTTGGGTTTTCTTACATGATAGCGTCGGTGCCGTTTAATCTTTTGCAGTGGGGGATTGGTGTTGCTGCGGCAGCGGCAATATATGGAGCGACACGCCAGATTGCACGGTACTTTGATTTTCGTGGTGTGAAAGGGTAATTCGCAAATTGAGGGGTATCTTAAACGAACGTCCGGTTGCGTTTGCAACTTTTTTCTTTGTGGCGGGGATTGCGCTGGCATATTATCTTGAATTGCCTTTTGAAGGTATGCTTTTTGTGATGACAATATGCACCTGCCTGTTTTTCGTGTTGCTTTGCGTGGGGCAAAAAATCGTACTGCCATTGCTCTATGCGGCAGTTTTTTGTGTGGGCGCGGTTCTTTTTTGTGCACAATACAATGTTGATTACAGCGGGATTGATACCAGTGTGGAATATCGCATAGAAGGCCGGGTTACCGATGTTCAACAGGGGGAATATAATTGTTATACAATTTCAGATGTTCGGCTGGCTGATGATGAAAGGCAAACAAAAATAAAATTTGATAAACGGGCCTTCTTGTATTCACAAGAACCGCTGGAATATGGAGACCGTATCCGTTTTCATAGCAAAATCAATATTCCATCGGAAGCGCGCAATCCTGGCGCATTAGATGAGAGGATGTATTTAGCCTCCAAAGGGGTAGGCTTGTCTTTTTTTGGCTATGAAGTAGAGCTTTTGGGGAATGACCCGGGGATGTATGGCGCACTGCTCTCGTTAAGGGAATCGTTGTCCGGCCAATTTGATCGCTATTTTACAGAAGAGACGGCACCGCTTGCAAAAGCAATGTTTTTGGGAGTAAAAGGGGAAATGCCGGATGAAGTAAGGGATGAGTTTTCCCAAACAGGGATATCCCATGTGCTTGCAATTTCCGGTTTGCATATTACGATTATTGCGGGCGTGCTTTTGTTTTTGCTGAAAAAGCTTAAAGTAGCCCGGAACCTTCGTTTTATCCTTGTGCTGGCACTATTGGCCTTTTATGCACTTTTGACGGGACTTGCACCATCTGTGGTGCGTGCTGTGATTATGACGGCTATGATGTTGGTAGGACGGTGGCGGTTTAAAGGGCGGGACACGTTGACATTTCTTTGCATTGCCTTGCTGATGACATTGAGTATCTTTGGCACGCCGTTGCTTTTCATGCCGGGTTTGTTGTTGTCTTATAGTGTTGTTTTTGCATTATTGTGCCTGATGCCGGCAATCAACCGATGGCTGGACAAAATAAAGTTTTCAAATACGTTTTCTTCATTGTTCTTTGTATCATGTGTTGCGAGTGCGGCAGTGATGCCTCTAACAGCTTATTATTTTGGCAGTATATCGATCATCGCACCGCTGGCGAATTTTTATGCGATCCCACTTGCGTCGGTTGCCGTTGTGATGTGCCTGTTCTTTTCTGTTTTTTCTTTTTTTCCTCCGTTTGCTGCAATTCTGGCCGTTGTTCCGCAGCTTGCGTTGACGTTGCTTCTGCAGGCTAATACTATTTTAGCGCAAGAACAGATTGGTTACATAACGGTGGAAGGCTTTCCGGTATGGGGAGGGCTGCTGGCGTTTGGCCTGATTTTTATTTGCTCGGATTATCTTTTGATCAGAAAAAAGTGGAAAGCTGTATTAGTGGCGGTGGTTGCCGGTATTCTTATTTTGGGTGCAGGTCTGTCTGTTGCCGTAAACAAAAACGTTCTGGAGATCACAATGCTTGACGTGGGGACGGGTGACGCAATCCATATCCGTACACAAGAAGGAGATTACCTGATAGACAATGGCGGGAACCTGCAACGCTCCCAAGTGGAGGCTTACACGGAAAACAACCATTTGAGCTATGATATGGCGATTATCACAAATGACAGGACAAACAACCTTGGAACGCTTGTGAAATCCGGGCAGGTTGATCTGCTGAAAGTGCCGCGAAATTACATACCAAAAAAATGGGACGGTGAAATAAGAATACAAACCTATGGATTATATGATAGAATTGATTTAGGCGGCGGTGTTGCGCTGGAGTTTTTGTGCACGGATGGCAAGAATTATTCCGTGGTAGTCAGCTTGGACGGGAGGCCTGTTTGCTTGTTGGCACAGACAAAAGCAGATGTTTTGGAAGAATCGGCGCTTCCTGTGGTTGACATGTTAAAAATTGCAAAAGGTGGAACTGCGGACAGTGTGACACAACGTGTATTAGACAGGACAAACCCGGATGTAGTTGCAGTATCCGTGAAAAAAGAAAATGCAAAAGGGCTGCCCGAACCGCAGGTATTAAGGTTGATTGCCGCAAACGAAATCGAAGTGTGCCAGACTGCGCAAAGCGGAGCATTGATATTTATGTGGGACACAGATAACGAAATGACGGTGAGGATGATGAAGTGAGGAATTTATGCAGTATCAGCAAGCGATAGCGCAATTAAAAGATGGACAGGCTAAGCAATATATCCTATTTTATGGAGAGGATGAATTTTTGAAAGCAGCAGGCGTGCGGCAAGCGGTTGATCTTTTGGATGTGCAAACGCCAGAGCTTAATGTGTCGTATTTCGAAGAAAGGCCGGATGCGGGGGATGTTGCCCGTGCTATGGAAACCTTGCCCTTTATGAGCGACAAGAGGGTGATTGTGATTCGAAATACGGATATACTTTCGTCGGCCTGCGCTGCAGAGTATACGGGATCACTGGATGCTGCTGTTATGCCGCCCGGCAATTACCTGGTGATAGGTATAAAGGGAAAGCTGGACAAAAGGAAAAAGTTTTATAAAAAAATCGAGCAGCAGGGCATGGTGGTGGATTGTGCTCCTTTGAACGAAAAGCAACTGGCGGATTTTGTGACGGGTGAAGTTTCGCAAAGAAATCTGATGATCACGGAGAAGAATGCGCGCTTGCTGGGGGAGCTATGCGGCGGAGATTTGCAGGTGGTGATCAATGAGGTTGAAAAGCTTGCCGCGGTGAGCAAGGGAAATATTACGCAACAGGATATTGAAAAGTATGTGTCAAAATCTCTGGAGTATAATGTGTTTAAAATACATGATAATTTTTGCTCCCGCAACGAAGCGGCGGCAAAGGTTCTCATTGACAGGCTACTGGAGGAAGAGCCAAACCCGGTTAGCCTCATTTCGCTGTTGGCAGGTAATTTTAAACAAATGCTGGTGGCGCGTGCTTGTAAGGATGCGGGTTTTTCCGAAAGAAAGACAATTATGCATATTATGGAAGAAACGGGGGCGAAAGAGTGGTCTGCAAAGAGGGCGATAGGAAACTGCAAGTCTTTCAGCGCTCAAAAGCTTCGCCATAGCATTTACAGATTAGGACAGATTGATTTTGACGCAAAGCAAGGCGGCGTTGTGTTGCAAACCGATTTATTTGCGCTTTTGGTCGGAATCTATAACAGATAAAATATCAATGCGGCTTAACGTGGGGAATTGTGTTTTGCTAATTCCGTGTAAATGGAAGAAAGATTCTCGTTCATCAGTTTTTTTGAAAATTCAGGTGTGGATATATAATATATGAGATCGAGTGTTGTATCGATTTCCAATTCCAGCAATTTGATAATACGTTCCTGCGCGGTTAACATAGAGAGTCCCATATCAGAGCGCTTTATCCTGTTTTTTTGATTTTCTACTCTCGTGCGCTCAGACCGCAATATATGCAGCCTTTTTTCCAGCAACTCCCGACAGCGCTTTTCTTGCAGACAATGAATGAACAGCAGGACGATTGTCATGGATATATAGTCAATGTGGGTGCTGACCAGTATGGATTCCAATGCGTTAATGAACTGTCGCTTACCGTGTGGTGTAATGGAATAAACAGTTTTCTCGGGCATGTTGCCGGCGCGCATTGTTTCGCCGGTGATCAGCTCCCTTTGATTCATTGTTTTTACAGCGGTATAAATGGAAGAATCGGAAATGGGAAGCCAGGAGCGTAATTCAAGGTCCTGGATGTATTTGGTCATCTCATATGGGTTCATTGGATTTTCGTTGATAATGCCAAGCAGAATGATATTGATTTTAGAGATCATACATACCCATTCTCTTTCACGGTTATTTACTATTTACTACATTATTATATTATTATAGTGTTCACGTGATGTCAATTCAAAAAACCATATTGTTAAAAAGAAGACAACACGTGATAGAAACGAACATTAATTGTTAAAAATATTGTTGTAAACATTACAAAAGAATGATATGATATGATAGAAACCATAGGAAAATGAGGGGCCACTATGAAGACAGAAAGACGAGAGGGAATAAAGGATTTGCTGCGTGCGCGCGGTGAAGTAAAGCTGAAGGATCTCGAGAAAAGCTTTCCGGATTGTTCAAGTATGACGCTGCGGCGTGATTTGAAATATCTGGAGGATAACGGGTTTGTGAGACGCACGCGTGGTGGGGCAGTTGCAATGAGCAGACTATCGATTGCGGCGGAAGATATTTATTCTGAGCGAACCTTGGAGAATGTTGCGCAAAAATTTGCAATTGCCAAAAAGGCACAGCAGTTTATTGAGCGTGGACGTTCCATCTATATAGACAGCGGCACTACGATGATGCTTTTTACACGGGAAATGGAAGATGAATATCTTTCTATCATGACATCTGGCGTGAACATTGCAATGGAGCTGATAAAAAAGCAAAAACCAAGCGTGACACTGGTTGGCGGGCAGGTGAACAGGAATACAATTTCCGTATCAGGTGTGAATTCCTGCGCGTTTATACGGGAAGTAAATATTGACGTTGCATTTATGGCGTCCAGTGGATTTTCTATGGAAAATGGCTTTACAAGTGGCACATATACCGAATGTGAAATAAAAAAAGAAGTGATAAGCCGTGCGCGGCGAAAAATTATTCTGATGGACAGCAAAAAAGTGGATAAAATTATGCCATTTACATTTGCCCGGATGGAAGATATTGATATTCTTGTATCAGATGATGAACTTGAGGAAGAGATTGTGCGCGAAGCTGCGCGTAAAAATGTACAATTGATATAAATTAAGGAGGCAACGAATGAAAACAACGGCATTACGGATTTATGGAAAAAAGGATTTGCGGGTGGAGACATTCGAGCTGCCCCCCCTGAAAGACGATGAACTGCTGGTCAAGATGGTGGTGGACAGCATTTGCATGTCGTCCTATAAAGCTGCCCTTTTGGGCGAGGATCACAGACGGGTTCCGGATAATGTAAAGGAAAATCCGACAATTGTGGGCCATGAATTCTGCGGGGAGATTGTAGAGGTTGGCGCTAAGTGGAAAAATAAATATAAGCCAGGGGAACGTTTTATTATTCAAACGGCAATGAAGGAAACATACGAAGCGATTGGATACAGCTACGCCAATATTGGTGGCAACGGAACGTATGGAATTGTTCCCGGTTTTGTAGTGGAAGGCGGTTATGTGTTGCCATATGAAGGAGATGCTTTCTATTATGGTGCGCTTACAGAGCCAATTTCTTGTGTAATTGGTGCGGCACATTCTTGCTATCACACAATAAAAAGCGAATATACACATGTGATGGAGCCTGTGGAAGGCGGCAACATGGCGGCTCTTGCCGGCGTTGGCCCAATGGGTCTTGCTTTTATAGATTACATTATACACCGGAAGCAAAAACCGGGCATGCTTGTAGTGACTGATATTGATGATAAAAGGCTTGCTCGGGCGGCAAAGCTACTTTCGCCTGAGATGGCAGCGAAAGAAGGGGTTAAGCTTGTTTATGTAAATACAGGTGGCATGGAAGACCCCGTGTCGTCATTGAAGGAATATACCAATGGGGAAGGGTTTAATGATGTCATTGTATTTGCGCCTGTAAAAAGCGTGGTGGAACAGGCAGACGCGTTGCTTGCGTATGATGGATGCCTCAACTTCTTTGCGGGGCCTTCTGACACACAATTCTCTGCTAGCATGAATTTTTATAATGTTCACTATTATTCTACACATATCGTTGCGACAAATGGTGGCAATGTGGATGATATGCTAGAAGGACTGTCGATGTCCACAAAGAAGCAGATAGATCCTTCGATTCTGGTTACACACATAGGCGGGATAGATGCAGCGGCCGAATCTGTTTTGAACCTTCCCAATATTCCAGGCGGGAAAAAGCTTATCTATAACCATATTAAACTGCCATTGACGGCAATTGATGATTTTGCGGAAAAGGGAAAGAGCAATCCGCTGTTTGCAAAGCTGGCGGAAATTTGCGATAGGAACGATGGGCTTTGGTCATTGGAGGCAGAGCAGTATTTGCTTGCAAATGCTGAGCCGCTGGACGCATAGGGGAAGATAAGAAGATTGAAAGAGCCGCTTTCTTTTATTGAAGGCGGCTTTTTTGCGCAAAGATTTTTGAAGAAAAAAAGTGCTTATATATGTTTTGGGAAAAGCTGGGTGGTTTATAAAAGAAAAGATTGTGCTATCGGCGAGTTGCTTTAGAAAAAAATTAGTGAAAAACAGCATTGCAAAGCGGTTTTTAGACAATGCGAAAAAAATATTAAAAAATATTTAAAAAAACGCTAAAGTTTTTCTAAAGGAATACCGATAGAGCATATAACGGAGGATTTGGCCGCTGTTCTAAACCCATGCAATCCCGGGACGTTGGCAGGGTGTTTAGAAAGAAAAAGGTCAAAACGAAGTTAATCTCATTTTACGGCAAGAAGCCGAAAATAAATCAAGGAGGATTATAAAATGAGAATTCAGAACAATATT